>JAPPJC010000006.1:25344-102462 GCA_028820455.1 Acidimicrobiaceae bacterium
TATTCACATCCCCCGTCGACGGCTCCAGCACGACCTTCCCCTCCTGTAGCTTCGGCGTGGGGCCGGCGTGCGTTGGCTGGGGGTGGGCCGGCCCCCGCGGGTGGGGTTTGCTGTTCTGTGGTGTGGGTGTGGGTGGGCGAGACTCTGGAGGTGTTCGTTGTCTCCTGTTTTCAAGAGAGTTTTGTTGTGAACCCGAGATTCGACACTCTTGCTTACTAGATTGTATAGATTGTACGTGATGATCGACGATATCGGTCGGCCAAACACCTGGATTGGATGTTAGAACCGCCGAAGGCAGGAGTCACTGCGAAGCTATCCGATGCTGGGTATTCGCTGTCGCTTTGCTGAGGTCGCTGTTGGCGATACACCCCTCAAAGAACGGTTCATCCGCACCCCTTGGAACCACGCACAGTGGGTACGGGGTCTTCGTGACGCACCCGATGGGATCGGAGTTTGCAATGGGATCTATAACGCAACACGACCAATCACACCCACCCAGAAACCACACCCATCCCTCCACAATCATCAAAACCCCTCGAAACCACACGTCCAGGACACTAGACGACTGCCTCTATGATTCTTATCAGATTTTTTCGATGAGGGCTGCTATCACTATCCTTAGGCGACTGTTTCTGGGCGACTGTTTCTGTATTGCTATACTAATGTTCATAACCGCGTAGGATCAGTTAACATTTAATAACATAATCTCCAACACAACACAGTACCTTTAAAAGAATTTCTATATGGCTTTTTACAAAAAACAAAAAAAACCCACTGCACCACCATGGGAAGTCGGTCCCTCAAAAGAGGACACCGACAACGACCAGGATCGTCTCAAACCTCCGCTAACACCTCCCCCTACTGCATCATTTGCTCCACCTGGAACTCCAGCTGCTCCAACATCAACAACATCTTTTTCTCCTTCAGTGAAGTCAGTTAGAGAGAAAGAAGCGAAAAAAGAGAATAAGCCAAGATTCTCAAAACCTGTTGTAATCACAATATCAGTATTCGGTGTTCTACTGCTTCTATTACTGCTAGCACAAGGTGGAACAACAAGTTCTGCTCCCACTAAAGACGAACCCGGGGCCTACACGAAATGGTTCGTGCAACAAGCCATCAATTACTACGACAACGCTCCCAATACTGCCGCAATCTCTAAAAGACAGAACACCATAGACTACTACAGCTCATCTGAAAGTCGCAACGATGAGGATCAGTGGTATATCTTCATCATCGATGGTGCAACGGGAGTATTAGAAGCACAGGCTGTCTCACCCCATCTTATCGGCACGACCGTCAATGCAAAAACAGACATAGCCGGTTTTACTTACGGAGAAGCACTTCTCAGTGCTTCCGCAACAGGCGAATGGGTGGAATACATTGATTATAATCCTCAAACCAAAGAGGGTGGTCTGAAGCATACTTGGGCAGTTAATCACAATGGCCTGATATTCGGATCCGGTTGGTATGAGGCATCGTATAAGGCCTTCCTACTACCTACCAAGAAAGAACCAGGCGCCTACACGAGAATGCTGGTAGAAGAAGCTCTCTGGCGTTATGAAGCAGAAGGGCGTGAAGCCTTCATCGAGTATTATAGCTCGGCGGAAAACATCGACGGTGAATGGTACGTATTCGTGCTGGACTCCGACGGTACCGTACTAGCCGATGTGCGTAACCCGGACAATGTAGGGAAAAACATTCGAGGAGAAATCGGCATCGATAACGATGGATACGATTTCGGCGCAGAAATGTTAATGGCTACTGAGAGCGGATTGTGGGTCCACTACGAATCCAACCTAGACAACAAGAACGCCTGGATAATGAAGCATGAGGACATTTTTATAGGCTCTGCATGGACTCAAACTAAAGTTGTGACTTAGCCGCTGAGCTCAGCGAGCGTCAGTCAAGCTCAACGGTATCGGAGTGTCAGCGGTGTTGCCAGCCTCGCAAAATATAAATCCTGTGGACTGTTCGGATGTATGGATATGGCTTAGATGTGAGCAGCTTGGAAAGCCTGAGAACGACTTGTCAAACTCAGATGCTCAAGCCATTAACAGCCAACGGTGTGGCCATATATACTTCGGGCATACCGTCCAAAACCTCCATCATCTTTGGCATAGCTGCCTGAATCTCAGGGTTCTCCGCATGGCTGTCAGCTGCCTCCTTGCTTGACATGAGAGCGAAAAACCAGTAAGTGCCATCATCGGCACGATGATAAGAATAGACTTCCACTCCTTCTGCTGATTTACTGGCTTCTACCAACGTTGCCAACGCTTCTGCCGCTTCTTCTTCTTTCCCTTCTATACATGAGAACTTCGTAAATACAGAAACTTTCGACATTATCTCCCTTTCTTGTCTTACCACTTATTGCACTTATTTCTGGCAAGACTACTGTAGCTTTAAGAGCAGCATAACCAAACCGCATTAAAACTAGCTATTGTGATATTCTTGCAGGCTACGCAGCATGGGCTCATGCAGTTTCAGATCTCGTAATCCGTCGGCTGCAGCGAGAGCAGCGGAGCCAGTGGTCAACAACGGAATCCCTGCCTTGCCCACTGCTAGGCGTATGTAGTCTCCATCCTTATGAGAACCCCGACCATGCGGGGAATTAATGACCAACCGTACTTTATCCGACTCTATCAGGTCTACCACGTTGAGGCCTTCGCTGTCTGCTAATTTGGCAGTCTCAATGATCACCGGAACCCCGTGATGGCGCAAATAGGCAGCAGTTCCTGTGGTAGCTGCCAGCTCGTAGCCAAGTTCTACGAGTATGCTCGCCGCTTTCAAGCCTAAAGGTTTATCGCGGTCCGCCATAGACATAAACACCAAACCAGAACCCGGCAATCGTGTGCCCGCTGCGAGTTGAGCTTTCACGAAAGCTAAGCCTGGAGTTGCATCCAAAGCCATTACCTCACCTGTGGAACGCATCTCGGGGCCTAAAGCTGCGTCAACATCCGGGAACCTATTGAAAGGCAGCACCGCTTCCTTCACTGCTACATACTGCAAGTTGGAATGGTCATCCGACATCGACACGCCCTGTTCATGCGGCATTCCAAGTTTGTTACCCGCAACCCCGAAAGCCGCTACAACCAATGAGTCCGACATCCAGGCAAGATGCGAACCGTTGAGCATTTTTTCCTTTCTGAGGCCTTCCAGCGTTTCCCCCAACATCAATCTTGCGGCTATTTTCGCTAAGGGAACACCTGTTGCTTTAGCAACGAACGGCATAGTGCGTGAAGCTCTAGGATTGGCTTCAATCACAAATACCTCGCTGCCTTGCACGGCATATTGCACGTTAAGTGGGCCTTTCACATTGAGCTCATTGGCGATAAGAGCGGTATAATCGCAGATCAAGGACACCGTAGCAGTATCCAAGCTGGCGGGTGGGATCATGCAAGCTGAATCTCCTGAATGAATACCTGCCTGCTCAACGTGTTCCATAATCGCACCTATGAGAACTTCACCCGTGTGATCACGTAATGCGTCCACGTCCACTTCAATGGCATCTCCAAGAAAACTGTCAATCAACACTGGACGGGCTGCCGCTAGGTCTCCCTCACGGCTTAAAGACCCGAATGTCAACAAATCCTCAACCGTCGCAGTCAATGACGTATCGTCATAAACGATAGTCATAGCTCGACCACCGAGCACGTATGACGGTCGCACTAGTACCGGATACCCAACCCGTGATGCTACTTCTAAAGCTTCAACCTCGTTGAGTGCTGTTCCACCTGCGGGTTGTGGTATCTGCAAATGGTTGCACAGAACATTCCAGCGCTCACGATCTTCTGCCAAATCAATAGCAGCTGGCGAGGTACCTAAAACCAGCTCATCGGGAATATGTTCAGACAAAGCAAGCGGGGTCTGCCCTCCGAGAGATACGATAACCCCCAGAGGGTTGGAGGCTTCAATCACATTGAGTACATCTTCTGCGGTTAGAGGCTCAAAGAAGAGCTGGTCACTGGTGTCGTAGTCGGTGGATACCGTCTCGGGGTTGCAATTTATCATCAGCGTGGCATATCCCGCTTCCCGTAATGCCTCACTAGCGTGTACACAGCAGTAGTCGAACTCGATGCCTTGGCCTATACGATTCGGGCCAGAACCGCAAATAATTACTCTCGGTCGGTCGTCCAAACAGACCTCGTCGGTATCTTCATAAGTGGAATAATGGTAGGGAGTGGAGGCTGCGAACTCGGCTGCGCAGGTGTCAACGGTTTTGAAGGTGGGTTTTATGCCTGCCGATATGCGAGCAGCCCGCACCTCTTCAGGGCTGACATCCCAAAGGTACGCTAGTTGGGCATCAGCGAATCCCAACCTTTTAGCTTTGCGCCAGCTTAAACGATCCAAACCAAAACGGTCCAAGCCATTGAAAGCACCGCTCACATCACCATCACCATCGCCCAGACTCCCATTCGACGAATGAACCCACGTCTGATCATCGGAAGCATCATTCAAATCACGATCAGCACTGTCTGAGGAAGTTTGCTTGACACCACCTGCCCGTAGAACTGCCCGATGTTTAGAACGGTGCCTTTCCAAAACAAGTCGCTCATTGGCTATGATCGCGATCTGATGCAAGAACCATGCGTCTATTCCCGTGGCTTTGTAGACCTTTTGAACATCAACCCCGCGCCGTAACAATGTTTCGATCTGAAAAATTCTCTCCGGAGTTGGTTCAACTACCGCTGCCATCAACTCCCGAACGCTGTAAGAATCGTATTCGGCTTCACCAGGATCGGCGTTAAGCCCGAAATGGCCTTGCTCTAAGGAACGAATCCCTTTCTGCAAAGCTTCAGGGAAGGTACGTCCTATCGACATTGCTTCACCCACCGATTTCATCGAAGTTCCTAAAACCTTGGAGGTCTCAGGAAACTTTTCAAAGGCCCAGCGTGGTATTTTCACTACCACATAATCGATAGTCGGTTCAAATGATGCTGGTGTTTCACCGGTGATGTCGTTCGGTATCTCATCAAGCGTGTAACCCACAGCCAGACGGGCAGCGATTTTAGCGATGGGAAAACCTGTTGCTTTGGAGGCTAAAGCAGATGAACGGCTAACCCTGGGGTTCATCTCTATCACCACTTGTCTGCCGGTTGCCGGGTCTACTGCGAACTGCACATTAGAGCCGCCGGTGTCTACTCCCACTCTGCGTAAAACAGCAAAAGCCGCGTTGCGCATCTGCTGGTATTCCGGATCACTGAGAGTCATTGCCGGTGCTACTGTTATTGAATCACCCGTATGCACTCCCATAGGATCAAAGTTTTCAATAGAGCAGACCACCACGCAGTTGTCACTGTGGTCACGCATCACTTCCAACTCGAACTCTTTCCAACCTACTATCGATTCTTCAATCAGAATCTCCCCTATCGGACTGGTTTCAAGACCCTTTTCGGCAACTGCTTCAAACTCAGCGAGAGTGGCTGCTATGCCGGTTCCGCTGCCTCCAAGTATGAAAGCTGGACGGACTATGACAGGCAAGCCGACTTCTTCTAGAACTTTCCTAGCTTGACCCATCGAGGTGGCAGTTCCCGATCTGGGTACGTCAAGGCCGATTTCAATCATGGCTTCTTTGAATAACTGGCGGTCTTCAGCAGTGGAAATGGCTTTGAAGTCAGCGCCGATCAGCTCAACCCCATAATCGTCCAACACGCCCGAATCCGACAGTTCAGCAGCCAAATTGAGACCTGTCTGACCACCTAAAGTAGGAAGCAGCGCGTCAGGGCTTTCACGGCGAATAATACGCTTCAGCACTGACGCGTCCAACGGTTCCACGTAAGTGGCATGAGCTTGTGAAGGGTCGGTCATGATCGTGGCCGGGTTGGAATTGGCTAGTATCACCCGATAACCTTCGCTGCGTAATACCCGACAAGCCTGCGTTCCCGAATAGTCGAACTCACAGGCCTGACCAATGATGATAGGGCCCGACCCGATGACTAAAATCGAGTCAATATCGTCACGCCTTGGCATTACAAAAACATCTCACAATACTTAAAGCACCTCACAATCACAGACATTCCACCACAACCGTTAATTTCTACGTTCGATCATGTTGGCAAAATCCGCGAAATAACGACGGCTGTCATGAGGACCGGGGCTAGCCTCCGGATGGTATTGCACGCTGAAAGCATCGGCTCCGTTCACCACGAATCCTTCAAGCGTTCCATCGTTTAAACAGATATGAGTTTCAGTGATACCTGGCACAGAGCCAGTTTCCACGGCATAGCTATGGTTTTGACTGGTGATCTCAATGCGGCCGGTTTCATTGTGCTTCACAGGCACGTTGCCTCCGTGATGCCCGAAACGCATTTTATAGGTGCTTCCACCAAGAGCTAGTGCTAATATCTGTTGACCCAAACAAATACCAAACAATGGAACTTTGCCAATAATGGTTGGTAGTTCTTCTATTAGTTTGCCGTTCAGTTCAGGATCACCCGGCCCGTTGCTAAGAAAAACACCGTCCGGGTTCATAGCCATCACGTCTGCTGCTGGAATGCCCGCAGGAACTACAGTCACCCTGAAATAAAAGCTGAGCTGATCGAGTATGGTTGATTTTATACCCAGATCGTAGGCCACGACATGACGTGAACCACTACCGATAGTGTAAGAGCGTGACGTGGTAGCCTCTGCAACAAGGTCTACACCGGCAGTGCCCGGCTCTGATCTAGCGGCAGCGAGTAGAGTGTCCTCGTCTGCTGTTCCGAAAGCTGCAGGCATAGCACCATAATCGCGGATATGACGCGTGAGGCGGCGGGTGTCTACTTCTGAGATTCCGGGCACTCCGTGTTCACGCAAGAAATCATTGAGACTACCTTGACACCGCCAGCTTTGAGGGTGATAGGTCAAATCCCTTACTATCACACCCCTGCAATGCGGGCGATCAGCTTCGTTGTGCTTGTCGTGGATACCGTAATTGCCGATATGCGAACTAGTAAACGCAATTATCTGACCAGCATACGAAGGGTCGGAGATCACTTCCTGGTATCCACACATAACAGTATTGAACACTACTTCACCAGAGGCCACTTCAACAGCAGCTCCAATGCTTTCACCTGTAAACACCTCCCCGTCACATAACACCAATCGGGAAGACACGGCAGCAGGTACTGATCGACCAAGACCATACGACATCTCAGCAGAAGTCATAATCCAAGACTGAAGCCTAGCCCTTTAGCTGCTGGTGGCATAGAATCCGCCAACCATTTCAAATCATGTGCACCTTTCGGCATCATGTTTTCGTATTTGATCGGTGCGTCATGCGTACTTATGCATTTGATCGTTTATCGCGCATTTCTGTAACCAAGTTAGCATTGGCTCACACGTTATGCTAGCAATAGCCTTCACAACCGGCTGATTATTTGTGAAAGCCAAATCCGTATTTGTGAACACAACAACCGGCCATGGGATCAACGAGACTACTCATGGCCAGCGTAGAAAGCCAAATCCGTATTTGTGAACACAACAACCTCTCAATGGAGTAACTACAGACTAGTATTCAACTTGTGGATACTCAAAAACTTTTAGGCGATCAAGCCGAATACCTTTTAGAACACAGCTGCGCTACAATCTCTCGCGACAGGCTGTTTCACCCCGGCCCCAGTTTTGTAGATCGTGTGCTCAGTAAAGGCGATCGCTCACCCCAGGTGATGCGCAGCTTGCAATCCTTATTCAACTCGGGACGGCTAGCAGGCACTGGTTACGTATCGATCTTGCCTGTTGATCAGGGAGTTGAACATTCGGGTGGGGCCTCATTCGCGCCTAATCCCGACTATTTCGATCCATTCAAGATTGTTGAACTTGCTTTGGAAGGCGGCTGTAATGCCGTGGCATCAACGTTTGGCGTTCTCGGACAAGTTTCGCGTGCTTACGCTCATCGTATTCCTTTCATCGTGAAGCTCAACCACAACGAACTGCTCACCTTCCCTGAGTCTTACAATCAGACTATGTTCGGATCAGTGCAGCAGGCCTGGGATTTAGGGGCAGCAGGGGTTGGTGCTACCATCTATTTCGGTTCAAAGTATGCCAGACGTCAGATTTGTGAGATTTCTGAAGCATTCGAGACTGCGCACCAGCTGGGAATGTTCACTGTGCTTTGGTGTTATCTGCGGAACGCAGATTTTAAGAAGGACGGCACCGATTATCATGCCGCTGCTGATATCACAGGCCAAGCAAACCATCTTGGAGCTACCATCCAGGCAGATATCATCAAACAGAAGCTACCCACCAATAACGGCGGGTATCGTGCAATAGCTTTCGGCAAGACCCACGACTTAGTGTACAACCAACTTACTAGCGACCATCCTATTGATCTGTGTCGCTACCAGGTAGCAAATTGTTATATGGGCCGTGTCGGGCTCATCAATAGCGGTGGTGCATCATCAGGTGACAGTGATCTCGCAGCCGCGGTTACTACCGCGGTTATCAATAAAAGAGCGGGAGGCACAGGACTTATCTCTGGGCGCAAAGCTTTTCAACGTCCCCAGGCAGAAGGCGTGCAACTGCTGAATGCCATCCAAAATGTCTATTTAGACGACTCCATTACCCTGGCTTGAGAACTTCACACTCGAGAACTTCACAATAATGGAACTCTAACTAAGGATACGAACCCGGTCTGTCACATCAGCTAAATGCGGGTTGTGTGCTTCAACCCAAGAGAAAAGCTCTCGAGCCCTCGGAGAGCGGCCTGCACGATCATAAAAGTCTGCTAAAGCGTAAGCCTGACGTAAATGGCGGAACTGCGGCTTGGTCGGTAGCTTCCAGTTGTTTTCAAGCATTGCGATGGCTGTGGCCAGATCACCACGATCGGCTCTTGCTCCAGCAGTAACGATACGACCTTCAGTGAGTAGTTCTTCGCTGCTGATTCTCTGCTGCTCCGATCTAGTTGCGCTTTTAGAGGTAGTGGTGTCGTCGGTGTCTGCATGATTTTCAATATCCTCTGAACTTTTGGCCTTCAACACCGAATTGAGCTCTTTCCAGAGGGCTTCCACATCAGCCCAACGACGTAAAGCACGGTAGCAGTCTGCTAGCACAGGATGCTGCTCAACTGAGCCGCTTAGAATACGAAAGGCTTCGAGTTCTCTTATTGCGGCCTTGAAATATCTCAGCCGGTAGCATACCAGTCCGTACAATTCCCGCACATCAGCCACATTTGCCGCATCATTGGCGAGCGGAACCAGCAACGATCGGGCTTCTTTGAAACGTTCTGCTTTGAAAGCCTGGGCTGCTTTGGCAAAGCGGTCGACGGCTACATTGCCACGTATCTCTCCAAGTGCTTGGATCAATGCAATACGAGGAATGTTCGCCAGTTTCTGCGTTTTTGCCTGTGACATGCTATTCTCGCTCTCTTTACATACAGAACAGCTGGATCAGTGACTACAAAGCCGCTGACCGATGAAGTTTATCGCGTCTATGCGTTCTAGTTGTTGGCTCAGCGACTACAAAGCCGCTGAGCCAACTTTATGAAGGGCTTCCATAGCTTCAGTGGCATTCAAATGGGCATTGACCTTGGCTGTATTAGCCATGGTAGTTCGTATTCTAAATCCTTCAACCTACTCGAAATCTTACTGCAATCGAAAGGGTGTGACAGTACCACTGTCGAATGCATCGGAGTAATCAAATACAGCACTCTCCAAAATCGTTTCGGAAGTTTATTTTGGTTTACTCAACCCCAAGCTTATGTTAATATTTCAGTCAAGGCCGCTACGAAGAACTCGATCTCTGATGGAGTTCCCACGCTTACTCTAAGACATCCCTCAAAATAAGGCCATGAAGAACAGTTTCTCACCAAAACCGAGCGGTTGAGCAGCTGCTGCCAGACCTCGGTTGCAGGCATAGTCAAGGTGCGAAACAATATGAAATTAGCTTCTGAAGGCCATGTCTTGACAGGCAACTCGGCCAGACTCGACATTAGCTGTACCCGACCCGCAGTTATGGTAGCTACACGTTTTCGCATGTCTTCTTCATGCTGAAGTGTTGTGATGCCAATAGCCTGTTTGAGAGTATCAAGGTGGTACGGCAACACTACTTTGTCGAGTTGTTCCACAATAGAGGTAGTGCCTACTAGATAGCCAAGCCGTGCTGCGGCCATGCCCCAAGCTGCTTTAGAGAATGTGCGTGTTACTACTAGCGGACTGTCTGAATCGTTTCTCAGCAGTTCAAGCGCACTACGCGAGGCGAATTCCCCGTAGGCCTCATCGACGCATAGCAGCCCACCCACAGATCGGACAGCTTCAAGTACTGCGGCTATTGTTTCAATGGGTTCGGCAAGGCCGGTCGTGTTGTTAGGCGAACACAAAAAAGTCAACGACGGACGTTCAGTGGATATCAGTTCAACAGCCCTGTCTACATCAAGGGTGAAATCCTCAAGACGCTCACCCGAGATCATCTCGGCACCAGTCACTCCGATCAAGTGCTCATACAGACTATACGTGGGTTCGAACACTGCTACTGAACCACTAGCGGCAGCAAAAGCAAGCAGCAAACATTGCAATACTTCGTTAGAACCATTGGCAGCAAAAATCTGTTCTGGTGAAACACCGTAAAACTCAGCGATACTACGACGCAGCTTAACCGCACAGCGGTCGGGGTAACGGTTCCAATCCACCGTCTGAATAGCCTCTGAAATAGAATCTGTCAAAGCCACTGAAGTAGCGTAGGGACTTTCATTGAAGTTGAGTCGAATCTTCGCGTTCAGCTGATCCTCGACGTCTAAATGTGTTACCATCGCGTCAATGGCATCACGTGCTTGAGTCTTCATATCAGATGTGAGATCAACTCTCGAATGTAGCAGGATCAACTTTCGAGAATAGGGGAGGAAGCTTGGCTAGTTGCAGGCCTTGCGACAATTCAGGACGTTTCCATTCTGTAATCGGACCGAAAACCCTTCCCAAAGCTTCAGTGGAGAACGGTAAGTAGGGTGAAAACGCAATCCGCACGCCTGCCACAGCTTGCACCGCCGTCGCTACCACCGCAGCGGCTCGTTCAGGATCGCTGCTCTTGAGCTTCCAGGGTTCTGTGGCGTTCAGATAAGCATTGACCTTGGTCGCTGTTTCCATGGCTGTACGTAAACCAGCTTTCAAAGCTACACGCTCAATTTGGTCAGCCTCAACAAGCAATGCACCATCCACGGCTGCTAGCAACGATCTATCTTCTTCCGCTATGGTGGCTTCTGCGTTAACTTCCGGGAATATTCCACCAAGCACAGACTGAGCTAAAGACAGCACACGATTGACTAGATTACCCCAGGTGGCTACAAGCTCATTGTTGATCCGTCGTACAATCTCGCCTATTGAGGTATCAGAATCCGCATGTTCGGGCATCAACGACGCTAATGCATAACGCAGCGCGTCAGGTTCAAAGAATTTGAGCCCGTCCCCTATTGTTGTGCCAACACCACGGCTCGCCGAAGCTTTCTGACCAGAAAAAGTCACATATTGCGTGCCTGCTACAATATCCGGTAACCGCAACCCACCATAAGCCATAAGCTGCGCAGGCCAAAACAAAGTGTGAAAAGGTATGTTATCCTTCCCTAAGAAGTACACGTGCAAGGCGTCATCGTTTTGCCACCAGCGTTTCCACCGATCTGTGTCGCCGTTTTGTGCAGCCCATTCTTTGGAAGCAGACAAGTAGCCGATCACTGCGTCATACCATACATAGATACATTTGCCTTCACCAAGATCATCGACCGGTAGTTCTATCCCCCAGTCGAGGTCACGGGTAACAGCACGGTCTTGTAAGCCTTCATCGGTCCATCCAAGGGAAGAGTTCAAAACATGGGGACGCCATCCTTTGCGAGTGCGAAGCCATTTAGCTACATCTTCTGAGAGATCAGAAAAACGGAAGTAGAAGTGTTCGGTTGATCTCATAACAGGTTCCGAACCGGTGATCTTGGAGCGAGGCTTCAAAAGATCTACGGGATCAAGAGGACGACCACAGTTTTCGCACTGGTCGCCGCGGGCTTCTTCGTACATGCAATGGGGGCAGACACCGTTTATGTACCGATCAGGCAGGAAACGTTCAGCCACGGGATCGTAAAACTGTTCTGACGCTTTCTTGTAGATGAACCCTTTCTTGAGATGGCTCAAGAACATTTCTTGAGTGGCAGCAGTGTGGTTCGGGGTGCCTGTGGTCGTGTATAAATCAAAGGTAATGCCGAGGGCATTCCACTGCTGACAGAATTCGCTGTGAGAACGATCAGCGATCTCTGACGGTGCTACCCCTTCAGTGTCAGCACGCACCGTGATAGGGGTGCCATGGACGTCGGAACCACTGACCATCAACACGTCATTGCCCTTCAAACGCTGGAAACGGGCGTAAATGTCGGCTGGCAAGTAGACACCAGCAAGATGGCCGAGATGACGACTACCCGACGCGTAAGGCCAAGCAACTGCTACAAGAACGGGGGTGCTCATATCTACCTCTATACTATCTTTATCATTACACTAAGATTAGGTGGCTACTACAGGATCGGATGGTCGTTCTCGACACTTATCGTAACCAACCACTTCTAAAAACACTTTGTTCAAATAGCTGTTTATCACTGGATGATCCTTGAAACCGAGAAACAGTTCTCCGCTCACCCGGCCTCTGCCGATCAGTTTTCGCACGAATTCAGGTATTGTCCATTCATCAGATAGAGAAACCAGCTCGGGCAGCAACTTCAACCATAGTGACCGTGCATCCATTTGAAGTTGCAGCAAAGTCTGTCGGTCGCCTACAAGCTGAATGGTTCGACCTGTAATCGCATTCAAAAGCAGCCGTAACCGTAATTCTTCCGACTCAAGAAACTCTTTTGTCTTGACTACTCGAGACAGACGCGCTTCACCATCATCTCCCAGTAAAAACTTTCCGCTACTTGCGAGTGTCATATCCTCAAAAGTTGCGACTAATTTGCGTTCGAACGGTACTTCGTCATCCAGTGCCAGTCCCCATTCCCGGTGGAACTCCACAATCAATTTGATCAATTCCTGCAGACTGGAAGAATCATAAGCATCCGATACTATCAATACGTCAACATCTGATGTGTCACCCTCAATACCATAAGCATACGAACCGTAGACGAATGCCATGCTTTCATGAGCATCCAACGCTTCTGTGAGTATTTCTGTCAATGCTGTTAAAACCTGCCGAGATTTGCGAGATAGAACCTCTTGCTCAAACATCATGAAAATCAGGGGAGCCTTTGACCGGATGAACACTCATCAGCGATCACTGAGAGGTATCCCAAAAAATCAACTAGCACTGCTTCGCTGATGAGCGGGTTCCCTGACATGAATCGTAGAACATTAACAGAGAAATCCCGTCCACAACCGATGCGATTCAAATCATCTGCAATGACAAAAGAATGAATATAGTACTTACCCTCAGCCATGACCTGTTCATAGATTCTCCGATTAAGCACCGACAGTTCTTCTGCTTGGGAAAGAGTCATACCATCCCCACGGAACTTGCGTGGCACGTAAACAAACGTCACGGAGTTGAACATCACGTCATTGATAAGCAGAAATCGTTCATCTTTGCGAATCATCTCTGCAAAAGTCTGTGCCATATCACAACGCTGTTCGACCAGCTCGGCAATACCCGAAACACCGTGCATTTTCATTAACATCCACAACCTGCATGCAATGAATGCCTTCGACCCGACGACCGGTGTCCTTCGTCCTAGTGAACGACCCTGGCGCATGATCAAATCAGATTCCGTGTCGATCACCCGTAGGACTTCCGGTCTGGCAACCAAAAAAAGTGAAAGCGGGTACGGAACCGCTAAAACCTTATGAGGATCAACCGTTACAGAGTCGTATAGCTCAATCCCTTGAAGGTGATGTCTCAACTTCTCAGAAAAAGCCAGGCTCGTCCCGTGGCATCCATCACAGTGAAGCCAAGTATCAGGAGATTCGCCCCGAACAAGATCATGCAGTCCTGTTAAATCCTCAATAGTCATGGTTCGACTATCCCCAGCGTACGCGACCAACATAATTATTCGTTCTCCATTTTCACGGGCTGCACGGAATAGCCTGGACAGTGCTCGCTGGTCGTAGCGATAGCCACGAATCGGTGCTTCGATCATATTTTCACTACCCAACCCGCACCACGCCAGCGAAGCTGCAACTGTGTAATGCTTGATTCCTTCAGGAACCACCACTTTGACCTTAGAAGTGTCAAACCTGACACCAGTTTTCTTTGTGCCTGGAAATGCTCGTTCACGTGCTAGAAGGGCAGCAGCATAGTTGGACATCGTCCCCCCGTAGAGAACCATTCCACCGACGTTGTCAATACTGTCTTGTTCCTCGTATTCTGAAAAAGGCTGTGCGGCATCGTAGCCGATAATCTCACGGAACCAATTAATAACCGAAATCTCCATTTCAGCTGCCACGCGCGAACAAAAAGTTGAGTTGATCATGTTGACGTTCAAAAAATCGCTCAGCACAGCACCGCTCAAACCTGCTATGCTATTCCCAGCATCCGGAAAGCCTAAAAAATGAGGTGAGGCAAAATTTGGCATACCCGGAAGGTAATCAGCAGCCAGGGAATCAAGGACATCGTCTATTGCAGTGGGTGTTGTCGGTAACCCCTCCTCTACAACCTGTCGTGGTGGCTTACCTTGTTTCCGATGATAGAACTGTTTGCGGGACTTGAAATCAAACCCCAGCTCTACGACACGAGCTAGTATCCTCGCAGCCTCATTTTTTGATATTCCTCGATGGCCAACAAAATAATCGCGTAAACTCATCAAAGGATTATACCCCGCCGTTTTAATCATCCAATGGGCTATAGGCCACCAGCAACCACTGCAGATATCGGTAAGATGAAAGGCTAGAGAGCATCCCACCAACAAAGACAGAAAAGCAGCAGAAAAGCCCTCACACTGAAAAGCCCTCACGCTGAACGAGGTTGAGAACGTGGGTGACCTTTGCAGCGACTCTTGAAGATTCCAGAAGATTCCAAATGTGCAACATACATACCCCTTCACCCAATAAATCTTCGTATCATCAAAAGAAGCACCCAACCCACTATTCAGACTCCCGACTATTGGGCCAAGGCAGCAACAGCCAATCAGACTCGCCAAGTTCCTTAGCAGAAGCGTACACAAGCCCAAACTGAGAACCACTCTCCATAATCTTACGCTCAACCAACTCAGCCACAGTCACTGTAGCTGCCTCATACTGCGTATCCCCGACACCCCAACCCCATTCTTCCGGGCTCATATCCTCGCCACCGTCCGGTATTGCACAGACAATCCAACGCAGACCATCGATAGCCCGAAGCCCCACGAACTTCACTCCAAGAGCCTGAACGTCTTAGATCACCAAGACACTCAACACCCCTCCCCCTCACGACAAACACCAGTACCAACCAACCACAAGATCATGGCGATTATCTATAGCAATTGGCGTCGACCCGTTGTTGCAGTATGAACCACCATATCAAAAGAACTCCCAAACCCGAGCAACTCACTCAGTGCGTTATCACGCACAGCCGATGTGATCACTGATCCATATCGAAGATTCTCAGCATGGAGCAAATACTCCTGACACCAAACGCCGCTTAACAAATACAAGTCCGTCAAAGCAGAACAGGCCCCAACAGCCTGCCCTAATAACCTCTCTGAATTCACCACCCACAATACAGTCCAATTAGCCGCAAGCACAGACGATTGGTCACACATTCCAGTGCGCATCGAAGAACGAAGATCATCCTCAGAAACCGAAAGCGAAAGCTGAAGTTCGCCATCAGATTCCTTTTCCTCATAAACACCACTGGAATAGCCCTCTACCGAATACACCGCCACAAACCGTCTCAAACGAAGATCGTCGACATGCAATCCTGAACGCGTCCGAATATCGGGCATTCCAACCACCGCAACCCGACTACCCTTCACAATCTGCTCAAAATCATCAGCCGGAGCACTGTCCAATCGATATTCATAGAGTGAACGACGGTTCAACAAAGTCTCAACCAGCGGACGAGACCGCCGCAGCCCAGGATCATCAGGGTCCTCGGCGTGAATCCCAGGTTCAGGAGAGACACTGGTAACAGTACCCGAAACAGGTGAACTCCGAAACATCTCAACATCGAAAGCGAGGCCCCATCCACGCTCTTCCCATCTCTCGATCAAATGCTTATCCACACACCCAGACGATCGGGCCGACGCTTTCACAAACGAAGCAGGCATTTCATCATCGACGGTGAAATCAATCGCCTCTGACACCGACAAGTCAAGCCAGACATCCAACTCAGGAATACCGAAACGTACTGGAGACCGCTCATTGCATGAAGATTCCAGAACAATCCTAGTCGGCTGCATCGTCATCTCTACGAAAACCTAGCTAGCAGGCTTGTGCAACCTCATCACGGCAACACCACTCTCTTCCAACCGTTCAAACCCTAGGCTTTTCTGAATCTGGTCATGGTCCAATGCCAGTGAGACCGATGTCCGGTAACCACAATTCTCGAAAATACGCGCTGCCGTCATTATAAGATGGCCGACATCCATGAAAACAAGCCGATACGACCGAGAAGTAGAATACTTGCACATCGTCCGTTCGAATACTGGCGCAAAAAGCAAATAGAAGACTTCGTCCTGCTCATTCAGAAGTAGTGAATCCCCGAAATCTGCCCACAAACCAGCAGAGCAATCCTCGGTTATCGGCAAAGAAACCAGACCAGCAGGATCCATCTGACAGTGATACAAACTTGGAGCTGTAAACTGTCGTCCCAACATGTACGCAATATATACTTCAGTCGGATGATGTGAACCAGCAGACGGAGACGTCCGCAACAATAAAGGCTCAGCATCAGCAAACACTTTGCGTTCTCCAACCTTAGTAGTCAGCAACCACAAAAGCTGTAGCAAAGGTACCTCCTGCTGTGCACTATTGAACCGCCCGCAAGCTGGGCCTAAATCCAAACCACCGACCAACGACCGATCACCAGCCAAATCAATCGCACTACCCCGTATCCGCTTGCACCGAACAAAATCAGCCCATTCAGGATCCATCGCTCGACTAGGGTTGCTCGTATCATGCCGATCGTCGTCATCACGCTGATTATGGTCATCAGAACCAATAGACGGAACATCGAACATTGCAGTTGTCGCATAATGATAATACCAAGCCAAACGCTGCTCCAACGACGCGGGAAGCTCAGAAAATTTTTCCGCATCCTGAACAGGTACTAAGATTCCTTCATCTAACAGCCTGTTCGCAAGACCTAAAACACTGTCAGGATTGACACCGAACTGCTCGCTGACATCACTGACAAGTTCACTGATCGTCTGCTTGCGCATAGCTAAAAGAATCAGTACCACCCCAGCCGCTCCCACCTTATAACTACGGCTGTCCAACACTAACTCTATAATCCATCTACGCGTAAGCGAAGACCTAAGGATCCTCACCCCCTGAGCGGAACAAACAAGCATCCGACCGCTGCTCATTGGGCTTCCATCCACGATAACATAACGAGTGAACAACCCTCCAGACTGTACAGAGTTCTGAGTTAAGGCCCTTCCAATGGAATCCAGTATACCGTGGTGTAGCGTCTCATCGGGATGAACCACCAAAGCGTCGGCTTTTTGTCGATATATGATACAGATACCAGTTTTTGAAAGCACTTTCCTTGGAGGAGCGCAGCTTAAACGCCTACTCCTTGCCTTCGCTATTCGTGCATGTCAATGGCTTTCTCGGCTTCCTCAACGTAAGCTTTGGCGAACTCTGCGGGGTTGTCGGGCTCGACTTCTGCCTGAGGCTCTGAGGCGGTAGCAGATCATGCGGCCTGAGAGTCAGCCTGAATAGCCTGTATAACCGAAGAACATTCCGTTGCTTCCAGTCTCACACCAATAGCAGGAATAAAACAAGGAATAAGCAAAAACAGTAGGCAGAGAGAGAGCCAGAGTGCGACCGACAATACCATGTCTTCAGAAATTGAACTCCTGGCCGCAGCCGTTACGGTGATCCGGCATTCCAATGCACTGATACTCGCAGCGACTCACGGCGACATGACAGATGCGGATCTGAGCAGGTTAGCGGAAGAAGTGGCCGATCACGAGGCAGGGCTGAGCGCTGCCTTGAATGTTTTAACGGACACGGATTACGACGAACGCGTGGATCGCATCAACGCCCTTGCCGATCGCCTGATAGCGAATGCGGCGCTGATCACCGAAGGAAGGCCATCGCTGCTGAAGGTGATAATCGATTCAGACGCCGACATTCGCCGCCTTCGCATCGCTAACACCACTCGGATGTCACCTGCCTCGATCACGACAAAGGACAACCAGTTCTCCAGCCTCGCTAACAGAACCGACCGTGATTCCCAACGATCACACGAAGAAGACGTGCTCCTGTTTGAACAGGCTGCAACATTGTCGAGCGATCTGGCACTCAATCAGACGCTTCTAGCAGTCGTCAGCAGGTTGAACGATCCGACCCACCTGGCACGGATACAGGAGATATTCGACTCTGCGGCCAACCGCATCGAGCGGGCTGTGGAGTACCTAGACGCATACGGTGGGAGCGAACTGGTCCCGGGGTTCCTCCCCCTAGCTGAGCAGCAGCTCGCTGCCGGTAAGGGACCGGACAACTATTTCGATCTTCTGCAACGTCGACTCGACCTGGTTGTGGCAGAGCGTGATCTGATCGACGAGAATACGGAGATCCGTAACGAGTTGCTGTTCGAGATCGAGAGTTTGACTGCCGAGATCGAAGGAAAACCGGTACCAGAGATGACGATCTCCGCAGTCGACGAAACCGATGAAAGCGGCATCACTGATGAGACGGTACTCTTCGGGCAGTCAGCCGCTTTCAGTGGGCCGACACAAGCACTCGGCGAGGATATGCGCCGCGGTATCGAGGCTGCGTTCCAAGAGGTGAACGAATCCGGGGGTGTTCACGGTCGCAGTGTGCAACTCACTACACTCGACGATACCTACGAGTCTGATTTTGCGTTCGCCAACACTTTGCGCCTGATCGAAGATGAAAAAGTCTTCGCGCTGATCGGTGCTGTCGGCACGCCTACCTCACGGGCAGCGTCACCGCTTGCGCACGCAGCCGGTGTACCGTTCATCGCTCCGTTCACCGGTGCCGAATTGTTGCGCGACTCCGAGATGGCCAACACCCTCAACGTGCGTGCCTCGTACTACCAGGAAACAGAAACAATGATCGAGCGTCTCACCGAAGACTTGGACATTACCCGTGTGGCGGTGCTCTATCAGAATGATTCTTACCGACTCAACGGTTTGGAAGGCGTGCGTCGAGCACTTGAACGCCGGGGATTGGAACCGGTTGCCTCGTGGTACTACCAGCGCAACACCACTGCCGTGAAATCGGCAGTGTTCCGAATAGCCGCCGCCGATCCCGAGGCCGTTATCATCATCGGCTCATACGCACCCGCAGCGGAGAGTGTCAAGTTACTGCAAGACAGTCTTGAATCCGACCCTGTGTTCATGACGGTGTCGTTCGTGGGTAGCGAAGCATTGGCAGATGAACTCGGCGATACCGGAACCAGCTTCTACGTGACGCAAGTGGTACCCCTGCCGGACGACACGTCGCTTCCGGTCGTGGCTGCACTACAGGCCTTCGATCCCGATGCAGAGCCCGGGTTCGTGTCGCTGGAGGGATATCTGGCCGGCCGATTAGCGATCGCAGGTCTCGAGCTGTGTGGCCCCGACCTCAGCAGAGAATGTTTCCTAGAGGCCGTGTATGACTCGCAGACAATCGACATCGACGGACTACAGCTCGAGTTCACAACCGGTGACAACCAAGGTTCCGACGACGTTGTCCTGACTGTGATCGGGCCAGATGGGAACTACCACCGAGTCGACAGTCTCAACCAAACGCCCTAGCGAAGAAGACCGTACAACCGCGATGATCCAATCTGTAATGTTTCTGGTAGGAGGTTATGTAGCCGTGGTGACTGTGGTTTCACTCCTGTCCCGTTAATCAGTTGTCAGGGACGAAACCCTTGCCGACATCATGACCTCCCAGCATGACGATCTCGGATCTGGACGTTCGTCTGAGCTGTAGTGAAATGTCCGTCGGAACTGTGGTCAAACCATCACCGGAATTCTAGTCTAAGCGTGTGACTGGTTATCTTCCCCGAATTGTTCATACGGAACTCGGCGATCCCACTGCGGCTCCTGCTGTGTCCATAGAAGACCCTCGCGCTATCGGCAAAACCGAGACCTTTCTACAACGAGTTGGAACAGTCCACAGCCTCGACGATCCCGAACAACCAGCGGTGCTAGCCGCCATTCCGAAGCGTGTCACCACAGGAGACCCGGCTAGTGCTCATAGGCGAGTGACAATGCCTACTCAGTTCATGGGAACGGCATCCCGTGCTACGCCTCGACTTCGGTGGTGGGCTCTATAAAGAACCGAACAGCCTGCGCGTCAATCTGTTGGATCAGCTTGCAACCATCGGACGAAAGCGGGTATGCCATCCACGGAACAGGACGCCACAGCTGCTTCGCTACCTGTTCTGTTCCGTCGTCTGATCGAAGGATTGCACCAACGAACATGCCGGCGTGTCGTGTTGATGGTGGATGCATCCTGGATGCTCTGGACTCACCGGAGCAGGTACGCATCAACCGTGACTTGCTGCGTGGAATTGTATGCGAACATCAAATTCGCCGACGCGCATATCCAGTTCACTCTATCGGCTGGAGAGGGTTTCTACGCTAGCGTGTTCTATTCGTACTTCGCGACTCTGGGATTCGACATCATCTTCGAAACAACGATGGCCCGAGCTTGTCAGTCGATAGTGGAAAAGTACTAGGTGTGCCGTCCCACACAGGGAGTCCCCGCCTGTACAGCAAGATTGATCCAAACGTCTTTGCGCGGTCTCCGAATCGAAATCATACCCGAGTCATCGAACGTGATGGAGTCAAGTAGCGGCTGGATCATATTCTGGACTGGGAGTTGTCCCCACAAACCAGCATCCACCCTCCGCTTTCTATGATCCTATGATCCGGACGTCGGGGTAGAACGCGGACACCGCGAACCAGAGGGTGTCAAGATGCTCCACCGACTCGAGTCGCCTCCCACCGTCTGAGCCATCCAACGCAGCACCCAGAATGTCGAAGACCGCCCCTGTGTGCGAGTCAACGAATCCGCCACCCTTGACGGGAATCAGTTCTAGCGGCTGACCATTGACAGTGGCGACGAACACACCTGAGGCACCAACATCACGACCCTCGGCTATGACTTCGGTGTCGAGAGCACTGACCGTACCCGGTTCGTAAAGAGCGACAAAATCTTTTCCTTCAAAGGTGAACGGAACAACCCCGTGCTGCGCGAGCACGTCATAGGTGATCACAACGCCTTCTTCGTCGCCTCGCACAGCCACCACACGGGTCATAGGAGCGAGGCGATCATCAAGCGCACCGAAAAAGAAACTGGGATTCGGCTGACCATCAGGATCGTCATAGGAGCTATAAGGGCTTTGCCCGTACTGGCGTATATGACCCGTGTCGAAACTCAGCACCCCTCCCTGCGGGTAAACCGACAAGAATGCCTTGAACGACATGATTTGTGCAGGAAGAAGACCAAGCTGGGAGCCGGTGAGATGGCCTGCTACCGCTCGACCTGTGTAATGCGACCACAGACTCTCGGTCTGGCGATCGTACATGACCAGCGACGAGTTCAAAAGCACACTTGAAGTGTCGAAATCGAGTATACGCTCACCGAGTCTGCGGTCGTAGACGACAGCTGAGTTGCACAGAGGGCAGTATGACGCCGTGACGGGTGTTCCCCCAACGGTGCTGTTGACGATCTCGTGCCAAGTCAGATCCTAAGCGGGTAGGCACGGGCATCGCCATTGATCTCCAGCACGAGAACCGGCTCCATCTGCGGCAGCCAATCAACCTCCCCAGCTGTCTCGAACACGGGATCATCAAGAGCGGGAATAGCATCGGGACGCACCACTGGACGAATCTCAGACAGGAAGTCTCGGTGGGAAGATACCATCGCACATGTCAAAGACACAGGCGGGAACAGGTTTCACTTCACTGGATTCGACGTCAACAGTGCTTGGCTGTAACTCGCCGTGTCAGCTGACATAGTGGTGAGATGATTCCAACAGCTGTGCCTACGAGGTCCGCTGTCACACGCTAAGCACATAGTCCGCGTTGATTATCGGGTTAACCACGAACCCGTGCGTTAGGCAGTACTTCCACGTTCTGTGTTGTATTCTTCTGTTGTGATGGAGAGTGTGAAACATCCTGGCAGCCAGATAGCCGAGGATCAGATTGCCGTGCAGAGCCTTATGAACGAACGGACGACCCGTGCCGAGAGCCTCAGCCAGATGTTCAGCGCACCTAACGATCACCCATACACAGCTATTGAACACTTTTTCAATTTATTCAATGATTTCTGGTCTGCTTCTACAAAACAGATGATAAGATTAATTAACTAAATAACATCAAATAGCAAAGAATATCAGATGGCCATCCACCACCACAAACCTGCAATAGCTGCTCTGTTCACGGGCGATCTGCTAGGCTGGTAGGAATGGAGTCTGTGCTAATGGATCCCACAATCACCGCCACCGTCATGGGTGTAATGATGACAGTGACGTTCGGTGCGTTCATGTTCACTATCCGCTGGCTACGCTCTGATATGCGCGACCTGGGATCCGACATGCGCGACCTGGGATCCGAAGTCAACGACCGATTCGCAGCAGTCGAAATGCGTATCACCACCGAAGTCGACAAACTGGAAACGAAAGTCGAAACAAGATTCGACAAACTGGAAACAAGATTCGACACCTTGGGATCAAAACTCGACGGTCTGATCATGGCACTGGCAAACTCCGGCAGCCTAACCTACCCACCAGAAACCACACCCTCACCGGCCACTCAACCAACATCACCAGAAACTACAGTACAAGCCTCTTCACCAACGTCAAAAGAACCCACACCCTCGCAATCTTCCAATGATGAAACAGCAGACCAAACTATCTGCGACGCATGAGACAGCTACTGAGACACCCACCAGATAAGATCCACAGCCGACCACCCATCCAGTATTCCTGTGAATTCGTGGTTGAAACTCTCCGGAAGTAACACGCTATGAGGCCTCACTCCAGGCTTGTGACGAAAAAACGATGTTATGCAGATGTCAGCCGCAGATTCGCCCACTGCTCCGCATCACCTGATCAATGTAACTACCGCAGATGGCGTGTGCGTCTGGATCTCCTGATTGAACGAACTGACAGCAAGTACACAGCAACTAGTCAGACTACGGTCTAGCGATATGCGAACTGCGGGATTCCAATCGGCGTTCATTCATATTATATGGTGGATTCTTTTCGGTACTTTTGTCAGTTGTCGGTCTGAGTGGAGCCTCACATGGAATCAGTAGAACAACAAATGCGTAAGCAATCATGAAGTAAGAGACGACACTAAGCACAACGCATAAGAGCTGTAAAAGCAAGCAACAATGCAAAAATACCAACAGAAACCCTGCGGAGCTCAATAAAATGTTTTGCTATGAAATCTGACACACAAAATCATCGCCTACCAACCGAAGTGGTGCCCAGTCATTATCAAATCGAACTAGCACCAGACCTAGAAGCAGCAAAGTTCGCAGGCACAGTCACCATAACCGTGGAGATCACCGAAGCTACCAACTCGATCATCTGCAACGCTGCCGAGCTGTCTATCTCCGAAGCCTATTTCACACTTGCCGACAACCTATCGACCGGGCCGACCTCTGCCACACGCGAAGAACTAGCATTCACCACAGACCCGACTAACGAACGTCTCATACTCACCCGCAAGCCAAGCAATACACACCAACCAACCGACAACAGCGCCACGCAAAGCTTCCAGCCGGGTCAAGCCAAACTGCGGATAGCCTTCTCGGGTATTTTAAGCGACCAGCTTCGAGGTTTCTACCGGTCAACCTTCACTGATGACAACAACGAAACACAAACTCTTGCTGTCACCCAGTTCGAAGCAACAAACGCCCGACGAGCTTTTCCGTGCTGGGATGAACCAGCAATCAAAGCTACTTTCACTGTTTCGTTGGTGGTGAACAACGAGCTGATGGCGATCTCCAATTGTGCGGAGACAAGCCGTGAACCTGTTGGCCCCAGCAAAACACGGGTGAACTTCGCCACAACAATGAAAATGTCCACGTATCTTGTGGCTTTCGTGGTCGGCCCACTAGAAGCAACCCAGCCCATCGATGTGGTAGGCATACCGGTACGGGTGGTGCATAGGCCAGGCCGCAACTCTCAAACCGCTTTCGCTTTAGAAGTAACTGCTCACGCTCTGAAGTGGTACACCGACTATTACGGCATCGACTACCCTTCCGGTAAACTCGACCTGGTATCGATACCCGACTTCCAGTTCGGAGCGATGGAAAACCTGGGATGTATCACTTTTCGGGAGGTGTTACTATTAGTAGACCCCGACACTGCCACCCCATCGGAATTACAGCGGGTAGCGCAAGTAATCAACCACGAGTTAGCTCACATGTGGTTTGGCGATCTGGTGACAATGGCTTGGTGGGACGACCTCTGGCTTAATGAGGCATTCGCTACGTTCATGGAAACAGCCTGCACGGACGCTTTCAAACCAGAATGGAAATCCTGGTCAACTTTCGGGGTTTCCCGTGCCCAGGCATTACAGATCGATGCTTTGGCTTCCACACGCCCGATCGAATATCCGGTGACAACACCCGAAGATGCTGAAGACATGTTCGACGTGCTCACCTATCAGAAAGGTGCAGCCCTGGTGAGAATGTTAGAACAATACCTCGGCAGCGAAAACTTCAAGGCCGGTGTGCGCTTGTACTTGAACCGTCACGCCTACTCCAACACACGCGACTCAGATCTCTGGGATGCTTTGGAAGAAGCCACCGACCAGCCTATAAAAGCGATCATGGACAGTTGGATCACCCAGGGTGGCTATCCTCTGGTAAGAGCTCAAACCAGTGAGCACGGCATAACACTAACCCAGCAGCATTTCACTTTAGACCCCGAACAGTCTGATGGTCGCACGTGGCAGATTCCTGTGCGACTGCTCACCCGCAACGGTGACCCGCTCAACAGCGAGCGTGAACACCGAGTACTGTTAGACAGACCCAAACTCACGTTAACAGTGCAGCCAGACACAATAATCACTGCTAACGCAGGTGCCAGCGGCTTTTTCTGTGCGTGTCCCAACCCCGATACACTGGCAGCGGTAGCACAAGAAGGCGCGCAGGCCTGGTCGAGCAACAGCGATGAACGTTTTAGTCTTGTAAGCGACTCTTGGGAGTTGACCTTGTCGGGTCATCTCGATGTTGAAGCTTTTTTAGAGTTCATCCTTAAAGGGTTTGTCGACGAGTTCGATTTGAACGTATGGGAAATAATCGCTGCCGTACTGAAGCATCTGCAGCGCATATTGAACGAGCATGACAGCGCGGCTCAGCGTTTCAGTGAACTGATCACCGCAACAACGGCCAAAGTTTTGGACACGTTAACGCTTGAACTCAGAGCAGGTGATGACGACCGCACCCGTGACCTGCGTGCGCTGATAGTTCTGCTCCGTGGTGTGGTTGCCAAGCACGCTGAAACGATCAAACAATCGCGTGAATGGTTGCAACATCCGGACCCCGATATGACTGCAGCTGCTTTGCAGATCACAGCAGTAAACGGCAACGCTGACGACTTCCGGCGATTCTGGCAGCATTTCAAGGAAGCCTCAGACCCGCAATCAGAGCAGCGGCATCTGACTGCTTTAGCCCATTTCTCCGACCCGGATTTGGTGTTGAACCTGCTGAACAACACACTCAACGGCACTATCCGCTCCCAGGATGGCCCTCGAGTGATGTGTCACGCCCTGATCAACCCTGAAGTCGGACAACACGTGTGGGCTTTCATCACCAGCAACTGGAATAAAATCAACGCAACCTTCTCGAATATTTCTGTGACACGGATGCTTGAAGGGATCACAGTTCTAGACCACCCCGAACTCGCCGCTGACGTGCGCCAATTCTTGGCAGAACATTCCCTTCACAGCCGACAGGTTGCTCAGCACCTTGAACGCCTAAACGTCAACACCGCCTTCCGTGTGCGGGCCACCGCACAGCTAACCCAGGCCGTGCTCAACTATTCAAACTAGCAAGACTGGACATTTTACGGTCATCAGCAAGATTGGGGCAGTGTGATTCACACATAGCTTCGCCATGACGTGTAACTTCAATATAAATGATGATATAATACTATTATGCACACTCCAGCCCACCGTGTTAGGAAACAAACAATGACCACCCACACCGACGAAGACCTCGCTGTAGAAGAAACTGTAGAGGAAATTGAAGCGATGAGCGACGAAGAGTTCTGGGCATGGACAGCCGACCTCAACCCTGAAGAATACTCACAAGAAGCATGGGAAGAATGTATCGCCGAAGGACAGCGTAAGGCCGCGATCAAAAACCTGAACCCCCCAAGCCACTTCTACGACACCCTAGACGAGATGTTCGCCGACATGGAAGCTCGGACAGCAAAACAAAGTTACCTCGTGGAGAATGAGCGTCTCACAGAATAGGTGCCAACCTACGACGTGCTACCCGCCTTCTGGACTGGATTTGACAGGCTGACCCCAGCACAGCAAGCGCGATTCCGCCGAGCGATAACACGATTTGCAATCGAACTTCTCGAAATTGAACGAGGAGACCGGATGTACCCATCACCTGGGCTCATAAAGAAACTACAGGGCCACCCAGACCTCTGGGAGTTCCGCTGGGCACACAACGGGCGAGCCACATTCGCGTGGGACACCGCTGTTCGGCCAGACAAGCATCACATCGTCTGGCACCAGATCGGCACACACGGCATCCTGCCCTGAAGGGAGTGCCAGGAGGTTAGACAGGAGCACCCGTCGGCTGTAGCTAAGTCACAGACATGAGACTCCCTTACACAGGTAGATTACACAGGTAGATGATTCTAGGGATATCCTCACCGAGAGAGTCGCACACAAGTTTGTCATGACGTGTAACTTCAATATAAATGATGATATAACACTATTATGCACACTCCAGCCCACCGCGGTGTCTTCCAGCGGTCACTGATTACGAGATAAACCCGTCTCACCCCACCTAAGAATTGAACGATGACTACCCATATCGACAAGCAGATCACTGTAGAGGAAATCGATGCAATGAGTGACGAAGAGTTCACAAAATGGATCGAAAGCTGGGCAGCAGACCTCGATCCTGAAGAATACTCACAAGAAGCATGGGAGGAATGCATCGCCGAGGGACGACGCAAGGCTGCAATTAAAAACCCGAACCCCCCAAGCCACTTCTACGACACTCTAGACGAGATGTTCGCTGACCTGGAGGCGCATTGCTCAAAACAGGAGCGTCTTGCAGAGTAGGTGCCAACCTACGACATGTTGCCCGCCTTCCGAGCTGGCTTTGCCAGGCTGACTCCAGCACAGAAGTACCTGTTCCATAAAATGTTGCGGAAACTTATAACTGAGCTTCTCGAAATTGAACGAGGAGACCGTGTGCACCCATCACCTGGACTTGTAAAGAAACTGCGGAGCCGTCCGGAGCTCTGGGAGTTCCGCTGGGCACACGATGGACGTGCCACATTCGCGTGGGACACTGCTGTTCGGCCAGGCAAGCATCACATCGTCTGGCACCGGATCGGCACACACGACATCCTGCCTTGAGATATGCACAGACGCCGAGCCACGCCGACCAGCAAAACGTTCAATCCCTGGATGATGTAAGTTCATTCAAAAAAGGAGTACGGGTCTTAGTATTCTGAGTTGGCTTCCCCTTCGGCTACCTGATCTAAATCGGCTTTATATTCGGCTTGGCTTGTTTGAAACGTCCCTCAGTAGCTACATCAGGATGAGGGGTTATGATTTCACGCCACTCAGTGAGACCAGCATCGGGCTTGCCTATAGTAGATTGTCGCTATCCGTCTATGCTCCGTGCGAGGGACTGTGCTCATTGAATAATTTCGCTCATCAGATCATAACGCAGACCATGTATCTGGGTACGCTGTTCACTGTTACCAAAAGCTTCCAATAGTCGTTCCATCGAATCGAGGGCCCGTATAGTGTCATCGCTGCTGAACGTATCCATCGGATGAGCCCAACGATTGCGAGCATCTTTGATCTCGAATACCAGTGAACGCACCGAGGCTATTGTCGGGAGGCTGTCAGGCAGGGGATTGCATGCATCTTTGACCTTGAAGACACATGGACGTTCCGACGAGTCGAACTGATCTTCGAATACTTCATCCCAAGTAGCGATAATACTTTGGAGCAACCAAGCCGGATCATTGATGGATGGCTGACGGGATGGCTGGCGAAGCTTGCCATTGACAGTCTGAAGCCAACCTTTGTCGTAGTGTGTCTCCCAAATATCCTTACATGTCGGACCCAGCCCATCACTGAGCAAGCGCAACGCTTTTCGCAGTCGTTCGCTGTTATCCATCTCCGCTGCATCTTCTTCATGTGAATCGTCTGAATTTTGCCCTTGTTCTTTTGAGGAGGTGTCCTCTGAAAAGCTGTCTGTGTTGTTTTCCGATGGATCAGGCTCGCTGCTGTTAGAGGTTTTTGGTTTAACGTTCCGTCTTTCGGAACCGCGAATCCGGCGAAACAGGCAGAAACTCACAAAACAACCCACAATTAGTGCGGCTAGTAGTATTAAGACAAAAATCAGTTGATTTGGTTGGTTCTTCAGCTTGTGCAACTGGTCTTCAATACTGAATAACTGTTCCTGCAGCTGGTCTTCTACGTTGTCCAACCGTTCTTGTAATCGACCCTCAGAATGATCTACATGTTCCTCCAGCCGCAGCTCCAGCCGATCCAACTGCCCGCCCATCGCGTTTGATTCGTTTGAACCGCTGGCCATGGGCGTATTAGCGGCCTCATCGTTATCGCTGGAAGCATCCGGATCCTTTGAGCTGTCTGCGTTGAGCGTGGCGTCCAAGCTGTTAGCCTGCTCATCAGTTGTTTTTGTGGTATTTGTAGGTGCGTCAGTAGTGTTTGTGGTATCTGAGCTGCTTGAACCACAACCAAAACCCAATCCAACCAACAAAAAGACCAGCAGTATCTTGAGTGTTGCTTTCAATCGTCTTTCCCTTGCTTTCAAATGTTAACGCTCATCTGAACATTCCCCGCTAGCGAAACTTTTCAGAAGTGCGATGTCGACGGGGGAGCGCATCACGATAACCTCTCTAACCGGCTTGTTAGGGCCGGTGAGGGCTTTGAGCGCACGATAGCCGGAACTGTTGACCGTTGGACGGTTGGTTGTGAGAAGCACCAGGCGGGTATTCTCCAGCCCCGCAGAATGGATCACAGCGGCTTTACCTAAAGCTTTCCAGAGAGTATCGGTGCGACGCAACCCTGGACGCTGAGTCACACTGAAAGCCCCCGACACATCAAACAGCCATTTTCCGCCCTGCTGGTCGAAAGCCTCAAAATTGACCTGAGCACCACACACTCGGGCAACATTGTCGTTGATGCTACTAAAACCGCAGCTAAGCAAAACAACCCTAGCCATCTCCCGAGCCTTGCGACCCTCACGGCCTGCCCTTGCCTGAAAATTGTAATTGACGACCTCCTTGGCAGAAGCAGCTGTACTATTCCCGGCACTACCGGACCCTGCACTATTATCCCCTGTGTTATCCCCCACACCGGTAGCATTGTCGAGTTCAAAGCTTTGCTGTCTGGAAGGGCCCACAGCAACCGGCCAGCTCAACTCACCTATCTTCTCGTTACGCTGTTTTTCTAGCTTGGCAAGCCGCTTCCGCTCTTCAGCAACCCGCTGTTCAGCCAAATCAATATACGTCTTGTCAATGTCAAAACCCACGTAATACCGGCCAGTACGTACCGCTGCGACCGCTGTTGTGCCCGCCCCCATGAACGGGTCGAGCACTAAATCACCCTTATAGGTGTAAAGCTCAATCAAACGTTTCGGTAACTCCACCGGAAAAGGAGCGGGATGGCCTACACGAGTGGCTGACGCTGGAGGAATATCCCAAACATCGGTAGTGGCTTCCATGAACTCGTCCACGTGGACCGTGCCTATAGAAGGCAGTTGTCTTTTGGCACGTTCAGCAGCAGACAACGCACGATCGAACCTCCCCTTGGACGCAATGATGATCCGCTCGGTGACATCCCGCAGTACCGGATTGCCAGGTCGCTGGAAACTACCCCAAGCGCAGCTACCAGCAGCACCCTGAGCTTTACGCCAAATCACCTCACCACGCAGCAACAACTGTAAACGGTTTTGCAATATTTCTATGACATCCGCTGAAAGCGAACGATACGGACGCCTGCCAAGATTAGCGACATTCACAGCGATACGCCCGCCCGGTTCTAGTTTACGCACACACTCTGCCAGCACGTCCTCGAGCATCCTCAGATAGGCAATGTAATCAGCAGGCACATCGCCTTGCCCCATAGCCAGCTCATATTCCTTACCCACAAAATACGGTGGTGAAGTCACCACCAGGGCCACCGAATCGTCTGCCACATTATCATCATCCATGTCACGCGCATCACCGACCCAGAGACGATCAACACACGCATGAGGCATGATCTCATCTTGATCGCTGATCTCAGGCAACGGAAACCGGTCGTAAAACTCCGAAGCATCATGGCCTTCACGGCGACCCACCCCAAACCTTGAAGTAGACGTGCCTCGCCTCCGCCTGGCCGTCGGGCTCTGTCTAGATTGAGAGGCTGACATACTCAAGCCACAAGCCTAGCTTGGATTGCAACTGGCCTAACACGGCTCTCAACAACACTGCGCTTCATCTGCGAACAACATAATATCAAACTACCCATACAGTGAGACAAAACAAAAGCTGTAGGCTCGACCACCGATAAGAGACTAGCCGAATCTCGGTGCACTCACGACCGCAGACACCCTGGCACACTCTCTGGCGCGGGAATCCGCGCGATCCAACAGCATCTCGACGATCTCGTTGCCAGAGAATTCTGCTGGGATAGACTCAGCTGCTCGGCCCAGCGCATCGGGCACTTGCGAAGCAATCTCCTCAGCCCTGGAAACAGTTTCTTCCCCATCAAGGCCGAGGGCTTCTCCTGTGTTGAACCAGGCAGACTTCCGGTCGCTCTTTCGCAGCGTGTAGTCCCTGCCGATCTTCATGGCTCATCCCCCCCAGGGAAGCCCTCAACGGTCATTTTAGAACTGGAGAGCGGTCTTCGCTTGGGCTCCTACCAGAGAGAATTGCCCAAAAGTTCGTCCTCCTAGCCAAGTTGAGTTGGCTAAGGTAAGCGAAGAAACGAGCGAGGCTAGGTCTCGGTCATCAAGCCATTCGACCCCTCCTCCGCGGTCAGCTACCGTGGCCACTCGGTGAGGAAAACAAAACTGGACCGCACCAGCGCAGTCCATTCCCATCGGAGTGGCGAGCAAATCAAACGACGACCTCCCCTTGACTCCGAATAGGCGACGTTGCTGTTCAACTACCTGAGGGTTGTCGGGCAATAGGCCTTCCATCCAAGCAGAGAGCCTCAGCAGCGGGAATCTTCTGCCGGTCTTAGGCATTCCAATCGATAGCGGTGCTCCCCTGCTGACAAGATACTCCTCGGTGTACACAAGCCCCGAGCGGTCATCAGAGCGCGAGGCATCAGCAGCGTGTTGGCATCCAATCAGTACACTGAGTGTTTCAACCGCTGGCATCGGAGTTCCTCGAGTGGGGGATCATCGATAGTATGTCCACAGGCTCGTCTGAGACACTGAGCGAGTAGCCGAGTGAACGCAAAACTCGAAAGACCAGTCCGATCTCGGCGGTGGCCTTCCCGTTTTCAGCCTCGGACAACCACGGAGCTGACACGCCCGCCTTTTCCGCCAGGTTTTTTTGTGTGAGGCCCTGTTCTTTGCGAAGGTGTCGTATTGCTTGCCCCAGCTGACCTGGATGTACCATCTGCTTCATAATAACTTCCATCGCCGTTCGTTTATTTTAACGAACTGAAATTGGAATATCAACGAACGGCGATACCAAAGAGACAAGGAGCGTTCGTGGTAACGATCAAAAACCTAGCTCATCCTCTCAGCCTGCGGCGAGTTTTTGCCACATCCACCGTAAGCTGAGCTTGCAGTTGATCAAGCCCCTCAAACTTGCGTTCGCTACGTAAGAAATCGACAAATTGCACCTTAATTTCACTGCCTTGCAGTTCACCTTGAAAATCGAGCAGATGAACCTCGAGCAACGATTGTTGGGCGTGCTCGTAGAAAGTGGGACGGAGACCGATATTGATGGCACACTCATAACGAGAACCCCCAGGCAGAATACAAAATCCCGCATACACGCCATCAGCAGGCCAGGCCATAGTTCTCGGCACAAGCACATTAGCCGTTGGAAAGCCGATGGTCACACCCCGCTGGTCACCCGCTATCACTGTGCCTCTAACCTCGTAGTAGCGACCCAACAGAGCCGCAGCACGAGCCACATCACCACCAGCTAAGGCTCGCCGGATCGACGTAGAAGACACCGGCTCTCTAGCATCAGGATGGTGACGTAGCAGTTGTAACGGCATCACATCGAAACCTCTCGTCAGACTTAACCTTTGAAGTTCCACAACATTGCCGGAACGGCCTTTGCCGAAATGGAAATCCAGACCCACAACCACTGCCTTAACATGCACTGCGTCCACAAACACCTGGTCAACGAACTCTTCGGGGCGGGTATCGGCGCGAGCTCGATCAAAGCGTATGACATACACGTAGTCGAGGCCTTCCGCCTCAAGCAGCTCAAGCTTCTGCTCTAAAGTGGTTAGAAGCTTCGGAGCGTTCTCAGGGCGAACCACAAGTGCCGGATGAACGTCAAAAGTGACAGCAACCGAAGCCAGTCCCTGTTGGAAGGCAATATTTCGTAACTGTTCAAACACTTCCTGATGCCCGAGATGCACCCCATCGAAAACCCCGATCGTGGCTACTGTCAACACCGACTCGGGCAAACGGTCGCATCCATCTTGCAACAACTTCACTTAATCCTCCCAAACCTCACCGACTTCTTAGCAAGCACACCTCACCGACTGCTCTATCATACTGCTGACACCACTACAACCAGTTTTGCCCCCTTAGGATTATCCAAGCCAAGTCGGATTCGTCGACTATCATACTGCTGACACCACTACAACCGGTTTTGCCCCCTTAGGATGAGCTTCGTATACTGCGAGTAGGTTGCCTTTGTGGTCATGAACAGCCCAAGGCCTGGAATTGGGATGCTGTTGACTGATCTCAGTACTACATCCCTCAGCGACTCCTAAAATACTTAAAGGCAGTATTCGACCGTTACGTACCGCGGTTTCTATAGTCGGATCTACCTGCACACCAGGCAAATGGCTCACTGCAGCAGCCATCGGCAACAACCTCAACGACTCAGACGACTCAACAGAACAAGCATCCGCCAAAATGAAACGACCCACAGCAGTGCGCCGTAGTTTTGCTAGATGAGCACCTCCACCGAGTGCTGCTCCCAGATCAGAAGCCAGCACCCTCACATACGTGCCTGAAGAACAATCCACCCATGCACGCCACACCCTAGACTCCCCCATTATGACTTCTGCTGCAAGCCTGTCTCTAGCTCCCACACTCGCTGTAGGCTCACCAGCCTCGACTTCTACTGCAAGCTCATCCTCAACTCCCGCACCCGTAGCAGGCTCCTCTCCAATCCCCTTCAAGGGCAGTGTTGCGGGTTGTAAGTCAAAACGAGTGACAGTAACAGGCCTAGCAGGACGATCAACCTCAATGCCTCTACGTGCTAGCTCATGCAAACGCTTGCCGCCTATTTTAACCGCCGATACCATCGGTGGCTTTTGCATGATCCGACCTTTCAGGGAAGCAGCTGTTACACGCATTTGAGTGTCGGTTATACTACTCATGTCATGACGGGCTGTGACCGTGCCTGAAGCGTCAAGAGTGTCAGTCTCCACGCCAAACACAATTTCAGCTTCATAGCTTTTAGGCAACATTGTCACAAACCGCAGTAAACGAGTAGCACGTCCCACACCCAACACTAGCACACCAGTTGCGTCAGGATCAAGAGTGCCGCTGTGTCCTACTTTGCGTGTCACCATTATTTTGCGGACTTTTGCCACCACATCGTGGCTAGTCCACCCTGCAGGCTTGTCGACAACAAGCACGCCATCACGAACAGCCATAACCATCACACAACCATGAGCGTTTGAACAGGTGGAAAATATGAGACTTGTACTAACTCAATAACTGTGCTCATGAGCTGAGTGGTGGCCTAGTGGTGATCAGGACAAGAATATGATACCTGCGCTGCTAACTCGCTAACTAGATTGCAACTCAGGTGAAACATCTGCATCAGGGGAAGCAGCATCAGCATCCAGATACTCAGCCTCTACCTGCCTAGTATTTTCTGTATTTTCACGCCCGGAATCCGCTGTCTTCATCATCTCGTCCACTATCACCTCGTCCACCAGTCATGCTGCCAGGCGTCTTTCTTGCTTTCTCAGCAGCGATCAGCTTGTCAATACGTTCAGCCATGCGCTCTGTAACATCTAGACGAAACAGCAGCTCAGGGGCTTTGCGCAGATTAGATTGTTTTGCCACCGCTCTGCGTAGACGGGCAGCGTGCGTCTGGAATGCTTCCAAAACGTCCTCATCGTGGTTGTCGTCAAATCTGCTGAACCACACCACTGCACGCTCCAAATCACGATTCACATCAACTCCTGTTACCGATACAAACTGCAAACGTGGATCGTCGATATGTTCCAAAGTGTCAGCAATGATAGAGCGCAGCAGAGCCCCCACTCGAGCCGTGCGATAACTCGTGCTGAATTCAGGTTTGCTGCTGTAGGGCTTGCGATGGTACGAACCGCGGGATCGACGGCGTGACATTCATTACTCGAACTTTGCTGATATCAGCTGTTCAACTAACAGCATCCCGAGCTATTTCACGCTCAGTGAACGCTTCGATGACATCACCTCTTTTGAGGTCCTGGAACTCTTCAAGGCCGATGCCGCATTCAAAACCCGCGTTCACTTCACGAACATCACTCGCGAAACGTTTAAGAGATGATACGTTGCCTTTCCAGATGACCGCGCCTTCCCGCAAGAACCGAACCATCGTTCCTCGTGTGATAACACCGCTTTGCACGTAGCAGCCTGCTACCACACCCACACGTGGAATCCGGAAAACTTCACGCACCTCAGCTTCACCTGTAACGACTTCTTCAGTTTCGGGGGCGAGCATTCCGTCGATAGCAGCTGTCACGTCTTCTAACAACTTGTAAATAACCTCATAAGTGCGTATCTCCACCATCTGAGACTCAGCTACTTCACGGGCTTTACGGTCAGGGCGAACATTGAAACCAACAATAGTAGAACCTGTCACCGCTGCAAGCTGAACGTCATTCTCGGTAATACCACCCACACCCTTATGCACGAAACCAATATGCACTTCATCTCGTTCCAACTTGCGTAAACTATCGGTAACCGCCTCAAGTGAACCATTCACATCAGCTTTAACGATCACGTTGAATGAAGCTGACTCCCCTTGCTGTAAGCGATCAAAAATGCTCTCAAGCTTGACGCTGTCAGATGAAACGTGAGCTCCACGACTCAAATTTGACAGCCGCTGCCAATATTCACGAGTGTTGGCGACTCTACCTGCAATCCGCTCATTTGGTGCTACAGCAAAAGAATCGCCGGCAGCGGCCACATCCGACATTCCCAAAACCTGAACCGGCATTGAAGGACCCGCAAATTCCACGCTTTCGCCTCGGTCGTCATGTAAAGCTCTAACTCGACCCCAAGATGATCCAGTGACCACCGAATCGCCTATCTTCAAAGTGCCGCTCTGCACTAGCAGAGTAGCTATCGCTCCTCGCCCAACATCGAGGTGGGACTCCAACACAACGCCTGCCGCTCTTCCCTCGGATGAAGCTTTTAGGTCTTCTACTTCAGCTAAAACCAGCAATTCATCAAGCAAATCTGTGATACCGACATTGTTCAAAGCAGAAACTTCGCAGTAAATCGTGTCACCACCCCACGCTTCAGGGACAAGTCCATTATCAGCCAGACCGGCAATAGTTTTCGGCACATCAGCGTTGTCACGGTCGATCTTGTTGACAGCCACCAAGATAGGCACTTCGGCTGCTTTAGCGTGATTAATGGCCTCGATTGTCTGAGGCATCACTCCATCGTCAGCCGCTACCACCAAAATCACGATGTCAGTGGCATCAGCACCTCGAGCACGCATAGCCGTAAAAGCCTCATGGCCTGGAGTGTCGATAAAAGTAACCACCTCGCTGTTTCTTTCTACCTGATATGCCCCGATGTGCTGGGTTATGCCACCAGCCTCATCGGATAGTCGATTCGAATCTCGGATACGATTCAAAAGAAGAGTCTTGCCGTGATCAACATGGCCCATCACAGTAACTACAGGCGGTCTAGATTCTGCACGGTCATCATCACCATCATCAAGCGCACTATCAATATCCAGAAGCTCCTGCAACTCGGCTTCCTGCTCCTCACCGAGATCAACGAGACGAATATTGGCTCCTATATCCAATGCAAATAGTTCAATCATTTCATCGCTGAGCGATTGGGTGGCAGTTACCATCTCACCATGTTCCATCAAAAAACGAACCACGTCAGCAGCAGTGCGGTTCAGTTTAGGACCTAAATGCTGAGCAGTGGAAGTCCTTTCAACCACTACAACACCTGCAGGCACTGGAGCGTCGGTCGGTGTGTAGGTAGGGACATCCATCGGCTTCAATGCTTCACGTTTACGAGTACGACGCTTACGACGCTTTTGGATTGGCCTATAAGGCCCTACTCTTTGGCCTCGACCAGGACCAGGCGAAGTACGACGTTGACCACTACCAGGGCGTCTAGCTCCACCACTAGGAGCTTGGGAAGAGCGAGATTTGGTGGCATCCCTGGATCTCGGGGCAGACGACGGTGTACTGCGAGTAGGAGCACCCGGGCGAGAAACACTAGTAGCAGATCGACCCGCGCCGCGGGAAGGCCTCCCACCAGCTGATCGTGGTCGGTGACCTGGCCCATCACGACCACGCGACGACCTCCCACTGGGGGCACGACGACCACGCGACGACCGGTCAAACCCGGTGTTAGGCCCACGCGGCGGTGGAGGAGGCGGTATAGGTTTACCAGAACGCGAAAGAGGCGGCTTAGGCCGCTGGATCACCCGTTTCTTAGGTTTGGCCTTCACAGCTGAACGGGGTGGCGTGCTTTTATCGACTGACTCGACTTCGCGGCTATCTTCAGCTGGTACAGCATCTGCTTGTCGAGTATCTGAATGCTGGGTGTGTATAACTGCTTGCTGAGTATCAGTCGGCCCCGCATCCGGCTGCCGAGTGCTTGTTTTCTCTTTAGTCGTTTGCTTAGCAGCATTTACAGGTAAAACGTCTACGTTAACCACACCATCAGAATCGGAGGTGCCGGCAGAATCAGAGAGCGGGGTTTCAAGTGACTGCCCAGATAATGACAACAAATCCGTAGGCTGCTTTGAAACAGCAGTACTCCGCTGCTCATCCTCTTGTGTAGGTGGTTGCAAGCGGCTTTCTTGAGCACCGTCCACTGCAGAAACATCGTTAGCTGCAGGCTCTATGACTGCATCAGGCTCTGCAATCGCTGTAGAAGACCTATCAGCTTTCAGAGGACTACTTTTCAATGTGCCGCTGTCTGAGTTTTTTGTGCTTACTGGATTGGGTTGGAAAGACTGTTGTACAGACTCAGCAGTTTCTTGTGAGTCAGCAGCTTTGTATTGCAAATCATTTTGACTAGCTGCTGTTTTAAGAACTTGACCCAACTTACGGCCGTCAGTGGATCCACTACGAACAGTCGTAGCAGATTCAATATTCGGGCTGTTTTGACCAGAGCCGTACCTATCTGAACGTTGTGAAGCACTTACAACACCAACACGAGCTTGTCTATTCGCAGCCTGACTGCGAACCGAAGACCTGCTCCGGACACGAGCTGCAGGACGCCTCCTATTTGACGAACCACGACTACGCAAACCGGATGAACGCCTAGTTCTACTGCCAACTCCCCTTGACTGCTGATCCGGTGTGCTACCTAAACCTTCACGTCTTGCTTTACGCCTTGCCCGATCAGCTTGTGCTTCTTCAATACTTGAAGAATGCGACTTAACTCCCATGCCGAGAGACACACACAGGTCGAGAGTCGACTGATTGCTAATACCGAGCTCTCTCGCTAGCTCATAAACACGAATCTTTTTAGGCACTCTGTGATGTCTCCGACCTGTACAAACTCTAACTGCGACTAATAAATGAGGCTTCTCAAAACTACCAAGCTCTCAACTGGATTTTGTTTGTGAGAAAAACCATGAAGCTCTAAGGAACTATTCAACCTTAACATCTGACTCTGATAACGGCTCCTCTGCTTGCCCGTTCGGCATCAACTCCTGTTGCGTTTCATCCGACTCCTGGCCTACCTCTTGATATGCTTCCAAGTCTTGTCCTGAAAAACTAGAAGTCCACGCTTCAGCACTAACAGCCTCTCCACCATCAGCAGACTGCCAGAACTGTTCGCCTGTCTCAGCGTCTGTAATCCATTCACCTTCCGCCCAATCCACATCACCATATGCCATTTCTTCAGCAAACTGGGTTTCACTCTTAATATTGATATTCCAACCCGTAAGTCTGCTGGCAAGTCGAGCATTCTGTCCTTCTTTTCCAATAGCCAAAGATAGCTGATAATCGGGAACTATCACATCACATTCCCTGGTCGCTTCATTGGAACGCACTTCTTTAACACGTGCAGGAGACAAAGAGCTGACAACGAAATCGGCGGGTTCGTTGCTGTAGGGAACTATGTCTATCTTTTCACCGTGCAACTCATTCACTACTTGACGTACCCTAGCACCTCGAGCTCCAACGCAAGCACCCACCGGATCGACTGTCGGGTCGTTTGAATGTACTGCCAGTTTCGTACGGTGGCCAGGCTCACGTGCGCATGCTTTGACTTCCACAATTCCGTCGGCAATTTCTGGTACTTCCAGCTCAAAAAGTCGCTTAATCAAACCAGGGTGAGTGCGACTAACCACTATCTGTGGGCCTTTAGCTGTCTTACGAACCTCGACAATGTAAGCTTTAAGGCGGGCGTTGGTTTCAGGACGCTCAAAAGGCACCTGCTCAACTTGCGGTAAAATTGCTTCTACCCGTCCTAAATCAAGCAACGTATATCGAGCGTCCGCCTGCTGGATCATGCCAGTGACAATATCTCCCTCCCGGCCTGCGTACTCTTCATATTTGAGCTCGCGTTCTGCTTCACGTATTCGTTGTTGCATTACCTGGCGGGTAGTTCTAGCTGCAATACGACCAAAGTTAGGAGGAGTAACATCGAACTCCTCGCCCACTGGATAACCGTCATCGTCAAGCTCCTGGGCCATCACCGCGTATTCCATGGTGTCGGGATCGATGGTCACCCACGCGTATTCATGGGCATTAGGCATGCGTTTATAAGCTGCCTCAAGGCCATCTGCTAAAGCACCAAGTAAAGCATCGACTGTGATACCTCTTTCAACCGCTACAGTTTGTAGAGCTTCCAAAGTCTCGGGGTTCATTAACGTGTCTCCTTGAGGCTGGACGGTTAATTTATTCAGGGATTGAGTGTTAATTGAATATCAAATATGACTGATGCACCTAACAGTTGTCCGCTATTGCCCGTATCCGCGACTCACTAACGGGGCAAATCCCGAGTCACCGATATAACTAGCCGAACAGACCATATGCACCAACCGTTCAGGCACTCCCATTCTCATTATTCAACCTTGGCTAAAGAATAGGTCTAACGGTATCGAGGATTCTACCAGAATATTCACCTAAATTAAGGCCTAGCCACCAACAAACTCAAATCCCTCATCCCACTACCACCTACCAGTGTTCGCTGACGAGTTGACCAGCCAATCTGGATCAACAAACTCAAAACCACCATCCCTGCTACTCCACCCCCTCCCACTGCTACCCAAGAGATGAGTATTCAGTTCAGCGGCGGCGAATAGTAGCGATAACTGCTTCAGTATTGTTGGCGTTCACACCCACGTTCTCTAGATTCCTTTGGCGGTCCTCCATAGCAGCCTTTCTAGCTGCTTCGCGTGTGTTTTTTGCTCTTCTCAAAGCCGCTTGCGCGCCATGCTTGTTCATGAACTCAGCCCATTCAACCAGCGAAGACACCATGTCTGACTCCGGAACGACAGCCACATTCACACCTTTTACAAACAGATGACCTCGCCGGTTACCCGCAGCAATACCCAGATCGGCATCACGCGCTTCTCCAGGGCCGTTAACCACACATCCCATTACAGCCACCTGCAGAGGTATTTTACGGTCGCTCAAAGCTTTCATCGCTTCCTCAGCAACACTGAATACGTCAATCTCAGCACGACCGCAACTAGGGCATGCGATCAGGTCGACATTGCGTCGTTCTCTCAGTCCCATCGCTTCCAACAGATGACGCCCAGCTTTGACTTCTTCCACCGGATCAGCTGTCAACGAATAACGAATCGTATCACCAATACCTTCAGCAAGCAAGGTAGCCATCCCCGCGGTTGCTTTAATCGTCCCAGCAGGCGGAGGCCCTGCCTCAGTAACCCCGAGATGCAAAGGATGGTCCGTCACTTCAGACAGTTGACGGTAGGCTTCGATCATCAGCGGCACGTTTGAAGCTTTCACCGAAATCTTTACCAGATCGAAATCAACCTCCTCAAAATAACGCAGTTCACGTTGAGCTGATTCGACCATCGCCTCAGGGGTCACTCCAAGTTCAGGGTCATACAGATCCGGGTCAAGCGACCCACCATTCACGCCTATGCGTATCGGCACCCCACGATCACGACATTCACTGGCAACCGCTTTAATATGAGCAGGTTTACGTATGTTTCCAGGGTTAAGGCGCAAACAATGAACACCCGCATCCAAAGCAGCCAAAGCCATGCGGTAGTTGTGATGAATGTCAGCTACTATCGGCACAGGAGAACGGGGAACAATCCGAGCTAAACCTTCAGCTGCTTCTTGACGGTTGCAGGTGCAGCGCACAATATCAGCACCCGCTGCTGCCACTGCATAAATCTGCTGCAAAGTCTGCTCGTAATCAGCGGTTTTAGTAACTGTCATGGTTTGCACGGTTACCGGGGATCCATCCCCTACCGGCACTTTTCCGACCATAATGCGCCTAGTCGGACGACGTTCAAAAAGAATTCTTATCTTCATAGATCAAAAGCAACAAGCATAATCAAGAGAAACTCAAGGGGTCTACAATGTCACGCACCAAAGTCGCCACGCCAATAAACAAAAGTATTCCTATCATGATATAGGTTAACGGGATAAGCTTGCTCGCATCCACGTGATACGGACCACCTCGTATAGAACGGATGCGTTCATAAGTGGCTACCATCACGTGTCCACCATCAAGTGGCAATATCGGTAGCAGGTTGAACACGCCTATGAAAACATTGACAAGCATCATGAGAGTCATAAGTCCTATCATTCCTCCTGATACGGCACTGTCAACTCCGAGTCTGGCAACGCCGTAGATAGAAATCAGGCGATTTTCATTGGGGTTGGTAGGATTAGCAGCCTCTGCAAGCCTTTGAACTTCTATTTCATCAGGGGATAGTTGCATGAACAGGTCACTGGGTTCGGGAACTTCAGCATTTCCACTAATACTCTTGACAAGCTCCAACAAACCTTGAGAGAAAACCTTGGGAATAGCAAGAGATACATTTTTTATCAGTTCAAACAATATTTTTGCAGACTCAACACCAGCAACGAAAGGATTCGCTCCAGAAAAGCTATAGACAGCTGAAATACCGAAATAACCTTCAGTGGCTTCGGATGCATCTACAACCTCAGTCAACTTGACCTCTGCTACTAATTCTCCACCCATTTGAGTGTTTCTTAAATTAACTTCTATCAACTGATCAGGCTGTGAAAGGGCATAGTCCACTACCTCTGCGTAGCTAGGAAGGCCGTCGGTTTCAAGACCTTTAACAGTTAGCAGTTGATCTCCTTCTATAAGCCCTGCAAAACCATCAGCACCTTCGACTGTAAGCCGCTCACCCATTTCTGCTGCAGCGACATGCTCAACACCATTACGCAAATAAACCAATTCCACTTCCTCACCTTTTGATTTAGAGGCAACTTGAGTACTGAAATCGTCGTATAAGCCTATTGAGGTACCGTCGACAGATACCACCTTATCACCAGTCTTTAAGCCAATCTCATGAGCAGTGCTGTTAGGAACGACATGGCCTATCGTCCATTCATCCTGACGAGATGCGGAATCTACAGATACTCCACCCATAAGAAACAGCATAAACAACAAAGCAAACGCCATCAAAAAATGCATACCCGAACCAGCAACTAAAACAAGCAGCTTTCGGGGGTAGCTTTTGTTACGGAAACTACGAGATTCGTCTTCCGGTGCTACCTGTTCCAGGTTGTTCATTCCCACTATGCGGACATACGCTCCGAACCATAGTGGCTTAACACCATAATCGACCTCTTTATAACGAAACGACCATAACCGCGGCCCGAAACCCAGAAAAAACTCGGTAACTTTCATCCCAACCCAACGAGCTGTGAGATAATGTCCGAGTTCGTGCATCAACACCATGAATATCAAAGCGCAGATAACCAGCAGCCATAGCCCGCCGAATTGCAAACCAATCCAACCCAGAAAAATCAAGAATAATACAAAATTGATGCGACCCGACATACGCCGAGACCTTGCTGAAAAATCATCAGCATTTTTGGCTGGGTCTGCTGATTGTCGCTGCTCTAAAGCCGAACTCAATAACTTCATCTCTGTTCTACCATTCTAATCGCTGCTTGTCTGGCTTGCACATCAGCTGCTAAAACACACTCCAGGTCAACTGCTTTGTCACCTGGCCACTGGGCGAGTGTCTGAGCTAGAATAGGAGCTATCTCAACCCAGGCAATCCTTCCATCAAGAAAAGCTTGAACAGCAACCTCATTGGCTGCATTAAGCCATGCTGGTGCTGTCTCACCAGCTCTGCCTGCCTCATATGCAAGATCAAGACAAGGGAAAACAGTCCGATCCGGTGGTTCAAAATCCAGGTGCCTTGGTTGAGTCCAGTCGATAGCCCCAAAAGGAGTGTCCAATCGGTCTGGACAGGCCAAAGCGTAGCTAATGCAGAGACGCATGTCTGGCATGGACAGCTGCGCTATTACAGCACCGTCGCAGAAAGTGACCATGGAATGAACGACCGACTGGCGATGCACCACAACTTCAATACGGTCATAGTCCACATCGAACAATTCGTGTGCTTCTATCACTTCAAGGCCCTTATTCATAAGCGTACTCGAATCAACTGTTATTTTCGGCCCCATCTGCCAGGTAGGATGTGCTAGAGCATTTTCAACGGTTACATTCTGTAAACGTTCAGATGACCAACCAAGAAACGGTCCTCCACTAGCTGTAAGCACAATAGAAGACACCTGGTCGTGAGAGCGGCCACTCAACAAACACTGTTGTACCGCAGAATGTTCGGAGTCGATCGGAATGATCTCAGCCCCAGGAGTAGACCACGCTCGACGTACTACTGGACCCGCAGCAATCAACGACTCCTTGTTGGCTAAACCAAGCCTTTTACCCGCCTGCAATACCGCCAGGGTTATCGGTAGGCCTGCAAACCCAACCACCGCGTTGATTACAATATCGGCTGACCTGGCCACATCTACCAAGGAACTGTCACCTGCTAACAACTTAATACCTTTGGGCAGTTTCTCCTGTAAAGACCGAGCGGCCTGAGGGTCGGCCAATGCCACTACTTCAGGACGAAACCTACAAGCCTGATCGGCTAAAACATCTACAGATCCGCGTGCTGCCAATGCTACGATTTTGTAGCTGTCCGAGTAGTTCTTCAAAACGTCCAGCGTCTGCAAACCGACAGAACCAGTGGAACCTAAAATTGCTACCGTTTTCATCAAAATCCTAGTGTGTCAACAATCATGAGGGCCCGCTGTTACTCGTTAAACCGAACCTGAAAGCTTCATCAAAATCCTACGAAGTAGGACGCTACTCGGAAATTTCAGTGGCGTACCATCACTCCGGTAAGCGTTCTAGAAAACCATGTGGTACCACCACCCGGGTAGGATCAAGCAACAGCGATAATGTCTGTCAAAAGGGCTGTGTAATAAACGGCAGGAATCACAAACAAGAGAGCGTCAAAACGATCGAAAGCTCCGCCATGACCAGGCAACAAAGTACCCATATCCTTCAAATTAAGATCACGCTTAAGCAACGATTCAGCTAAATCGCCAATTGGTGCGGCAATTGCCGCAACTAAAGCCAACAGCAGCACAGGCCACAAGCTAACAGCAGACTCATCAACTAATTCTGGATATCCAGTAGAGCCCACAATGAAACCGACTACAAGAGTAATGACGAAAGCACCTATCAGTCCTTCCATAGTCTTATTGGGGCTAACACGAGATAGAGGATTGCGACCAGCGGCCACTCCTACAACCAGCCCACCCACATCACTGGCAACAGTGAACAAGATCGCTACCAACAATAGGTTAAGGCCATTATCCTCTCGCAATATCAGAGAAGCGTGCGATCCTAAAACTCCTACATAGACAACAACGAACAGCGTACTCGCCAAACCTTGCAGCGGCCCCTCGGCGATCACCCCTGTGAGATACCAGAGTGCACCGAATATCACAGTTAAAACGACTACCACAGGTATTGCCGCTGCACCACGCCAAAAAACCGCCAAAGGCATGAACACTACACTGGCCAACCCGAGAAACACAGCTGGTTGGGTATAAGACAATCGCAAAGCATTGAATAATTCAACAGCAACCCATCCGAGTATCACCACAACTAAACCCAACGCGACTTCTGTGCCAATCCGTATAGCTGAAAAAGCTGCAGCAGCTAATATCAAACCAAATAGCACAGCCATGCGCATGTCTCGTTTATGATGGTCGCTAGCTGCTGAATGAGCGGCATAAGAATCAAAGGGCTTCTGGTGATCGTCGTAAGCAAAAAAGTCGGAACCCACATCACTAGTAGTCAAACCCGCAGTCTCCTCAGACCCAAAAGACGACGGATGTGTCGGGTCATCAGCCCATTGCGTCTGGGTAGCATAATCTGTCCACAAGTCCATCTCTTCTTGGGGTTTTTCTTCTTGTATCACAGGTTCATACAAATCAGTTTCCATTTTTTGGCTTTCCACTGGAACACCTTGGGATACTCGCGCACCGAACACAGAACTTCCCGTGTGCGTGTTGAAATCATCAGCGACATCAGCTGAATCGTCAGCTTGAAAAGTGTCCTCCGGGTATGTGTCCCCCGAATGATCCGGGTTGTTTCGGGTGTCGTCTTTATTCATTGTTGACTCATTTTTGACCACTCATACAATTACTACACATACAATAGCACCTTACAATGCCCCTTAACTCTGTTCACTACTCGGGTCAAACCGATCAAGCTGTTTAGAGCTACTTAGATTATACTGCTCGAACTGATTGTAGTGTCACTCTTTCATTAATCCAGTGTTACTCCACGCTTGTCACCAAACAAACGCCTGCTATCAAACATCGAGTAATTCTTGCTCTTTGCGCTTTTGGGCTTCATCCACCTGAGCTTCATATTTGCGTGCAATGGCGTCCACTTTGTCTGTCGCTCGAGCAATGTCGTCAAAAGACACACCGCCGTCTTTTTTTATTTCATCAATATCTTTGCGAGCTGTGCGACGTAATCCTCTTATCTGGTTACGAGAATCTTCTGCCATGGAGCCCACCAATTTCGCTAACTCTTTACGACGTTGCTCCGTAAGAGGCGGGAAGAACAACCGCATAACCCGACCATCATTAATTGGTGCCAATCCCAGCTGAGATTGCTGAATAGCACGTTCAATCGCTGCAATATTCGCGGCATCGTGTGGGGTGATCAGTAGTTGTCTGGCTTCCGGCACAGAAAAACTCACCAACTCCTGCATGGGCAGTATCACTCCGTAAGCTTCCACAGGAACACGTTCTAAGAGGGCGGAGTTAGCCCTACCCGTGCGCACGTTGGAAAACTCACGACGGGCAGCAGCTACCGCTTCACCCATCCGTTCATCTGACTCCTCGAGAACCAGCTCGATTAATTCTTCAGTCATACCTGTTGGCCCCCATGCTTGCTGTTCTCTCAGACCTGTGAAATGTCTGCTCGGTTCGCTAGCTGGTCTGACGTTTGGTGAACCAATGTACCTATTTTGACTCCTTCGAATAGAGCTGTTAAATTACCTGAACCCACAAGATCGAAAACCACGATCGGGATGTTGTTGTCCATACACAAGGTAATAGCCGTGGAATCCATCACTTTGAGGCCACGATTGATCACTTCGAGATAGCTCACGTGATCGAGACGAGTAGCGTTAGGATCCAAAGCCGGATCTGCTGTATAAATACCGTCCACACCACCGTGGGTTCCCTTCAATACTACCTCAGCCTCGACTTCAGCTGCTCGTAAAGCTGCGGAAGTATCGGTAGTGAAAAAGGGGTTTCCCGTACCCGCGGCAAAAATCACCACGCGACCTTTCTCCAGGTGACGGATCGCACGCCTGCGTATATACGGCTCAGCAACCTGAGCCATATGAATTGAAGTCTGTACACGAGTTGGATGGCCTTGCTGTTCGAGGGTGTCTTGCAGTGCCAACGCGTTCATTACTGTGGCAAGCATTCCCATGTAATCGGCTTGGGCTTTATCCATACCAGCACCTTGACTGCCACGCCAGAGGTTGCCACCCCCCACCACTATAGCTATTTCCGTGGGAAAACCAGCATGGGCTTCAGCTATTGCTGTGGCGATGGTATGAACAGCATCACCGTCAATACCATTCGCATTTTCACCCGCGAAAACCTCACCGGAGATCTTCAACAAAACACGATCCCAACAAACAGAGTCCCTCATGCTGGACACATCATCTCATGTCAGACACATTCTGGGTATCACGCACACAATAATAATTTCACAGCATACTCTTCTAAACCACAACCAACTTCTAAACACCGACTACTACCTGTGCAAATCGCACTATCAAGCCGTTGCCGATGCTACTTTTCACCGTGGCTTTACTACCCAGAAGATCTTGTTCGAGTAGTACGCGTTCCTTATACCAACCTTGCAAACGCCCTTCAACGATCTTGTTCCAAGCATGTTCTGGCTTACCTTCAGCTCTAGTGATTTCCAGCAAGGCATGACGTTCACGTTCGACTTCTTCAGGCGACACATCTTCAATGCATAAGTGTTTCGGCATAGCGAACGCTATGTGCAATGCCACCTGATGCAAAGCCTCACCATCCACCCCTGATCCTTCCACAATCACAGCATTTATGCCTCTGCCATGCTGTTTATGCACGTAAAAGTCAACCGTGTTGCCTTCTGCACCCACAATGTATTGGACCTCTCCAAGAGCGATGTTCTCTTTCAAAGTCAACTGGATATCCTGGATGTCAGAAGTATGCTTGATGGTAGCTGCAGGACCATCAGCATGTACAGACCGAGCCAACGACTCGGTTAAGGAGACGAATTCTTTATTCTTCGCAGAAAAGTCGGTTTCGCACTTTAGCATCACTAGAGCAGCACTACTACTATCACCTACCACGGCTACAGCACCCTGATTGCTTGCACGATCATTGCGGGTGAGAGCCTTAGCCAAGCCTTGCTCTCTCAACAACTGGTGGGCTGCTTCAACGTCACCATTAGCTTTTGTCAGTGCGTTTTTCGCATCCATCATGCCCGCGCCTGTAGCATCACGGAGTGCTTTCACATCTTGAGCTGTAATTGTCACGTCATTCTCCTCATATCTGCGAATTCTTCAGACATCACAGGCGAATCCGATGAAGCAGCAGTGTCATCCACAGCAGCAGTGCCATCGACTGCTTTTTCGTGAACAACCACTTTTTGAGTGTCTGTTGTGTCTTGGTTGTCCATGTTAACCGGTTCCACGTTAACTGGTCGCGCTGACTGCATAGGCTCTGCCGATCCTATGGATTCTACCGACTGTAAAAGGTGAGCCTGAATAGATGGTGCTTCTGATCCATCAGACCCATCAACACGCTTAGAACGCATTAAGCGTCCCTCTTGAACGGCGTCAGAAACGATCCTACTGATAAGCTCGCCAACCCGAATAGCGTCATCATTGCCTGGTATGGCATATTCCACCAGGTCCGGATCACAGTTAGTGTCGACTAGCGCAACAATAGGCACACCTAACTTACGCGCTTCAGCCACTGCTGTAGCTTCCTTTTGTGTGTCGAGAATGAATACCGCTCCAGGTGGTTCTTCCATTTCACTGATTCCACCTAGATTGCGCTCTAGCTGAACTAGTTTTTTGGAAAGTGCCAGCACTTCTTTTTTCGGCATTAATTCAAACTCGCCAGAGTCACGCATACGCTGATATTCCTTCATTTTGGCAATGCGCTTGGAAATGGTCTTGAAATTCGTGAGCATTCCCCCTAACCATCGTTCACACACATAAGGCATATCACATCGCTCAGCATAAAGCCGCACAGACTCTTGAGCTTGTTTTTTTGTTCCAACAAATAGCACCACCCCATCATTGGCCACTAGGTCACGCACAAACTGATAAGCCTGTTCCAGATGAGCAAGAGTCTGTCTTAAATCAATAATGTGTATACCTGAGCTCTCGCTGTGGATAAACCTTTTCATTTTTGGGTTCCAACGACGAGTTTGATGACCGAAGTGCACTCCGGCATCTAGCAGTTGTTTCATTGTTACAACAGCCATACTTTATGTTCTCCGTGTTTCTTTTACTTTGCATGACCCGTTCATCGGGCATTACATCAACAAATAAATACAAGCTTGATATTAGCAAGCTTAAGCGATAACTGCGCCCTTACGGGGTATATCTACCGTATATCCATACTGATTATCTACCGTATGTCCATACCGCAAATATCGTTGTGGCACTACAACTACAGTTAGCACTACCACAAAATAGTGCCACTATCAACAATGCCACTACAACTGCTGACAACAATGCCTAAACGATGTGTCAACATGTAACGGTAGTATTACTTAGCAGGCAATGGATCATTTGGGATTAGCCGAACACTCACACGACGCTCTGCCACAAAAGTCATCGGATCAACATACTCGCCATTAACCCTTACACCAAAATGCAGTAGACGTTCACCTGCGAGTCCAATCACACCTCCCTGAGAGACCCGTTGTCCTTGGGTCACGCTAATCCGACTCAAATATGAATAAGAGCTGAACACACCACCACCATGATCCAATGTTACGTACAACTCTTTGGCCACCAAACCCGCAAAACTGACTTCACCAGCAGCGGAAGCTCTCACCGTGTCACCTACATCGGTGTGATACTCGATTCCACGATTACCAGGCCCGTATGGCCCTTCAGGGGGTCGGAAGGGATCAGACACATCAGCATCAACCGGAGATTCAAACACCAGTAGGCCATCACCTGCTTCACCCATCACAAGCCCACGCTGAATCAAACCAGTCCCATGATTTTCATTCGCTGACTGAAACTTCAAGGGTTCCTGTGAATGTGCGAGCCTGGGAATCAAACCAGTCCCATGATTTTCATTCGCTGACTCCACAAACTTGCTTGCTGTAACTGCCTGTATTCCCAACATGCGAACGTACTTTTGCTCTTCACTCGCCGATCTTACAGGCTCGTTGAATGCAGGTGGCTCGAACTCACTAGTCATAAGTGAAGAGCCGCCTACCAACATCAGAATACTGGCAGCGGCTTTTTGCAAGGAATATGCTGTTTTATGGCTTAAACTTAATTTCAAAACAGCACAAATACGCAGTTTTGCCACACAGACAAGCGGAGCATACGAAACAGTTTCGCAACACAGAATAGGCATGCACATATGTTACCATATTAATAGATGATAATGCATTTTCATGTAATTTAATTAATTTTAAGCTGATTTTATTATATTTATGTTATTTAGGGATTGCTTAGACTCTGTTAATAGAACCACTCCCACAAAACGTCGACACGCATAAAACACTCGCCGCAACATGCATAAGGAAGACCTACCAAACGTGAACAACCGGAAAAATATTGCAGTAGTCCCCGCAAGCAACACAGGAATGCATAACGCCTTTGTTCAGGCTGTGCAAGACGCAGGCGGTGAGCTTGCACCTGTGGAAACAGCCACTGCCTTGATATGGGCTGACGCTCAAGATTCTTCTCCATACCCTGAAATAATTGCTAAAGCACCGCATGTTCAATGGGTGCAACTACCTTACGCAGGTGTCGAAAACTTTTCTGAATACTTGGATAACAACCACATTTGGACGTGCGGGAAAGGCGTTTATGCAGACCCGGTAGCAGAATACATCGTTGGTGCACTGCTATTGGGCTTGCGTGATTTCTACAAGTTCGTGCCAGCCAACAGCTGGCAAACCCGAACGGGACGCAATCTTCTGGGGGCTGATATAACTGTGCTCGGTGGGGGTGGTATCACTGAATCTCTGCTTCGCTTACTGCAACCCTGGAAATGCAAAGTCACCGTTGTCAGGCGTTCTGCAGCATCTTTTTCCGGTGCCATCCGAACTGTTACCCTGTCTTCTGCTGTCGACGCGGTAGTTGAAACCGACGCGGTGGTGCTATCCCTGGCACTTACAAACGAAACACGTCACGTAGTGGACGAAAAGCTGCTAGACGCTATGAGTACCAACGCTTGGCTCATCAATGTAGCTCGAGGCGGTCATGTCGACCACAAAGCATTAGCAGACGCTCTACGTTCGGACAGCATCGCCGGTGCAGTCCTTGACGTGACTGACCCTGAACCTCTTCCTGATGATTCTGAACTATGGAGCTTACCGAATTGCATTATCACTCCACACACTGGAAATACTGCAGAAATGGGATTACCGCTCATCACACGCAGAGTGAAAGAAAACGTCTCAAGGTGGATTAATGGTAAGCCGATGTTGGGTTTGGTGGATGTTTTGCATGGCTATTAGACTGATGGAGTTTCCTGGTCTGAATATGGAGTCTCCTGTCTATCGACAACGAATGGATGGTTGAACTATGCTTGATCACATATTCATGGACGCCGTAGGTGCTTTACGTGACGGTCTTGAAGACGCGCGGCTTGAATGCTTGACTGATGAAGAACACCTGCAGCATGACATACTGCTCGGAGATCTGATTTGGGAAACCTCTTACGGTCTGCCAGGTGAAGGGCTACATCCACGGATTAGTTCAGAATTGACAATGCATTGGTCTGCTGAATCGCAAGCAGTCTACAGAAGTTGGATTATCAACGACGACTACATTGAACCTCCGAGTGTAGGCATTGAAATCACATTCTGCATGAGCAACCTTATCGAACAGTCGACCACCACAGCGCGAACCCCACAACCAGCTGACACAGCCCCGCTGCCAACAGACAGAAAACCGACACGACAACCGATTCATAGAAAAATAGCGGAAATTCTACCACAATGCAGCCCGAAGATTGGTGACACTAAGCTTGAGCGCGGCTGTATGACCTCCAAAACCCTCTACGATGACGAACTCAACCTAATTGCCAATTTTTTCGAAGTGCCTTACGAAGGTGCATATTATTTGGATGAAAACGTACTAGCAGACGGAAGTAGATTGGATGAGCACTTCAATAAATTAGGGAGTTGGGTGTCATCTATCTTGGCTCGTATCGGCCACCCTAAGCTATCCTCGGCCGCTTAAACCTTCGCCATTCCTCAAACCTAAACTGTTGCCACCTAACTTGCTTTTATTGGACTGTTATCCGTCGTTTGAATATCTACTAGCCAAACACGGCCGCTAATCAGGATATGAAGCATCTACTCGAACCATTCCACACAACAGACAGCTACGATACTTCCGAAATAGTCGGCAACCACTTCCATCCCGACAGAAACTTCAGATATCTGTTGATGGTTGCTGTCGTAATGCTTGCCAGCGTTACTGTTCCCACTGGTGTGGTTGAAGCCCAAACTCACCACTTAGCCAGCAAAATAGAAGATTTGCGGAAACAGCGTAAAGAGCTACAGGAAATCCAGGCAGAGATTGCTGCAAAGCTGAACACTGCCGAAGCGGACATCGACAGCCTTACAGCTGCTCTAATGAAAGTGCAACAGTCGGTGAACTTGCAGCAGGATTCCTATGATACTGCTGAATCTGTAGCATCAGCAGCTGAAACTGTGTTGCATGAAGCTGAAAAAGCTGTCGATGAACATAGTCAGAGCATCCAAGACACCAGCCTGAGCCTACAAAAAACAGCCGTAGAGTCTTATATCAGGCTTCATTCGCCTGTTGACTCAACAGTTTTGTTTGATGCCGACCCATGGCAGAACACTCGCAGCAAAGCCCTACTGGCATTCGCTGTCGACGGTGGTATTGACGTCATCGACAGACTTCGAACAACCGAAGCTCAGCTTGAAGAAGCTGAAAACCTGCTTGCCAGAGCCGCGGTTGAAGCCCAACGCCACAAAAACGAGGCAGAAGAACGTCTACAAAAGTTGCTTACTGCTAGAAACCGCGAAGCAAAATTCGCAGAAGAAGCCGAAAAAAGGCTCGACTCTTTGCTCTATGAATCTCAATTAATGCAAGACCTAGATGAGAAGTTAGCCGCAGAAATAGCACGTGAAGTGCAAAAACTAGCTGAAGCTTTAGCCCGTACTCAAGCCAAAGCTGCTGAAGCAACACTTCCGGCTGGTTCCAAGGTGCAACTCGTATCTGTAAAAGGTTTGATAGTTTCGGAGACTATAGCAGTGGAAACCGAAGGTTTGATTACTGCTATGGAAGCTAAAGGATACAAACTCGGTGGCGGTGGCTACCGCAGTCCCACCGCGCAAATTTCTTTAAGGAAAGCACATTGTGGCACATCTGAATACGCTATTTGGCATATGCCGGCCAGCAAATGTTCACCACCCACAGCGCGACCGGGCAGAAGCGACCATGAACGCGGTTTGGCGATCGACTTTACGTACCAAGGGCGTATAATATCAAACCGCAACAGCGCAGTGTTCAAAGAACTTCAACGTACGGCACCAGACTTTGGGTTCGTGAACCTTCCCAGCGAACCATGGCATTGGTCGAATACGCCAGAAGATTGAAACAACTATGAGTGTCAGCCGCCACAAGCGAGATCATTAATCTCCACCCCAGTGAATACACCACAAAGTTGAAACGACTATGAGCATCGGGGGGGCAAATACAAATGCCAGAGGCCGAGCATTTGAAAACCGAAAACATTCACAAGCAGCCATTTCTGAGATACTGCTTACTATGTTTGCAAAAAATCCCTGCTTGGCTGCGGGCTATTATCGCAGGCCTGTGTGTTGCAGCTTCGGTACCCCCTTGGGGCTGGTGGCCTTTAGGCTTTGTCGGTTTCGCCTTTTGGACTGAACTATTCGTTGCCCGCCCTTTTCCACCGCGCTGGTGGCACAGAGTAGGACTATCGACTCTCGCTGCCATAGCATGGTTTGCCCCATCCACAGTATGGATGATAGATTTCACTGTCATCGGCTGGATAATAGCAGTAGCATACTTTGCCCTCATTCACGGATGTGCAGCTATTTTCGTGCCAGCCACTCAACAACGTTACATAGTACTTCCCGCTGCTTTTGTGTTGGCAGAACTACTTCGTTGGAACTGGCCTTTTGGTGGACTGCCACTAGCTACTGTGTCCATGGGTCAGGTAGCGAGCCCACTAGCCAACACCGCCAGACTCGGAGGCTCTATTCTGCTGACAGGACTCACAGTCGCTGTGGGAGGCATCTTAGCCATGGCAGTGTCCGGGCGTTTGAAACCAGCACTGCTTGCAACAGCAGGCATAACAGCTGTAACGATAGCCGCTACACACAGTCCAAGAAGCATGCCAGTGATGTCTTCGGCAAAATCCCAACTACCAGCAACAATTCGTGTGGCTGCTGTGCAGGGTGGCGGACCCCAAAACACAAGGGCTGATATATGCACTCGACGAGATGTGTTTGAACGTCACTTTGAAGCTACTCAAACCCTGGTCATGCCGACGGTGGACTTGATCTTATGGCCTGAAGGTGCAGCCAACTTAAGTGCCGCAGGAGCTATACCCCCCCCCTCCCACGCACGTTGCAACAATTTACCGCTGCTTAAAGCCGAAGAAACTCGAGAACGTCTTTTAGGTTTGGCTGAAGAAAAAACCGCTGTTATGGTGGTGGGCTTATTCGAACGCGCTGCTGACGGCAAATCCAACCTCAACTACGCTGTTGCCTACGATCCATTCGGAACTGTCAGCGACGCATACCACAAACATCGTATAGTTCCTTTCGGTGAATATGTTCCACTGCGTTCATGGCTTGAACGCTTCAATGAAGAATTGCCGCAGCGTGATGTCAAAGCAGGTGATGCTGCAACACCTGCCGTCGTTGAAACGCCACTGGGCACTTTGGGGGTGTCGATATCGTGGGAAATATTCTTTGACCACCGAGTTCGCAACTCGGTTATGAATGGAGCTGAAATCCTGCTGAACCCCACTAATGGTTCCAGCTACTGGCTCACTGTGGTGCAATCTCAGCAGATAGCGGTAAGTCGTTTGAGAGCTCTTGAAACAGACCGTTGGATTATTCAGGCAAGCCCAACAGGGCTTTCTGCTATCATAAATCCTCACGGTAGAATACTGAGCCGTTCTGACGTATCCGAGCGTGCCGTTTTGCAGGCTTCGGTGGAAGCGCGCACAGGAAAAACACTGGCAGTGCGTTTAGGCCCACAACCAACAGCATGGACTGCAATACTGATAATCCTTTTCACTTGTATCACAAGCCGAATAACGAAGCAGAGCCGAAAAGGTGATGATCCACAAACACGAGACGCACGAAAACAAGCTGGCAAACAGAAGAGCACAGACCCTCCACCCACCTTGAGAGAGGACATTGCCCACTAGAAACAATCAACTCGATGACGATCCAGTCAATCGTTTATTATCCAGGTAAGTACCTGAAATCCGCCAAAACCGTTGGGAGCCAATAATGCTACTGCTTCACCGATACGACTGCGTGCTTTCATAGCCTCTAGATCACCTAAGCTAGCACGCTCTAGCCAAATCCTTCGACCTTCAGCTACTAACTCTTCAATTCCGTGCTCTCGTAGAAAATCTGCCATAGTCTGCCTCTGTTGAGCTTTATGGTCGATTTGTATTTGATGGAAGTCAACATTTGCCGTGATATCGCAAGAACCCGGTTTTTCTAACCATGAAAAAGCGTGGGAGTGCTGCTTGTGAGTTCTCAACCATTTAAGTCCGGCAGATGAATTCTCTAGAGTTGGTGGGCTATCGGACCCCTCGCTTGCAGTCTCTGAAAAGGTATACTCCTCTGCTTGGAATACCGGTTTGCGACTTGTATGGTACTGACTTGCCAGCTGACCGTTGGTCGGTAGAATACTGCCATCCATCTGACTGTCATACTGTGAACTGCTGTTGAATCCAGCTTGTGCTTCTACTGCTTCAATATGTTCTTTGAAATGTGCTTCGATGCTAGGTTGTTGTGCTGCACTTGCAAATCCAAAAAAGTCCAAAGCTACTATTCGCCCAGAGTTTAACTGTCTGTGAGCTTCTGCCACCCAGCGGCGGGCTGCATTCTGAACCGGCAGGCATGTTCCAACCTCGACATCTGACAATGCCGGCAGGTTTGTGGTCAAGCTGTCTACGGCAGGTACCGCCACCAAAGAAAAAGCAGGTGGCTCGTTGTTTGTGGATTGGCTACTTTTGCCTGTCTCATCGGCTCTGCTATTCTTGTCTGCACCGGTTTTATCGGCTTCATTCGGATTGGCTGTATCCGTCTCATCAGTCACAACTACACGCAACTCATTCCAACCACCCACAGTGCGTTGGACTATGTCAAACGGAAGATTATCAAGAAGCTCATTAGCGATAATAATCCCGCATTCCGCTCTCTGAAGCAGGACGTCTTCCACGGACGCAACGCTTGTCACCATCGGATGATCGATGTGCAGTTTGCGTTGAGCCGCTGACAGCTCCACTGCCACCCACTGCAACGCATGTGCAGACATACAGAGCGGTTTAGCGTCAAGTACTGATCTTGTCAAGGTACCCGGCCCTGCCCCCCAGTCAATCACAACAAAAGGCGACGGTTTTCCAAGGTCAACCCACCAGGCATCCAAGGCTTTCGCTATGACCGCCCCAAACAAAGGTCCGACTTCCGGTGCGGTCAAAAAATCACCCCGACTGCCTCCAGCACGTCCACCGCCGCTACGCATATAAAACCCGTAATCATGATCATAAAGGCAGGCATTCACATATTGTGACACAGGCATTGGTCCGTTGCGTGTGATCTCTGAAGCCACCCTCTCCGTAAGGGCAGCAACTGCGCGGTTGTCAAAGCTATCAGTCACAAAACACACCTATAAAAAAACTTCTACAGAAATACGCCAACACTTGTCAAACAATACCTGCTACAAGAAACCGAATAAAACCAACATCAAAGCAGATCATCCCAGGTTGATCTGGGTAAACAGTATACGAGCCACCAAATCCTGACCAAAAGCAGTGACTATAGCCAGGTACATCAACCCAGTAGCTGCCATGACCGCCGCATACTGTCGTTCTCGCAAGACCACCAAAGTAGTTATGACAAGCCCAACAGTGGTTGCCGTACAAGCAACCCAAAACCAGCCTAAAAGACCATTATACCCGTCATTGATGCTGCCGTTTAACACCCATACCATACTTTCAGGCCAAAGCCACATCAGAGTTTCAGGCAGCCACAAAACGCCGGTTGTTTTTACCAACTGCAAAAAAGGAGCCCGCGGTAAGCCCGGTTGTACCAAATACCAATGGCCAAGTAGCATTGCATCGGTTACAGCACCAAGAAACAAAGCCCCGATTAACGCTCGGCTAATGGATCGAAGTGCCAGACCAACAAACTGGCCAAACGAGCTGACAACGCCTTCGTAGTCCGCTGTTTGCACACCAACTTCACCGTGTGGATAAGAAAAGTGGCCTGCCTCTGCAACAATTGACTCTATACTGAGTACTACTACTGCCAGCAACCCTATCAGGGCAGCGGACAAATCCAAAAAGGGTGGAAACTCCGCTGCTACTGGATCGTAATGGCTGGACCTGTTCATCCCGCTCATAGCAGCAACTCTCGCCGTACGACGTTCCTTAGTGGCACGCTGACCTGCCACACCAGCATCTTTGCGGAACACTGACAAGGCTAACGCTGCCAAGCCAACTGCCGAAAACACTGCTACCATTGTCGGGCCAAGCCAAGATTTGTAAGGATGACGAGTATCTACGGCTGAAACATCGGCAGCAGTCAAAAGTAATAAGGCCACAGCCGTCAATACTAGAAACACTCCTCGCATCAACCAGCCGTAACCAAGACCTACTTCCCGCCTGCGGGTCGTTACCCACAGAAAAAACCAGCCACCCGCCGACCAGGCGGTCAGCACAAAAGCAATATCAACATCAACAGCAATCATTTAGATGTTGGTCGGTTCTGCGTCTACTTCATGTGTTAAATCTTCTTCAACTCCACATCTTTCACTCAAGCGGCGGTGAGTATGCCAGCTATACGATTCGGGCATGTTTCAAATCTTCTTCAACTCCACATCTTTCACAGCTTCAGCAGCTTGGCTAGCATGATAACTCGACCTGGTAAGCGGCGATGCTTCTACATGGCCTATCCCCATTGACTCTCCGATCTCTTTCCAATAAGTAAAATCCGCCGGTTCCCACCATTGAGTCACAGGCACATGACGCACACTAGGGCGCAGATACTGGCCAATCGTTACAATGTCAGTGCCCACAGCATTCAAATCAGCTAGCGTTTGCACTATTTCAGTATGAGTCTCACCCATTCCAACAATTATGGACGATTTAGTGGTTAGTCCTGAGGATTTGGCACGACACAAAACTGCCAAGCTGCGAGTGTAACCCGCTGATGGACGGATTGCCCGTTGCAAACGGGCTACTGTCTCAATATTATGATTCAGCACATCCGGTTTGGCATCAAATACGACTTGCAAAGCGTCAGGGTCACCTCCAAGGTCACTGATCAGCGTTTCCACACGAGCAGTCGGAAGGCGTCGGCGTACTGCTGCCACAGTCTCAGCCACCAGTTCAGCACCCCCGTCTGCAAGATCATCACGAGCTACCATCGTCACAACAACATAAGCAAGCTTCATGCGAGCAGCCGCTTCAGCCACACGTTCAGGTTCGTTCCGGTCGGGCAACTCAGGACGACGGGTATCCACTAAGCAGAAACCACAACTGCGAGTACAGCGTTCTCCAAGGATCATAAAGGTAGCGGTGCCATCGTTCCAACATTCGTAGATGTTAGGGCATCCTGCCTCCTCACATACCGTTGTGAGGCGGAGATCACGCATCGTGGAACGGAGTCTTCTATAGTCGGTGCCGGTGTTGAGTTTGACTTTAACCCAGTCTGGTTTGCGGGTTTGATACGGCACAGCGTTTACACTGTCCACCCCCGCCTGCACTAACCGTCCCAGCAGGCGTGGAGACACACCTCCACCAGAATCCGGTTGATCGCTTATTGTTTGCAACCGGGTAAAATCAAGTCGATCAGTGCCATAAACCACCCCAGTACGGTCGACTATGCCACCTTCTCCCCATAGCTGGCCGGCATGGCTGACTAGCAGGTCTACCACTTCTTGTATAGACACGTCAACACCCTCCGCTGCTAACGAAGTGTTCGCCGTATCGGCATTACCGCAAGGCACAATCTTGTTGAACCATTCAAGATCACAATCGACATTGAATGCGAACCCGTGCATAGAACGAGCTCGGGCCAAACGTACTCCTATGGCTGCAATTTTACGAGGATTGGCACTCTCCGGATCAATCCACACTCCTGTCTGACATCTGAAACGACCCGCTATCAAGCCCAGCTCACTTAGAACATCTACGAGCAGTTGTTCCAAGCTAGCCACATAGGCTGCAGTGTCTGTCATTCCCCCGCCGCGCTTACCGGGTAATGTGAGTATCGGATATCCTACTAGCTGGCCTGGGCCATGGTAGGTGACCTCACCACCACGGTCCGTTTCGATAATTCGGGCCCCTAATCCCTCGACGTCTGTCAAGATGTGATCACTGCTACCTCGGCGACCTATGGTCACAATATGAGGATGCTGCATTAAAAGCAGGTAATTCTCCGAAGAGTGGTTTTGCAGCCTTCGCTGTAGCACTAGTGCATCATCGTAAGCAACCCGACCCAACCAGCGGACTCTCAATTTCGGTCCACCCTGAAATGCGGGCAGAGCAATCAAATCCGTGGTTGGCGAACCTGTTTTGGTCATCAGCCCTGATGTGGTCGGCGAATCTGAAGTCGTCAAATCAGATTCAATGGTCAAATCGGATTGGGTGGTTGTAACAGCGGATTCTGTAATGGCAACTTCGCTAGTTGAAACTCCAGAATTTCCCGTTAACAAAGCTCTTGAGCCCAATCGCGGGTTTCGATGATTTCTTTCACCCTGTGAATGAAGGCAGCTGCGTAAGCACCATCGAACGCCCGATGATCCCAAGCCATGGAAAGCACCCCGACCGAATGTATCGCTATCGATTCGTCGCCGTAATCGTTTGTTACAACAACAGGTTTACGTGAAATACCGTCGGTGCTTAAAATTGCCACCTGAGGCTGATTGATAATCGGAAATTGCAGCAACGTGCCATACCTGCCGGCGTTGGTGATGGTGAAAGTGCCAGACGAAAGATCATCGGGTTTGAGTTGACGGTTACGAGCACGGGATGCGATATCAACTATCTCCCGTGCCAACTGACGGAGACGTTTACCCTCAGCTCTGTGAATGACAGGCGCAAGCAAACCTTCAAAGTTGATATCAACCGCGACTGCTAGATTCACATACTGATGCAATACCAGCTCATCATCACCGAAACTGGCGTTGAGGTAAGGGTATTCACGCAAAGCGTCGATCACAGCCCGAGCTATAAACGGCAGGTAGGTGAGACTGAACCCTTCCTCTGCTTTCCACTGTGCTCGAGCTGGAAGGCGAGCCCGTTCCACAGCTTCATAGTCCACTTCGATAGCCGACAGTACGTGTGGGGATACCTGCTTCGACATTACCATATGTTGCGCTGTGAGGTTACGGATTTTGTTGAGCGGTACTGCTTGATAACCACGTCCTGACGGTGAAGGATCCAGCTCTTCAGCATCAGGATGAACCAGCTGGTGATCAGGGTGATGTTGAGCAATATCCACTGGGGGTGCAGCTGAAACCGGAGTAGAAGAAGAAACAACAGGCCGCTCTGGCTGCACTGAAGAAATATCGGCGGATACCATTGTTTGACCTACTGCTTTTTGTGCTTCGATTTCCCTTTCCACGTCGGCACGAGTGATGCGACCGCCCAACCCTGTTGCCCTAATAGTGCGTGGGTCCAGATTGTTGGTGGTTATCAGACGTCTAACCAAGGGAGACATCACAATAGTAGCGGCTTCAGCGGATGTGATTCTTGTGGCAGTGGATGCAGGCTTGGCAGTTGCGGGCTCAGCAGCAGTAGTTGCGGATTCAGCAGCAGTGCCAACTGCACTGGCCGTGATACTGTCGGCATCGGTTTCAACGCCGTCGGTGACAGTCTGCGGAGACTGATCATCTGTTGCGTCTGTTACAGGAGTCCCCGTAGCAGTCTGAGAGATCGCAGCAGTAGCAGAATCACCGATACGGGCGACAACTTGGCCTACCTCGATAATATCATCTACGTTGGCTAAAATCTCCAGCACAACACCCACCGCTGGAGACGGCACTTCCGTGTCTACCTTGTCGGTTGAAACCTCGAAAAGAGGCTCGTCGGCTGAAATGCTTTCACCAACCTGCTTGAACCAACGAAGAATTGTTCCTTCGACTACGGCTTCACCAAGTTTCGGCATCTTGACTTCAACAATCTGCTGGGTCGTATTGTCATTCATAAAGCGAGCTCTGCCTTTCAGGCTTTTCAGACTTATTCATTTCCGGACTTCTCAATAGTCTAAACATCTAACATAATTAGGAATACCTAACATAACTCAGGGTCAGCATCTGGTAGTAGGACTAATGGCAACATCTACCAAAACCGAAGCAACCGATCCGTTCATTCATGCTGAAAATCATCCATGCAGAGAACGATCTGCCAATGTGAGTGTGGTTTCACTGAATAATTCACTCAAAGTGGGATGAGGCTGAATAAGAGCCGCTACTTCAGTGGCTGTGGCCTCCCAATTAACAGCCAAATATCCCTGACCCAACTGTTCTGTAACCCAGGGCCCGCACATGTGAACACCCAATATGCGACCTGCTGTGCCATCAATCTGTTTTTCGGCTATAACCTTTACAACCCCGTCTGTTTCCCCTATTATCATGGCACGACCATTGGCCATATAGCGATGCGATGAAGTGACTACTTCATAGCCAGCCTCAACCGCAGAAGTTTCGGAGTGTCCCGCAAAAGCAACCTCGGGATGACTGTAGATACACCACGGTACATTATGATAGTCGATAGGTACGGGATTCTCGCCTCGGATGTCGTCGATAACCAGCATGCCTTCGGCAAAGGCAACATGAGCAAGCTGCGGGGTGTCGATCACATCGCCAACCGCCCAAACGCCTTCCGCTGAGGTACGGCACCGCTCATCCACCGACACAAATCCACGCTCATCGGATTTGACGCCCGCTGCAGCAAGTTCAAGCCTTCTGGTGTAAGGCTTACGACCCACAGACACTACCACCAGATCCACATCTACGCTTTTACCGTCACCAAAATGTACTTTAGTGCCTTGAGTGTCGGGGTGTTTGGCAGTGTCAGCGGAACTGGCTCTACTTTTTTCGGCTTTGCTAGATGTTGTATTGGCGGTGTGCGGTTCGTGTCCATTCACTGTTACGTTCGTATGGACTTCCATGCGCCGTTTACGGAACGACCTTTCCACCATTTTTATCACGTCAGTATCACAACCGCTAAGCAAAGTAGGTAATGCTTCCAGTAATGTCACTTTCACTCCGACATCTGCCATCATAGAAGCGAATTCACAGCCGATAGCTCCACCGCCGATAACTGCTACGGTGTTAGGCAGCCTAGTAAGTGACAGCACCTCATCTGATGTCATGACAAGCTTACCATCTACCTCAAACCCAGGTATTGTTCTGGGTTTCGACCCAGTAGCCAAAATTATGGAAGGCGCACTTATGGTTTTGGTGGTACTGCTGGTTTTGGTGGTACTATCACCGTCAGATGTGCTGTCATCTTCTTCTTTGCCGCCGGTGACTTGCACCATGCCTTGTCCACATAGGGTTCCTGTGCCGGAATAGACAGTCACTTTGCGATGCCCAAGCAAAGTAGAAAGACCGCTCACCAGGCGACTTATCACTTTTTCTTTGCGAGCCATCACCACCGACCAGTCACATGCCGGCTTATCTTCACCACTGCTTATGCCGAACTCACCGGCATCCAACACCGTGCGGTAGACAGAAGCGACTTCTAACAGCTGTTTAGCAGGGATGCAGCCCACATTAAGACAAGTACCTCCAAGCTTGCTTTCTTCCACTAAAGCTATATTCAGGCCTTTGCTAGCACCGTAGAGGGCTGCAGCATACCCACCAGGGCCACCACCAATAATTACGACATCGTATTGTGTGACTTGATCCACGTTGTCCTCTGTTTCTTTTGTAGTATTCTTCTTCCTGGCGGTAGTCTCAGCAGCGGTAGGCTTAGGTGGAGTAGATCGCCTAGCAGCAGCGGTGCTTGTCTTTTTAGCCGCTGTTCCAACGGAGCTACGCTGTTCAGTGGTTTTACTCCGTGATTTACCAGTGTTTTCACTATTGTCAAGTGGATCGGCGTTTTTGCTGCAAGCAGACGTATCTATCATAGACGAGTCCTTTTTTCTGCGCACTTCATCTCCTGTTTAGCTTATAAGTCCTATCAGCATAATTCTTGCGTAATTCCAGACCTACAAATCTTGTCTAACTTCGTCATAGTCACAACGCTATCCCACAGCTGTTGCAACATTCTGTAGTCTATTCGGTTGCACGACTAAGACACAGCATACCTTACGATTGTTTGCTTTGATAGTGGTGACCTCCTGTCTGAGGACTCCCGTTACAAACTTCAAACAACACAAGCTCCGAAGTAACTGGCATTATGCAATTCAAAGTAGACTGACATCAAATAACCAGTAGCATCTGCACAGCAAAGGCTGCAAGAATTGCTACACCGCATAGCAATGCGGCCACAATCAACTTAAAGGTACTCACAACAAAAACTGTCAAGAACTCACAGACTGCTACGCACACGCACAGTGGCTCGACTCATAGGCAACGTCTGCCGATCCTGTAACACTGGATATATGTCATACACCTACACTAGCATATATCGTGCAGGACATACTCAGAGCACAATATTCAGATAACAGTGTTTCGGTTGTTCTTTGTACTTGAACAACTCAGATTATAGCAGCTCAGACTTACACAATCCAGAAGGGAAGGTCGACCAATAATGCGAGTAGGTATCACGGGTGCGAGCGGGCTTGTCGGTAAATCGCTGGCAGCTCGACTCACAGCGGATGGGCATGATGTAATACCTTTTTTGCGCGGCCCAGACAACGCTGTCGACACTAGTGCCTCTGAAACAGTTAGTTGGACCCCAGATGCAGGTCAACTAGACCTCACAGGCCTACGTGGACTAGACGCAGTAGTACATCTTGCTGGCCAACCGATCGCTTCTCGCCGCTGGTCTAAAGAACAGAAAGAACGCATATTGAATAGTCGGGTAAATGGCACACAGCTACTATCAGAAGTTTTAGCTGGTCTTACAACCCCGCCTGATGTGATGGTGTCGGCTTCTGCCATCGGTGTGTACGGCAATCGAGGCGATACTCTGCTTGATGAAACATCGAGTCCAGGAGATGATTTCTTGGCCGAAGTGTGCGAACAATGGGAAGCAGCAACTGCTCCAGCTAAAGAAGCCGGCATACGCGTATGTCATCCTCGAACTGGCATTGTTCTAGCAGAACATGGAGGTGCACTAGCCAAAATGCTTGTTCCTTTCAAGTTTGGACTTGGTGGAAAAATCGGCAACGGTCGACAGTGGATGAGTTGGATCAGTCTGCAAGATGAAGTTTCAGCTTTATGCTGGCTGCTCACATCCGATACCCACGGCCCGGTAAATCTCACTGCACCCAACCCAGTAACTAACAGCGAATTTGCAAAAACTTTAGCGCAAGTGCTCAAACGGCCAGCATTTCTCCCCACTCCCAAAATGGCTTTAAGTGCTCTTTGGGGGCGCGAGCTAGCAGAAGCTTTGCTCTATAGCAGTGCTCGTGTAAAACCATCTGTACTGCAAGAAGGTGGTTTCCAGTTCGATCATCCCGACCTTCAAACCGCTTTAGAAGCTCTGCTGGCTTAAGTTATGCTCTTTCTATCCCCATCAAAGGAAACTAGGGCCTGTTGATGCTATTTCGTGTGTGGTATGTGTATGGAGGCTACACAGGATCAGAATGAACTCATAAAGATTGGCGAGCTCCATCAGTGGATGCGACGAATTTGCTCGTAATGATCGTAATGAACAGTGTCAAAGTCAGTATTCAACCGATAGAGGCCGCCTTTTTGGTACAATGTGTAAGCGTGTAAGCCTAAATTGTCAAACACAGGGGCATCACGAAGAGACGGTTATCTCTGCGCTCGAGGCTGGAGTCGGAGGTTGACGGATTGGCCGAAGACACGAATCGCAACATCCCGTCCGCAGTAGAGGATTCAGAGCAGACGGCTGCCGATGGACAGACGACTGTGTTGATCATTGGGATCATCGGGTTCCCCGTAATCATTTCGGTAGCCAGCCACTTCAGAACCCGAACCAACGTCACCGCATAACTGCTGTGTGTGTTGTGGCGTGACGACTGAGGATGTCACCTCGTCTCACCAACCGAGAATAGAACTGTTGTTTTTGCGTTGAGCCTGTTGAGCGGCACGTATGCTGCGATGGGATTCCTGCCACAAGCAAAGTCCATGGTGGGACCCATCAGCACTAAAAACAGATAGCGAGGTGTTCGTGAGCGAACTGAGGCGACTCTATAGCGGTCGGTAAATATCTGCTCGATGATCAATGTATACCACGCTGACCATATGCTCGACTTTACTGATCTCGTAGACAATACGATATGTCCCTACCCGTGCCGAGTGAAGCCCCGAAAGTTCACCCCTCAGTGGTTCACCAACACGGTGCGGATTATCAAGAAGAGATCCAAGGATGTAGTCCACGACTGCAACGGCGATTTTTGCGGGGAGACGGTCAATGGCTCTCCGTGCGGGTCTAGCAACGACGAGACCCCAAGACGAATCGGTCACACCGTGTTGCGACGCAGTCGGTCGCGGAGCGTTTCGATCTCTTCCTGGGTGGCAACATCACCGTCAGCAATAGCAGCTCGGCCGAGCTCAACAGCTTGCATGGCAGCGGGGTCGGAGAGAATGGCGACAGTTTCCTCAATGGCTTCGAGGTCGGCTATGCTAAGCACCACAGCTATTGGACGACCATTTCGTGTCACTGTAACTCTTTCGTGCGTCGCTGCGATCTCATCTATGACTTCAGACAGTTTCGCTTTAACTCTTGACAGGGGAAGTACCTTTGACATAACTAGAAATCTAGTCTGTCTGTTGAACATATCAACACTCTTCCCAACACTTCACGACAACCTGTCGCAACTAACATCGAACCATACACACCTAGACAGGCCCCCACACCCACACCTCCAATGGAGCCCCTGTGAAGAAGCTACGCTCGCTATCGAGGATTGTGAACAACTGAACTAGGGGTTGGGTAGAAGACGCGACAGACGCAGTCACGAGAATCAAGAGCCGAGAACAGGATAGTCTCACGTTCAGTGAGTACATCGCAGTTGACGCAGTCACGAGAATCAAGAGCCGAGAGCGGTGATTGGGACAACCTGAACATTGAACTGGTGAAGAGGTATTGGTAAGAACCGTTCACACTGCCAAGGGCAAAGAGTTCCCCATACGTGGTACTCTCCGGCGGTGAGTCGAAATGGGAGTGAATTTTGGATGCTGATCCCACGTTCGCAATCAGCTGTGTCTGCAATCAGGGCTTATAGGTGTAGATGACAGGTAATTGTGTGGGATTGGTCATGCTGGAGTCGGTGTGGTGTGCTATGTCGACATTTCCAGTGCCACAGTCACCGAACTCGTCACACGACATGGTTCCGATGATGCCGTTGAAATCGGCGATCTCACTCAGCGTCTTCCGGAGTTCGGCTCGGTCGATGTAGAGCGTTTCCCCGTCTTCAACAGCGACTTCTTCAATAGCACGAAGGAGAAGAGTGGTGGCGTCGTAGGCATGAGCCACATAGGCCGATGTGGGTGGCTCGTCATATTGAGTTTGATAGGCAGCGATTAATTCGTCGCCGGATTTGCCAGTGGTGTTGTTGATGTTGCTTCCGAAATTCAAGGCCGGACCTTCGAGGTAGACACCTTCCGACTCGGGCAAGGCCAGAAAGCTTGAGAGCGTCAGAGCGGAACCGCCTATCAGCCTCACGTCACTGAGTTCTGGGAGCTGATCGAGTTGACGAATGAGATGAGTACCTTCTTCTGGGAAGATCGGGAAGAAAACTCCGTCGGGGTTGCTATCCGATATCTGGGTCAGGACAGGTACCATGTCGGTGTCACCCTTTTTGATGGAGACGCTGGTGACTTCACCACCGAGATCCTTGAATGCGATGGCGAAGCTTCCGGCAAGGCCCGATGTGTACGGGTCGCCGTCATCAATGGTGGCCACGTTGCGCAAATCGAGCTCATTGTAAGCGAACTGGGCAACCGCCCGCCCGCTGTGAACATCGTTGTTGGCGATCCGATAGTAGCCGGGGTGGTAGTTGGAGCCAGCGTTGCCGCGGAGATCGGAAGTGAGCGAGGGAGCAGCATTCAACGGTGAGACCATCACGAGACCGGCTTCGCTGATGACAGGTGATGCCACGGCAGCGGATACAGAACAGGTAGTCCCTATAACACCGACAACCTGGGGATCGTTGACCACAAGCTGAGCCGCGTCACGCCCTCCTTCCTCGGAGCAGCCCGAATCGATACCGTCTCCCATCGTCACATCGCGGCCTTTGATGGGCCCGTAGTCCTCGATCGCTAGCCCTACAGTCCACTCGCGGGGAACCTCCAGGCCCGCTCCCATCGCTTCCAGTGAACGAATCTGAATCGCGTCACCTGGTTTGACTTCCACAGCTCCAAGGGATCCTGCCTCGAAATCCTGTGACCCGCAAGCGACTGAGATCAATACGGGAAAGGCTGCCAACAGGATGAAACGTAGGTGAGACGAACGCAGGAAAACCGAAAGGCTCCGGCTCCGTCCAAATCGAATGCGCTGTGCTGTTATCATGTCTCTCCTATCACGCTTCTCCGTGTGTTGTTGCCCATACCTACGAGTATACACTAACTCTAAGCCACTATGAGAGACCCTGTTCGGTATTCATTGCAAAATGTAAAGGTACGTATTCATAGGACTGTTGTGTGATCAGCGTGAGCATAGCCCTGTTCGGTACTCATTGCACAGCGCAATTTACCTGCACAAGCGTAGGCGTTGTGTACGGAAGATGAACGGGGACACGGATGAGTGAATGATTTAGACAGCGATCTGAAAACGAACCCCAACGGCTAGTGTGACGCTTCGGATACGCACACAAGATTGCGCAGTGCTTCGTGAGACGCATGTGGTCGTCGTCGGTACTGGCGAGGCACTCGGGTGACTACTACACGCAGCAGGTATCAGCAAGGGATTCAGCCCGCCATGTGGCGATAGTCTCGTAAGCCGCGGCACCGGCGATGAACAACCCCGCCAGAGGGTCAGCCCACCACCATCCCAGCAGAGCGTTAGCGGACAACCCCACCAGTAGGACACCCGACAGGAGCACGCATAGGAAGGTCTGTTTCGCCTCAGCCTCCACAGCTCGCGATCCCATGAGCGGGGCCAACTTCCATTTGGCTCGCGCCAGTAGTGGCATGACCACGAGCGATAGGACAGCTATCACGATCCCTACCAGCGATTCTTCGGGCTGGTCGGCTATCACCAAATCGCGCACAGACTCCACCGCAACGTAGACGGCCAACAGGGCGAAACTCACGGCAATTAGACGTTGGGCCAGACGGTCGGCCTCCTGCTTGCAGGCAGTTCGATGCTCCTGAGCTAGTCGCCAGACCAGAATCAGAGCAGCCGACACCTCCATTCCAGAATCCAAGCCGAAGCCGATCAGACTCACCGATCCTGCCGCGATGCCCGCCACTATCGCAACCACGCCCTCGACGCTGTTCCAGCCGATAGTGGCGGCTGTCAGCCATCTCTGGCGAGCCACAGCTTGGTTCCTCGTTGTGGGCATCTTCCACATTACCGAACTTTCACCCCTCCTGCCGTGTTCTGTGCACGAACTGTGGCCAGATCGCTGGCGAGTCCTTCTTTGGAGAAGAAAAACTCACCCCTCCTGGCGTGTTCTGTGCACGAACCATGTCACACTCCACACCAATACTATTGGTAGTTGTATCAAGCTCCGCTCGGTACGACAATTAACAATGTCAGCATGCCTGAGACTGCATGCGACAAACTAGGATATAGGCATGTATTCCTCACTCGCAAAGTGGTGTTATCGTCACCCATGGCATTGTCTTGTGCCTTGGCTTGTCATCCTCATCCTGATAACAGGCATTTCCCGGAACCTCGGGGAAGCCTACAGTGGTGATCTAGCCATAAGCGGAACTGAGAGTTACAACGGTGCCGAAGTTCTGAAGGCACATTTCGACGGCGTGGGTGCCGGACCTGGAGGCACCATCGTGTTCCGGGCTGAGCAGGGTGTCGACGATCCCGCGGTGCGATCTGCGATGGGTGAACTGTTCGAAAAGGTCGATGCTTTGGAAGATACCACTGTCATTTCGCCTTATACTCCAGTGGTCGGAGCACACCGAATTTCCCAGGATGGAACTGACGCCGGACGAATCGCCTACGCGGACGTGAGCCTCCCACCCGGCACCAGCGGCACCGAAGCCCAAGACATGGGCAGAACTATAGAGGAGCTGATCGAGGAGCTCGAGCTAAGACACGTAGAGGGACTCGACGTCGAGGTCGGTGGAGTCTGGTTTGCTGAATTGAGGCCACCCGAATCCGAAGCGATCGGGCTCGCTTTCTCCATATTCGTGCTGATCACGGTGCTGGGATCGGTTGTGGCTATGGGGGCTACAGTGGGAGCGGCTCTGCTGACCGTTGGTGTAGGCGCGGCTGGGATCGTCTTGTTCAGCAACCTTATGACTGTGCCGGACTTCGCTCCAGCTATCGGCCTTATGATCGGGTTGGGGGTGGGTATCGACTATGCACTGTTCATCATCACCCGCTACAGCGACGCCTTGAACCAAGGTCAAGACCGAGAGCAAGCCCTGCAACTATCACTTGATTCCGCAGGCCGTTCCGTGATCTTCGCAGGAGTGACAGTTGTTGTGTCGTTGTTGGGGATGCTGCTGATCGGGATCCCGTTCGTGACCGGTTTCGGGATCGCAGCTGCTGCCACGGTGGCTGTGGTTATGGTCGGTTCAGTCACACTGCTGCCCTCGCTCATTGCCTTGCTCGGTGACCGGATTACCACCACCCGGGTGCGGGGTATGACAGCCGCAGCCTTCGTGAGTGTAGGCCTGTTCGGCTTCGGTGCCGATATCAAGCCCCTGCTCGGTGCTTTCGGTGTCGCGCTGATCGTGCTCGTGGCAGGACTTTTCAGAGGGGACAAAAATCCGCTACGACGAGTATTGAAGCCACGTGAAACCCGGCCGTTGCGCGAGACCGGCTGGTATCGGCTCAGTCGGGTAGTACAAGCCCGCCCCTGGACTTTTGCCATGGGCGGCACTATACTGCTGCTCCTCTTAGCAATACCCGTAACAGTACTGCGTTTCGGTTTCGCTGATGAGAGCAACTACTCGGCTGAGACTACCACCCGCAAGGCCTACGATCTTCTCGTTGAAGGTTTCGGAGTGGGAGCGAACGGCCCCTTGCTGCTCGTGGCCGAGATCTCAGAGCCTTCTCAGCGACAAGCGGAGCTCAACGGTCTGTCGCAGGCGATTGCCACCACTCCCGGCGTCGAGTTCGCCAGCCCGCCCATACCCAATAACCCCCTGCAACCAACAGCTGTCGCGATCGAAGTCCGGCCGACCACCGGACCCCAATCCGAAGAAACCGACGCCCTGGTCGAAAATCTACGCAGGGAGGTAATCCCCGAAGTCACCGCGGGGACCGACCTGAATGTGCTGGTGACAGGCCTGGTAGCCATCAAAGCCGATGTCAGCGACTTTTTGAAAGGACGTACTGCTCTGTTCTTCGCCGTGGTGCTCGGTGCTTCCTTCCTGCTGCTTATGGTCGTGTTCCGCTCATTGATCGTGCCGCTCAAGGCTGTGATCATGAACATGCTCTCAATCGGCGCGGCCTACGGGGTGCTGGTGGCCGTGTTCCAGTGGGGCTGGCTCGGTGGCATCGTGGGGGTCGAACCGGGGCCGATCGAGCCGTTCATCCCGATGATGTTGTTTGCGGTTCTTTTCGGCCTGTCCATGGACTACGAGGTGTTCCTGCTGTCGCGGATGAAAGAAGAGTTCGAACGAACCGGCGACGCAGTGAACTCTGTCGCCGATGGACTGGCCGCCACCGCACGGGTCATCACAGCCGCTGCGTTGATCATGGTGTTCATCTTTGGGAGTTTCGTCTTTGAAGATCAGCGGGCCATCAAAATGTTCGGTCTCGGTTTAGCGGCCGCAGTAGCAGCTGATGCCAGCCTCGTGCGTATGCTCATCGTGCCGTCGACTATGGAGTTGCTCGGAGCTCGCAACTGGTGGTTGCCGAAATGGCTTGATCGTATCTTGCCGAATGTCAAAATCGAGGGTAGTCTCAATGAGGGCAGTCCTAGCGAAGACACGAAGACAACCTGATCAAATCTCGGTCGCGCTGGAACACTGGATCCTCCTCATGTGTCGGCACCCCGGGTCTATGACTCCAGTGGTTCGGCAGCCAAAGTCTTGAGATGGGCTATGAACTCCCCATCGCTGTCAAAGATCAAACCAGTGCTCTTTTCTTAGGCCATATAAGCAAGTTTATGATTTGTGGAGCTGGTTATGATGTTCGTGGTGTATAGATATCTTCTATTATATTATATGTGATTCTATAATCATATGTGGTTCAAATTGCAACAACACGCCTGCTAGAATCCCAAGCTCATGAGGGACACGCGCGATTGGTCTTCCAATTTCTCGAACGAACCACACAGCCGAAAGTGAGAGAGAAGGAAGTCTCCGGACGATCTGTAAGAGAACAAGGGCATATCGGCATGATCTGTTGTAGCTCGGCGGACAAGCGGTTAGGATCCTATGGGTTTTTACCGCCTGTGGGCACTCACCACACTGTAAGTACCCACCACCATAGGCACTTCACCACCTGTGAAATGCCAGTACATAGGACTTAGGAGATACAGAGCAAACACATGAGATTCATAACCAAAGCGGCGGTCCGTAATCGAACGGTAACGGTCCTCGCCATAATCATCTTGCTGACAACAGGGGTAACGGCTTACCGTTCGTTGCGTGTCGAGCTTTTCCCTGAACTCGAGTTTCCTCTCGTAACCATAACAACGTCGTATCCGTCTGCCAATCCTGATGCCGTCGTTCGTGACGTCGCCGTTCCGATAGAGCGGGCGATTTCGGGGACGCCCGGACTGGAGTCCGTCCAATCGACGACCTTCGAGGGCAATTCTTTGGTGTTGGCCACCTTCAAGTATGGAACGGACATGGCCGAAGCGGAGAATCAAATCACTGCTGCGGTGAGCAATGTGTCGTTCATCACCGGTGTTGAGGAGTCCACGGTCGAGCGTTTCAACCCCGACCAGTTTCCCGTTATCCAGTTCAGCGTTATCTCGGATCTGGAGACCACCGATCTACAGGAAATCGTCCAGTCACGTTTTCTGCCCGCGATTGCTGACATAGAAGGTATTCAGAAGATTCAGGTCACCGGGGAAATCGATCAAAGGGTCCAGATCACAGTCGACGCCGACAAGCTGGCGGCGAACGGCATTCCGTTGTCCCGAATATCGTCTGCTCTAAGGGACAACAACGTTAGTTTGCCTGCCGGTGCCATCTTTGAAGACGGGCAAGTCGTTCTTGCCAAAACGACACATACATTCGATTCCATCGACGATCTCAAAGGTCTCGCTTTAGGGATGTCGCCGGAGGCAAGCCCGATCTTTCTCGGTGACGTGGCAGACGTGAACCTTGGAACAGCAGCTCCGAAGAGCATTTCCCGCACGAACGGCAAGCCGAGTGTAAGCATATCCATCATCAAGGGGGCCGACGCGAACACAATCGACGTTACGACCGCCGTGCGTGAAGCGGTGGAAGGACTGACAGAACTTCCGCCGGACGTGGAGATCGTCACCATATCCGATCAGGGGCCGGAGATCCAACACCAGATCGACACCCTCGTCCAGGAAGCGATGTACGGATTTTTGTTCGCGGTTACCGTTGTCTTCGCGTTCATGCTGACGTTTCGGCCGACGATTCTACGAGGACTGTTCAACACCGTTCGCCCGACTATCGTTGTAGCACTGTCTATACCTCTCAGTGTCTTCACAGGCGTGTTGCTGATCGCATGGCAGGACATGTCGCTGAACTTCATGACGTTGGGCGGCCTTGCGATCTCCGTTGGGCGGGTTGTCGATGACGCGATTGTGGTACTGGAAAACGTCTATCGTCATATCCAAGCAGGACGCGAGAGATGGAAAGCCGCGCTGGAAGCCACAGCCGAGGTCGGCCCCGCGATCTTCGCCGCGACAATGACGAGCATCGTCGTGTTCGTTCCTTTGGCGTTCATCCAGGGTGTCGTGGGAGCGTTCTTCGCTCCTTTCGCACTCACGGTGACCTTCGCCTTGATTGCGTCGCTGTTCATCGCTCTCACAGCCGTTCCTGTGCTGGGTGCTTATCTCCTACGCCCCGGTGATCTGCCTGAAACAGCGGGAGAAGGAGAAGAAGCAGCGGGAGAAGGAAGCGACGTTTTCGTTCAAGAGACATGGATGCAACGCTTGTACACACCGACCATCAAATGGGCACTCCAGCACAAGACTATTACCCTTGTGGCCGCTTTCGCGTTGACCGTCGGCAGCATGGGGTTGACATACTTCATCCCCGTCACGCTGTTCCCCGGTGGAGATGACCGCTTCGTGCAGATCGAGCTCTCCTTACCGCCCGGCACTCCACCAGACCGGACTCTGACCGAAGTGATCGAAATCGAGAATCGGGTGAGTGAAGTCTCCGAGGTGTACAGTGCTACCATCGGAGCAACCAACCTCGCATTCGGAGGAGCACCGGGGACGTTGAACCAAGCCAGTTTTCTGGTGGACTTGTCGAAAGACGCGCCAGAAGACATAGCTCAGATACTCAGAGAGGAACTCGACAAGGACGGGCGGGTTTTGAGGATCCGAGAGTTGGAAAGCGGCCCACCGACCGCAGGCGTCGAAATCGATATAGCGGGATCGAACTACGACGATATCGTCTCGGTCTCACAGGAACTGACAGCCTCGCTCAGCTCGCTGGAAGAGATCATCAACGTCGAAAACAACGTGGCGCAAGCACGAGACGAGGCTTCTATTCAGGTCGATCCCGCTAAAGCAGCGAGTATCGGTCTGAGCACGAGACAAGTCGGCATGCAACTCAGTCAGTACATCATCGGTGAGACGGTCACGCGAATCAACTTGGACGACACCGTCACCGACGTGGTCTTGTCCGGCAATCGGATGACGATCAACAGCATGCAAGCAGTGAAGAGTCTCATCATCGCGGGACCACTCGGCTCGGCTCCTCTCGGTGAGCTAGCCGAAGTGGTTGTCAAAGAAGGACCGGTGACCATCAGCCGGACGGATGGTATGCGTTCCGCTACCATTACCGGCGACATCGTCTCCGAAGACACACAGGCAGTCGGTGTCCTGGTTGACGAGACGATAGCCGAGCTTTCACTTCCTCCGGGTGTCTCCATCACCAGCGGCGGGATATTCGCAGATATCGAGGAAGGTTTCCAAGCCATCTTCATCTCGATGGCTGTGGGTGTCGTCTTGGTATACCTGGTCATGGTGACGATCCTGGGGTCACTCAGGAATCCATTCGTCATTATCACCTCTCTTCCATTCGCTCTCATCGGCGCGCTGGCTGCGCTGGTGATAACAGGCCGCACACTCGGTCTACCAGCCTTGATGGGCATCCTGCTGCTCATCGGAATTGTGGTGACCAACGCTATCGTTCTGATTGCTTTCGTCGAGCAATTACGCGTGAAAGGCATGAAAGTCTATGACGCTCTCATCAACGGCGGCAGAGTGCGGCTGCGTCCGATTCTCATGACTGCCCTGACAACGAGCTTCGCGCTGGTGCCCCTAGCAGCTGCACCCGCCGGTGGAGGTGGTATCATCAGTGCCGAGTTGGCTACTGTGATCATCGGTGGCCTGATAAGCTCCACGTGTCTCACACTCATCGTTGTTCCAGTCTTGTACAGCATATTCAACGAAAGCATCCCACAACTGATCGGTAAAATCACCAACAGGTGACGGCCATATACTGATACTGACGACAGTACTTCCCTCAGCGTCCACTCCTGAACTGCCACCGATGAACAACCTCTACGCATCGGCCGACCGCTGGCCCAAAACAGCCTCTTCCAGGCTAGAATCATCTGTAGTCATGCAAGTCATCGACATGCAAACCATTGGGAGGAGTGAACAATGAGGAAGGTAACAGAGACAGACTTGCCCGGTGTGGGGGTTCGCTTCGACCTCGAGACGAACTCGGGCCGCGTCCTCGGTGTGGTGGTGCATCAGTCCGGACGGCGTGATCTGGTGATCTATGACAGTCGGGATGTCGACCGGACCAGCGAGAGCGTGAAACTAAGCGAGGACGAAGGGCATACCCTCGGTGAGATCTTGGGTGGCAGCCCGGTGCTGGAGCGTCTTGATGATGCGATACATCGACTAGAGGACCTGGTGATCTCATGGATCAAGATCAGCTCGAAGTCGTCCCTGGCCGGGCAGACCCTTGCAGAGGCTTCACTGAGGGCCCGCACCGGTGCGGGCGTGGTCGCTTTGGTCACCGATTCGGGCTCGATACCCATTCCAGGGGGAGCGGACCGCCTCGAGCCTGGTGATACTGCGGTGTTGGTGGGCATGCCGTCCGCTGTCAAGGCTGCTACCAGGCTACTGACTAGAGCCACCTCTGACTAGAACCAACTGGCATCCATGCACACCGGCAGCGATCTTTTGATGATCGAGCTTGGCTTGGTGGTGCTGGGCTTAGCGATTATAGCTCGTATAGCAAGACGAATCGGGCTGCCTGCACTGCCGATGTACCTGCTTGCCGGACTTACTCTCGGCGAGGGGGGATTGGTCGAGCTGCCGGCATCGGAGGATTTCATCGAGACCGGTGCTGAGATCGGCGTGATCTTGATGCTGCTGATGCTGGGACTGGAGTTCTCGCCCCACGAGTTGGTAGTCAACGTCCGCCGATCGACATTGGCTGGACTCACCGACCTCGTATTCAATTTCGCGCCTGGTCTGGTGGCGGGTTTGCTGCTCGGATTTGATCCGATCGTGGCGATCCTGCTCGGCGGCGTCACCTACATCTCGTCGTCGGGTATCTTCGCCAAACTCGTCGCCGACCTTGAACGGATCGGCAACCATGAGACCCCTGTTGTGCTCGGCGTGTTGGTTATCGAGGATCTGGCGATGGTACTGTACCTGCCGATCGTGACCGGTGTGCTTATCGGAGACTCAGCACTGAGCACCGCCGTGACGGTAGCCGTGTCGCTGGGAGCGGTCATTGCGATCCTCGGCATCGCTTACGTGCTCGGTGACCGTCTCAGCAACATCGCTTTGAGCCACTCCAGCGAGGCACTGTTACTGACCCTGCTCGGGATCACCCTTCTCGTCGCCGGGCTTGCCGGACGTCTGAACCTCTCGACCGCGGTCGGAGCTTTCATTGTGGGCGTTGCGCTATCAGGCGACATTGCGTCGCATGCCCGCGGTCTTTTGCTGCCTCTGCGCAACCTCTTTGCCGCGGTCTTCTTCGTGTTCTTCGGCCTGCAGGTGGACATCCGGCTGATTCCAGACGTGGCCGCGGTCGCAATAGCCATCGCTGCCGTTTCCGCGGTCACGAAGATCGCCACCGGCTGGATCGCAGCGGAACGAGCCGGCATCGGCACACCCGGGCGAGTGCGTACCGGTGCTGCCCTCATCGCGCACGGGGAGTTCTCAATCGTCATCGCCGAACTCGGTATAGCCCGCGAAGACGACCTCGGAGCACTAGCAGCCACCTACGTCATCGTCTTGACCATCGTCGGTGCTCTGCTATACCAATTCTCCGACACCATGACCTCAGTCAGCCTCAACATGCGATCACGTACTCCATAAGCACCGGCCCTTTCCGCTCGGACGCTAGTTGTGATGGGCAGAAACCGTTGATGTCAAAAGTCAGGCGCATCAACCTGCCCATACCAGCTACTACCCCAGCACGTGATAGAAGCATCGTCGCGCAGTCCACACGAATGTAGTCCACCAGCAGACACCTCTGTGAACGTACCACCAGGCGCATCAGCCTGCCCGAAATCGTTGTCACCCCAACACTCAACGTTACCACCACTACGCAGCCCACACGAATGCCCACCACCGGTAGACACCGCTGTAAATACCCCACTAGGCACATCAATTTGCTTGGAGGAGCTGCGGTACCAACATTCGACAGTGCCGTCCGTGCGCAGCCCGCACGAGTACACAGTGCCAGCGGATACCTTGGTAAATGTCCCGCTGGGTACATCAAGCCGCCCGGGGGAGCTATCACCCCAACACTCGACAGCACCGTCCATGCGCAGCCCGCACGAATGCAGCCAGCCGGCAGACATCATGACAAAAACCTCATCAGGTGCTTCAAGCTGACCGTTTCCGTTGTCACCCCAACACTCCACAATACCGTCGCCGCGAAGCCCACATGAATGCCCCCAACCGGCAGACACCATGACAAACACTCCATCGGGAGCTTCAAGCTGACCGTTTCCGTTGTCACCCCAACACTCCACAATACCGTCGCCGC
>JAPPJC010000006.1:102562-118094 GCA_028820455.1 Acidimicrobiaceae bacterium
GAAGCCCACATGAATGTTTAGTGCCGGAAGATATCGTTTCCGGTCGAATGACTTCAACACCAACGCCAATGGCCGATGTCCCCGTAGATGCCCCGGTCGACGGTTGGGAAGTTTTTTTGCCGTCGATAACTCCTTCTGTTGACACCTCCGTAGATGTGTCCAACACCTCATCATGCTCTTGCTGTTGCCGTTCTTGCCCCTGACGAAGCTGTGATTCTGTTTCTGCCAACGACATCTCCGTAGACGCATCGGTTGGCGGCTGGGCGTCTTCGGCACCGCTGTTTACTATGACGTATGCGAGCGATATGAGCAGCAGTGCAAATAGAAGCACAACAGGCAGTACTACGCTCTTCTCTTCTGTCTCCTTATCGGGATGATGATTTACCACAGGAGAAGGTGAGATCTCATCTGTCTCGGCACTCATGATTCAGTTTAGCCTGCATTGTCACAATTCAGTGGAGTTGTGTTGCAGTCATAGAAGCCCAGTTCCTGGAGATGCCCGACACACGTGGCATGGATCCCACACTCGGTGAAACAGTGATGCGAATCCCGACCCCGCAGAAGGCAAGAAATACGTGTCGTAGAAATTATTCCCAAATCATTAAGGGGGAGGGTGGCTATTCCTGGAAAACCCAACTGAACTGCACATTTGCTTTATTCAACCTTTCTGCTGAAATCATTCCCCAACCATTAAGGGGGGTCAGCAAGGGGTAGGGCGGCTAACCGTTCTTGAGCATCCAGTGTGAACCCCGGCCATGCCCTTCGACCTCGACAAGGCCTAGTTCATGTAAGCGTACTAGCGTCTCTCGTGCTTCGGTTGAGACAATCCCTATTCGAGCAGCAAGCTGTCCTCGTCCCGCGGGGCCATCGGCGAGCGTGGCGAGCACTGCCTGTTCTGTCTTGTTTACGACTGTGCTTGAACCGTTGGGCTTCAGCCAGTATCCTCTTCTTGGTATGGTGCAGGCCACCGATATATTTCCGGCTGTAAACACGGGTCGGCCAAGCCCGGCATCTATGCACATGCGTGTCATTCTCAAAGTTCCAGACCCGAGCTGTTCTACGATTCCGCGCCGGTACAAGCAGCCCAGCATGTTCGGATTCCATGGGTACGAACTGTGCGGAACGTACAAATCGGCGGGTTTGAGCCCGAAGTGCAGCCCACCTGGAGACCACACCTCAAGCCTGTCGTAGAAGATCCGTACTTGCACCAGCCCGCCAGTAGTATAATCCCGGTGACCGAAGGCGTTGGCGAGTGCTTCACGCACAACCTCAGGCGGTATCTCCGAAGTGATTTCGGCTTGAAGCTTGCCGTTAATGCGCACGGGGCGGTGGAGATGTTCATCACAGAACAGCATGGCTCGTCTCAGTGAGACGAATGCATTGGCTTCTAACAGAACATCATCATGGAACTCTTCACCGAGATCAGTACCGGCCACTGCAACAAGCCGACAGCCTAAAGTCGGGTACCTGCCAGCAAACGCATCCGCCTTTCCGAACAGAGCAATAGCCCCCCGATTCGGTTGATCATCATTATCGAGTAGGTTCAGTGCTCTCAGTACATCCACCACAGAAGCCTCGGCATCGAATCTAGCCCGTCCTGCTGAGATCGTGTCGTCTCTGAAAGAGCGCACCTCGTCATCATCAATGGCACTGAGGCCACGGCCGGAGTGGGCGATCTCCCAGCGGTCCAGGCTGTGTACACGTTCCATGACCATAGACACTTGAACCTCATCGGGCATGGTGACTGTGGACGAACCAGATCGCACATAGTAGCGGCCCCTATACGAGTATGGTTTGCTGTTACCTGCTGGTACTGCCACTACAAGCACTTCACGTCCGCTGCCTTTGGATACGACAACCCGCTCAATGGACGGCGAATACCTAGGATAGATCTCACTACAAGCAAGTGCGATGTCTTCCAACGTTTTGGAACCTACCTGCTGGCCGACTACTTTTCCATCGGGCAGTACCCCAAAGAGTACACAGCCACCCTCACCGTTGAGCATCGCCGACAAAGAGCGCGCTGCTTCGGTCCGCTGACCGGTTGTGGCTTTGAACTCGACAGTCTCGGACTCCCCTGCTACCACTGTTTGTGCGATCTCTTCTGCGGAGGTCATGCTTACCAGTATGCTCCAGTCATGACCAGATCTGAACCTGTACCGCGCTGTTTCTTCTGATAGCGTTTCAAGACCGAGGTCGGTGAGTTCACATCGGCCCTCGCAGATACCGTACCATGCTGTTTCTTCTGAGATTTTATACCATGATTTCTGATGAGTTTTGCGGGGAACACACCTTTTAGCATCCGACTATTCTGTGAGTAGTTGATCGACCATTGCGCTGCAATGACACGCTCAGATGGGAGGTCGCTGGTTGGTTCGCGGTTGAGGTGCGGCGACATCGGACGATGTCGAAAACCAGCATCGGAAGCCGTCGAAAATAGACATCAAACAGTGTCAAAAACCAGCATCGGAAGCTGTCGAAGCACGGCAGTAGCTGTGGCCGCTTCGGTGTCCTTCTCGTTGGCGATCACCTTGACCCCGTGGAACGCTGCAAAAACGACGATGCCAGGGGCGATCCCGGCGGGACCGCGGAGACGACGAGCCACATGACTAGTTCGCCGCTCTGATGGAGCAGTTCGACGGCTTCGGCATCCCCGAGACAGACGAAACAGCGTTGCGGGTGGAGTATAGTTAGATTATCTGCGGAATTTGAGTTGATCGGGTGGTTCGGTGTGGGACAGCTGTATTGCTTCAGTTTTGCCGCCAGTTTTGACGATGTTGGGTAGAAATGCGGGATTGTTGGGGAGTTGCAACAGTTCCTCGATTGTAAGGCATTGAACTTTCGGATATTCGCCTAGAATCCCTTCGATATTAGATTTGTTGCGCCATTTTTCAACCGTTGTCCGCTGGTCAGCGAAACACACGAGCACTGCGGCGAGCACTTTCGGGGTGTCTTCGATGACCTGCGTGAGTGCTCTAACCGCATCTGGGGTTACTTTGCCTGATTTTACCTGTATAACAGCGTATGCCTCATCGGCTTTAGGTGTTTGTTCAGTGCCTTCCAGTCTGATAGGAAAAAATTTGAGGAGGCCATCCACACCACCGTCTCCGCCTCTTTCACCAGGCTTCTTCCTTTGGAACATATTGGATGTGCCTAAAACTCCGCATACCCATTTCTCAAACTCGAACCGGCCATCTCCCTCACCCTGTGTTGCTAGTTTGCGTGCTTCGGCAACAGTCGACGGAGAAGAGCACTTTGTGTCATCCGACTTCCCTAACATGCGGTCGACAAACAGTACGTTCATCGTAAGAGAATCGTTTCCCCTTTGCCCCTTGAATGATCAACAACATCTGCTTCAGTGTATCAAGTCTTGGTGTATCAAGTCTTGCTTGTAGCACCGATCTGAGAAACTTACTCATATACTGTCAAGATACTCCGTTGATACTTGACAGTAGGTACTATAGTAGATGTACTTCAACATTGACCAAAACACTTCCCAGCCAGCACGTGTACGCCTTTCCACCACTGGTTGATGCCATATCGTACTGTATAGTGTTTACACCATATCCTCAACAAGAGAAGAACCAGTGACATAGCTCACGAACCCGCTACATCACTTCGCTACGAGAGTTCAAGAGAGCATAACCCGTTATGAGAACACAGAATCCATTTTAGGCGGCACTGCGCGAGTGCTTCTGGGGATAGTTAGAGACTTACGCGTACTCAGCTGCTCAAAGCTGGCGTGTGATCATTCCGCAGGTGGTGCAGTTAGATGGGATCGCATAGATGGGATCGCAGCCGCTATGACAATCGGAGTAGCAGCCGGGCTATATTCAGCGATTCGGGCTGCAACCAGTCTAACCATCACTACTGTGGTTCTGCTGTTTGCTGCCGGGCTAGCTCCAGCCTCTCTCAGCTACTAGAGGTGCTGCCAACCATGAGTAGGCTGTCATCCTCAGGCTTGGGCTGTTGATATCACCACAGCAGGCGCTGCCGCTGAATTAAACAAGGAGCCACAGCATGGCTTTGTGCAATTTTGCTATACTCCTAAGTATGACTGCCAAACGGAGAAACAACAATTCCCGCAACGCGGAAAGACGCCGTCACCAACTCCCGCTGGAAAGCCTCGACTACAACAATTCCCGCAACGCGGAAAGACTAAGACAGAGCGAAGGAGTACCGAAGAACCCACCACCACCACCACGTGGTAGTGATAAATTGCCGACAACCGCCCGACAGGCACTAATCAATCGCATCAATCGCAAAAGCGAATCGTCAAACCACTAAATGCCCAGCACGCTATTGAGCTTACTGGTCGCCATCTATGTCCTAATCCCTGGCTACTGCTATTATGCAGTTCGTCGACGAGCCATCCCGACACGACGAGTATCTACCATCGTAGAAGCTGCAGACGTCATGGCTGTCGCCATGATCACCAACACACTAACATTGATTGCTTACGGCATAATGCAATCTGTTCCTTGGATTCGTGAGCACTCTCCGAGTGTTGTGCACTTGCTTCGCGATCCTGGAGAGTACTTATTGCACAGCAATTCTCGGTTGGCATATGTAGGTGTCTGGGCTTTGGGGCTTCTAATCGGTTCTTCAATCCTTGCCACTGCTTTCGCGTTGAATGCTCATCCAACGAAAAAGACAACAAAGACAACAAAAGCCGGTCTCGTTCAGAGACTACAGAAGAGATATCCTGCTCGTGTCACAGATGCATCGGTATGGGATCGCTACTTCTACTCCGAAACACCTGAAGATCACATGGTTTACCTGGAGTGTTACTTGCATGATGAAAGCTACGTAGCCGGAACTCTCGCACGTTACAACCCAGACATAAACGACTCTCCGGACAGAGACCTTGTCCAGAGTGACCCGCTATCTGTTATCAAAGCTGACAGGTCACAACTTACTGAGCCAGGATGCGACCAGCATGTCATTCTACCGGCGCGCGACATTAAACGAATCATCGTCACATACGTGAATTCTGACACCATTGGAACAGAACTGGAACGTGACTTTGAGAACGAAACAACCGGCCAGAACCCCATCGAGACAAAGCAAGCACGTAACCTTGAAGACGACTTGAAAACAACTGATCAAGATGCAATACTTAAAATTGCAAACAACACAGAGGCCTAAACACAGCAGGTACCTCCAACATATGAACAGGTAAGCCCCGCTGATCGTAATTGGATGATGGGCCGATACTCAGGACCTGAGAGTGGCTTGCAATCGTCGGGTCACGAAACTCTCAAACATGTGTGCCACAAGGGTTGTTGTGGCACGCATGGCACGTATGTTTCCTGCCACTTAACACCGAATCCAATATCAAAACGAGGTAGCACCTCATAGCGTTCAACGCTTCTTTTCATGTCAAAAACCAACATTAAAAGCCGTCGAAAATAGACATCAAGTAGTGTCAAAAACCAGCATCAGCAGCTGTCGAAGCACGGTAGTATGTATGGTCAAGTACACACAGCGTTTGGTGGATCCGTTGCTCGCAGAACTACCGGCTGTTGCGTTGGTAGGGGCGAGAGCGTCCGGTAAGACCACAACCGCGGCCGGCATGCTTGTTCTGTGATCCGACTCGACCGTTCTGCTGAGGCATCTGTTGTGATTGCCGATCCTGATGCTGCACTCCAAGGTCTACCAGAGCCGATCCTTTTGGATGAGTGGCAGGAGTTTCCCCAGGTGCTTGGTGCGGTGAAGCGTGCCTGTGACATCGGGTTCCGTCCTGGCCGTTTTATTTTGACGGGTTTGGTACGCGCTCAGATGCAGACCCCGACCTGGCCTGGGACAGGTCGGATAACACGCGTCAGGATGTTTCCTCTAACAGTTGGCGAACAGCTCGGAGTGCAGACTGTGCCCTTCGTGGACCGGCTCGCCTGGAACCTGCTCGATGGTGCACCTCTAGCTGGAGTGTCCAGCGAAACAGCGGCATGAGCTGCTCTCCCGGATTCATGTGATTGACGAACTCCCGACGTGGACCTCGAACCGGCTTAAGCGGCTGTCGCTGACTCCCAAACGATTCCTTGTTGATTCATCGTTGTTCGCCTCTGTCATCGGAGTGAACGAGCACAGCATTATGCGTGACGGTGACCTGTTCGGTCGGCTGCTGGAGACGTTTGTGGTGGCTCAGCTCCGTGCTCAAGCCACTGTCAGCGAGCACCGGTGTGCTCTGTACCATCTGCGCCAGCACCACGGACGCCACGAAATCAATGTGGCTTCTTCGCGTCTAGAGGTGGAGTGGGGTTCTGCTGATTGGTCGGGTGCTGGATGTGCCGGTGGGTTAACGAGTGAAATACAGTTGAAGCTCGATGATCCCGTGATCTTCGACTGAAATGACTGCCAGAGACGAAGGTGCGGTTACTCCGTAGTCTGCGAACACTATAGGAGACTCACCTACAACCACGAGAGTATCATCCACTAGTTGAGCTTCCAGATTAAACACGGCACTGTTCGTTTTTCCTTTGATGGTGAGATCGCCGGTGGCAGGACCAGCAAAGGATGACTGATTGGGCAGTTGCACGGGTTCGGTTAATGTGAAGTGGGCGTTGGGAAACTCTGCTGTGTTCAGTGTCTTCTGTATGTGGCTGTCGCGGTGGCTGTTATCTGTGCGCAGTGTTGTGAAATCTACAGTAATCTCAGCTGCAGCTAGAGCTGTTTCGGTGAGTTCGATCGTGCCGGAGACGGCAGCTGTGCGGCCTACTGCTGTGAAGTCTCCAACCCCTTTGGCCAGCACTTCATTCACACGGAATCCTGCAAAACTCACCGGTGGTTTATCAGTGAGGTCGCTGATACCGGGATCGGCCTTAAGAGTCCATATTCCCGCTATGCTTGCCGATGGGGGTGGGAGTTCTTCTTTCTTTGTGGTGTCCGGGTTGATATCACCTGGCTTGGTGTCGGGGCCCGTATCGCCTGGAACGTTTACGCTGTCGTCGTTCGGTTTCTCACGATCGATGATTGTAGGATCGGTGCCGCCATCGCTGGTTCGTTCAGCATCTGTGATAGCTGGGTCGCTGTCGGGTGTTCCGGGTTCGGCGATGACGGCTTGATCTGTTTCCTCGTTGCTGGCTTCAATCTGTGAGATCGCTGTCTCCAAGTCGATTGCTGGGGGACCCTCCTCGCGTAGGTACCACCAGATGAGCCCTACCAAAATGAGGATTAGGATCATTGCCGCAGGAACGATCAGTATTTTCACGCGCTTACTCAGCAATTTGAACAGCTTTGCCTCCGTGGGTCAGAGATTGTCAGTACAGTCAGCATAATGGTCAAAATCCTCCGCACCATGATTGTCAACACAATCAGCATCATGGTCTATCAATAACGACCCAGAGATCAGTATCGATCCAATCACGGATCCAACCACCTAATAGAGAACCGGGCCTGCGACCAACCATAAATGAGATTCCTGCTCTTACTTGGACATTTCATCTGCGCCTTCTACGTGCTCTGCTCTCCAGCCAGCAGTTCGGTCGGCTGAGTACCTCAGCTTCTCACCACACACTGGACACCGCGATTGCACCACCACCCGACAGGCAACTCCGCAGATATTAAAGAAACAGCTTCGCTTGCGGGCCGCGGAACATGGCCGTTCATGGCAATACAGCCCGTCTTCAGTGGCTTTGGGAGAGTTGGTTGTGGCATGATCGTGGTGGTTTCAGTGGTGTACATTCCAGAGGGTGTCTACGGGTGCGACGATGATACGGTCTTCGAGGCGGAAGGTGAGGTTGCCCGTATTGAGAACGAATCCTGCTGTGAAGGCACTCCCGAGGGCATTGCGTAGAACTCGGAGGCCGCGGGTGTCGTCGTTGTCGACCCGCGCGGAGGCTTTGATCTCGAACGCTAAGACTGAACCATCGGTGCATTCGATTACCAGATCGACTTCCTGGTCGTCGTGGGTACGCCAATGACCGATGCCGGCGATCTGACTGCTATTGTTCCACGAAACCTGTTTGAGGAGTTCACCCACGACGAAGGTTTCAAGCAAATGACCGAATTCTGTTAGCGCAGCTGGATCAAGGCGAGCGATTTTGTGCGGTGTGACACCCAAGAGTTGGGCAGCGAGACCGCTGTCGAGTATGTATACCTTCGCGGAAGCAGCGGCTCGAGCGCGTAGTGTCCGACCCCACGCTTCAAGACGGTAGACGAGGAACAGATCTTCAAGCAGTTTTGTGTAGACCTGCGCTGTTCGGGGCTCTAAACCAACAGCACAACCAGCTGCTGTCATGTTCAATACCTGCGCCGTCTGACCGGCAAGACGTTTCAGCAGTGCTGGTAGCAACGCCCCTTGGCGGATCTTAGAGAGCTCGGTCACGTCACGAGCCAGTGACACACGCACGTAGTCACTGAACCAACGGGCCCGGGACGATCCGCCACGAGCTACAGCCAGCGGCAGCCCTCCCCGACAGACTCGTTCAATATAATCGGTGCGTGTCGTCGTTGAGCGATGTGGCGTTACCAGCGATTCAGGGTCGGTCAGTGCTTTTTCGAGGAAGCCCTCGGCACGACCGGCGATTTCTCCTTGCGAGAACGGTAGCAGATCAATTATGCAGCAACAGCGTCTCGCATCACTGGCTGATCGAGATCAATCACATCAACCTCACAATGTCGAGCGATCTCAGACAACACAGTAGACTTGCCCACCGTGCGCGGACCTTGCAAAGCTACAACAGGCTCGTCCTGCAATCGAGCTAAGACAAGGGCTAATACACTAAGACAAGGGCTAATACACGCCGGGTCACATGACCTGTCACTATCACAAGACTATTCTACCCCATGAAAATCGTAATCCGAGGATAGTTTAATTCGTAATCCGAGGACAACAGCATACTCGGACTTGGTCGGACAGATCAAGCATCCGTGAAGCCTTGCTTCAGACACTTGCGTGATCTCCAAACATGCGTACTACGTGAACAATATTAAGGTTGTTCCTCGTTTGGGGAACAAGTATTATTAGTATAGGAGGTTCGAACGATAATGGCCAAAACGGAGATGATTAGAGCTCGAGTTGAACCAGAACTCAAATATGAAGTAGACGGAGTCCTCAGAAAGTTGGGACTGTCAGCGACGGAGGCGATAACCCTGTTCTACAAACAGATCGTTATGCGCGGTGGACTTCCTTTTGAGGTCAAAATCCCCAATGTCGACACAGTGGAAGCACTGTATCAGGCGCAATCAGGCGAGAGCCTATCCGAGTACGCTACTCTAAAAGATCTCAAGTCCGAGTCTTAGAAATTTGTGCGCTCATTTGTCACCACTCGCTTCAAAAGTGACCTGAAACGAGCCAAAAAGCGCGGTAAGGATCTGCAAAAACTCTGGGATATAGTTGAGGTGTTGCTGTCTGCCGACGATCTCGTCTCCCGTCACAGACCCCACCGTTTATCCAGTCAGTGGCATCTCTATTGAGAGTGTCATATCGAGCCAGATTGGTTGTTGATATGGGGTTATCGTGGTGATGTCCTCGTCTTGGTGCGAACTGGAACCCATGCGGATCTGTTCGATTGAAGTCGACAGACTCCAAAGAAAACAATGTGCCAGTAGCATCTGACAAGGCTGGTATGAGGTATTGGACATAAGGAATGCAAAACTTGGGTTAGTTGCTATGCAAATCTTGGTATAGGGGCTAGGATCCGGTATGTAAGATATGTGGAGCGGCATCCTCAAGCACCTTGTGTGGCTACGCAACCGTCTCGACAAAACATCCCCGGACTTGTTCCATGCCAGCGTGCTACTACTCAGATGACCTGGATCGAGCCCGTATATCGTCCTATCCGTTCGTCTGCTGTCAATAACGTGAGTGCCTCAATCTGGACTTGTGCTACCAGAAGACGGTCGAAGGGGTCTTTGTGGATAGGAGGCAGCAGATCGACAGCGGCTGCGTGGGCTCCGGTAATCCCCAATTCTTGGTAGCCGTGCTCCAGCAGTCCTCTTCGAAATAGGCGCGGATCGACCTGGAAGTCCAAACGTTCCATTGAGCTCTTTATGGCCACTTCCCAGACTGACACAGCACTGAAAACCATCTCCTCAGATGGGTCTTCGATTATTCGGCGTGCCTCAGCGTCTACTATAATTAGTCTACCATGTCATAGGCAGACCCAGGCACTCCCGGGTCCAGGAGACCTGCTTAAATCCCATACCGTAAGAACATTGACGCAGATAGTCAGTACTCGTGGATCCGTTACACCTCAGGACGGACATCACCTAAACCTGGATTGCAAATCACATAGAATACAGAATGCAGATCATATAAAATATAAACTGCGAATCGTATAAAATACTGAAGCAAAAATGAATGAAGGGCTAAAATGATGTTAGGCTCAATGTTATGGTGAGCCGTTATCCGAGGATAGTTGAACATCTGATTGAAAAAGAGTTGCTCCCGGCTTTCCCTGCTCTGCTGATCGTAGGTGCTCGGGGTAGTGGTAAGTCGACTTCAGCCGCACAGTTCGCCGATACCATCATAGATCTTTCTATGCCCGGCCCAAGAAAAGCCGCTCAGGAAGACCCCGACGGGATTCTAACCGCCTCCACGGGCACAGTCGTAATCGACGAATGGCAGGAAGCCCCCGAGATCATTGGCGCGGTAAAGCGAGCAGTTGATACCGACACAGCTCGCACACAAGGCCGTTTCATCCTCACCGGCTCAGTGCGAGCAGCACAAAAAGCACCTACATGGCCCGGAACGGGCAGGCTAATTCGAATAAGGATGTCTGGACTAACCCAAAGCGAAATCGAACACAACAACACCTATAACCCTATCGACGCGTTCTTCGCAGTCAACTCATCTACTACCAACCCATCAGCTTTGACAGCCCCCGATACGACAGTCTCCGATCTTAACCGGGTCGATTATCTGCAACGGATCACTGCCGGACGATTCCCCTACGCGTTCAACCTGTCGGATCGTAACCGCTCACGCTGGTTTGATGCCTACGTGGAACAGCTCGTAGAATTGGATGCCCCTCAAATCGCCGGAGTCAACCCCAGACCTCGGAAACTACGGGCTGTGTTGGAATCCTGCGCGGCTCGCACTGGTCAAGAACTCAACAAACAGGCCACCGCACGAGACGCGGGTGTCACCAGTGTCACCGCAGACACACATCTGCGGTTGCTAGAGGACCTGTCGATCGTCATCCGTATCCCGGCATGGCACACCAAACGACTATACCGGCTGACCCGCTCCCCGAAAGTACACGTCATAGATCCCGGGTTGGCCGCTCACCTACTGCAAACCAACGTTCAGGAAATGACCCGAGACGCCACACTGGTCGGGCAGCTTATCGAGACTTTCGTCGCTACCGAACTGCTACCACACCTTGAAACCACATCAGATCGTACTGGTATGTTCCACTTCCGCGATCGGTCCGGTCATGAGGTTGATTTCATTCTCGAACGCCGCAACTGGATCGTTGGGTTGGAAGTGAAATCATCCACCGATGTCAACCGACGAGACGCAAAAAATCTGATATGGCTGAAGAACCAACTCGGCAACCGATTCCATCTTGGTGTTCTGCTCTACACAGGCAAATTCCCATTCAAAATCGACAACAAACTATGGGCACTACCCATCAGTACCCTCTGGCACCAACCCAACATCCCGCACACCACAAGTCGATGACCCAGAACGTCAGCTCCCAGGCCCTCGAACGCCTCCACGTGCTCGAACCGCTCACGGCGTGGCGACCCGTCTGCGTTCCCGATCACCGTTGCTCGTTAGTACCAAACACCACTTCACCGACCCGTCACCGGCTGTCGCGGCACTACGAGCCAGCCCTGACCGTCTTTTTGCCGACCCCGATAGGACAAGCAGTCAAACTCGTCGTGGTCACCGCCGCCGATGGGTACGCCTACGAGCGACCCGACGGAGTTTCAGTAGTACCCCTATTCACACAACTTTCAAAGTATTCTTGAGTTTATCTCATTGATCTCAGTACAATGGAATAATGCAGAAGCAACACTGGTGAGTCCTACCGACAATGCTGTTCGGCTAGTCGATAAGTTGATCGTGAGGAGATTTCTGGATGTTATCCGCTGAAGCAGCGCGGGGGTTCCCGAGAAGAGCTTGCCGTCGAGACTATCTTGATCCTGCTCATGATGAGACGGGGGAGGCTTGTGCTGCATCAAACGCGTGCCAGCTCACGACACTGCTGATGCGGTGGTGGCAGTCATGGTGAAAAGACCGGACAGGACGGTGGATGGCCTGGGGGAGAGCGTATGGATCGTATCGAAGGAACAAGATCAAGAAACAAAATGTGGCACCGACTCAAAGACGTTAGAAGAAAGCCAACCACTGGTCAACTGATTGTTTTGGGATTGCTGATAATTGGCACTATCGCCATTTTCACGAGAGATCACTGGCTATGGATCAAAGATGAACTCACAAATCCTGAGCTCACTAGTGAAGGCAGTGTTGCGGCCACACCTGTTGTGGATATGAACGATCCTGAAGACTTCAACAGTGAGACCGAGCGTTTGTATCGGATCACACCCGAAGGCGGCTCGCATGCCAACTACAACGTAACAGAACGTTTACTGGGATCGACTCGTAACACTGTTGGGTCTACCACAGTAATCACAGGCGAAATTGTGGTCGATACTGTGTACCCGAAACGCAGCCGTGTGGGGGAATTAATTGTCAATGTTGAAGTGTTGGAGTCGGATTCCAAACTGCGTGACAAGCGTATTCGCCACGACTTTTTAGAATCAAGCCACTGGCCATTCGTGCGATTTGTGCCTTCTTCCTTTGATCTCACATCCATCTCGAACACTCGCTTGGAATCACAAAACACAAATCCTGAACTCACAGCTCAAAGCACTAGCACAGAACAGAACACCAGCACAGAAATAGTATTCGTTGACGACGCCACCTATGAGGTGTCGATCACCGGCGAGCTCACCATAAAAGACACCGTCCACACCGAAACTTTCACAGGAACCGTCTCTGCTGACGAAGCAACCCTCACAGCCGACATATCCACCACCATACTAAGCAGCGACTACGGGGTTGGGCCTATCCATATCGCCCGACTAGCACACACAAACGATGCAGTGGAGCTCAACTTCAAATTGATCGCCAAACGTGTAGAAGGCGCAGAGACAAGCCCAACCATCGCAGACGATTTACAGCGCGAAATACCCAATCCAATCTTCGCTTCAGGGGAGTTTTCCGCAACTGTTAAACCTGTGTTGGAGAACAACTGCGTAAGCTGCCACACCACCGGCGGACCAGGATGGAGCACAGTACCACTTGTTACAGCTGGTGACGCAGCTGCCATAGCAGACGATATAGCTCTCGTGACCACTGCGGGCTTTATGCCACCATGGCTGCCTTCGGATCTAAGTCCGCGATTCAAGCACGACTGGTCGCTCAACGAAGAAGAAAAAGCTGCTATCACGGCTTGGGCGGCATCGGGAGGTGGGCTCGATATAGACGCAAACACCCCTCTTAACGCTCGCAAGCAAGCAGTGCTGCCCATCACAACAGTAGACCACGAGATAAGTCCGCGGGGTGGCCCTTACACAAGCTATTCAAATCCTGACGGTACGCCGGTTAGAAAAGATGACTACCGCTGCCTGATCTACGAAATACCCGACCCTGAAGGAGATGGAACCTGGGTCAAAGGTTTTGAATTCAAACCCGACCGAACAGAAGTCGTGCACCACTCGATAATTTATCGCGCACCAGCGGCTGCCGCAGAAGAAATCGAAGCAAAGATTGCAAGCGATAACGAGTTTGAGGCAAGCAGAGGCTACCCCGACGAACCTGGTTGGACGTGTTTCGGACTGTCGGGGCTTAGCACTCCTGGTGTGGAACTGGTTCAAGGTTGGGCACCTGGTCAATCTCCCACGATATACCCTGAAGGATACGGCTTCTACCTAGCCCCCGGTGATATTATCTTAAACCAGATTCACTACCACTACGACCACGATATACCCGCAGACAATTCTTCCATCGTGATCGACACAGCCACCCCTGAAGAAACTATCGGCATGTCTGAAGTTCTCGTGGAAAGTTTCGTCACCCCTGCTGAAATACCCTGTACCCCTGAAGAAGCTGGCATAGCGGCCGAACGCTCAGCCACTATCAGTGGTTACACGAACATGTGCGTGCGCTCCAACGTGCTTGAAGACATAGCAATAAGATTCGATGCCTTTGCGAAGATTATTCCCAACCTTCTGCTGATCCAATGCGGCAGTACTTTAAACGACTACAACGAACTCCAAGGCAGTGTCGGGCACAGTTCCTGCGACCTTCCAGTCAACAGAAGCGGCATAATCCACTCAGTGCTCGGACATATGCACGAATTCGGCTCTGCCTATCGAATGACATTGAATCCTGACACACCACAAGAACGCATCCTACTCGATATTCCAAAATGGGACTTCGAATGGCAGCTCAGCTATGAGCCGGAAGAGGACATACTCATACAAAAAGGCGACACTCTTCGTCTGCAATGCTGGTGGGATCGCACACTTCAACACATGGACGAACCACGCTACATTATTTGGAACGAAGGAACCGGAGACGAAATGTGCTTCTCAACCGTCTCAACACTATCCCCCTCCCATTAACGCAACACAACTACTCCAACACCCCCTCCCCCTACCTTGAGCTTCCATGATGCTTCTGTGTGGTCTTCTATCCCGGAGTGCGCCTCGGGCTGACCTCCGGAGCTGTAGTATCCAACACTGGAGTGCAGATGATGCCGACTCCGATGATGGTAGGCGAAGCACGTGATCGCCGCTGGCTGGTAGAGACGTGGGAGGCTAGCCGACACATGGCGTAGACATCTGAACGATGTTTCATCCTTGCTCTCGATGAGATCCAGAAGATACCCGAGTGGCCGGAAACCGTCAAAGGGTTATCAAAGGGTTATGGGACGCCGACAGACGCACAGGCCGCCCCTTACATGTCATCATCCTCGGCTCGGCACCGCTGTTGATGCAGGCTGGCTTGAAGGAAAGCCTCGCCGGACGTTTCAGTTTCAGGCAGGTGCATGTGACACACTGGTCTTTCTCAGAGATGTCTGCTGCGTTCGGTTTCAGCTTGGATGAGTACGTCTACTTCGGTGGTTACCCTGGTGCTGCCAGTCTGGATCCACGATTTCGAAGACTGGTATGCTTACGTCCGTGAGACACTCATCGAACCGAACATAGAACGCGACGTGCTCGCCATGCACAGGGTCGACAAGCCGGCATTGCTTAAACAGTTGTTTCACTGGGGGCCGCATACTCGGAACAGAAACTTTCTTACAACAAGATGCTCGGCCAACTCCAAGACGCTGGCAACACTGTCACACTCGCCCATTACCTTGAATTACTGACCAGCGCAGGCTTGCTGGCGGGCCTGCTCAAACACAGCACGCGTCCAGTGGTGGGAAGGCACTCCTCTCCGAAGTTGAATGTCCTCAATACCGCCCTGATGGCTGTCAACTCTGGATACAACTTCGCTGAAGCCCGAAACAACCGCGTCAGTGGTATTCGGCGTTGTTGGATGCGCATTGGTATATTGTGGGGCATA
>JAPPJC010000070.1 GCA_028820455.1 Acidimicrobiaceae bacterium
CCGGGGGGCCCGCCCCGGCCCCCGCGCCCCCCCCGCCCGCCCCCCCGCCCCGCCCCCCCCCCCCCGCCCCCCCCCCCCGCGCCCCGTTCTTCAATGGGCTTGATGTCTTGGATGGCTTTAATCAGGTTGATGTCATTCCGAAGCTTACGGGTTGCTCGAATCAGGTAGATGGCTAGTATCATCGATGTCAAAGTCAAGAATATCCAAGCCAGCGACACGACGCTAAATATTGGACCAGCTAGTGGATAGTGTCGTATCATTTGTTGTACAAAGTTGAGCATTGGCTCAGGTTCGACGTAATCGGGGTCAAAGCCATAGGTGGGATTAGGGCTGCTTCGGTCTGGCTTAGCCCATTTTTGGCCAACCAGTGGTGTAGTTCGGGTTGTTGGTTGAGGTCGAGGTTTTCAATGTAGGCGAAGCGGTTGTTGTGGTTGATTTTGGTGGCGAGGTCGTTGGCTCCGCTTTGTGCCATTAGGTATCCGACAGCGCAGTAGACTCCTCTGTCGTCGATGAAGATCGGTTGCCGTCGGGATCTGTGGAGTTTGTTTTCGGGGAAGTGGCCAGCTCGCCAGTATTGGTGGAGATGATCCAACAATTGCTGGCGGGCGGTTTGATCCGGCCTGGTTCGTAGTCTTAGTTTCAGCTCGCAGTAAGCCAGGTGGGCCTGGATGCTCAGACGCTCACGCCAGCGACCCAAGCGGCCTCGTACTGGCCTAACGGTTGTTGAAGGGGATCCAACTCATCTACTGTCCTTTCATCTATCTGGCCTTGTGGCCTTTGCTGCGGCTGTGAAGATTTTCGGGTTTCATTGGAATGGAACGACAAGAACGACAACCATAATCCCCTTTACCTTATTTAGTGGGTTCTGATGTTAGTGTCAGAGTCTGTGTGCTCGCCGCGGCGGGTAGGGCTTTCCCAACCCTGAAAGGACATCCGAATATCCTATAATTCTATTATGTGCTCGGCCGTTTTGCAACGTGCTGGCGTTGGCTATATTTGTGATGGGGTGCCACGATAGGGCTGAGGGTCGCTTTCGGTTCCTACTATGGGGCGGGTCCACTTGGTCAGATGTGAGATGGCCTCAGCCACTGTTCGCCATTCTGATGGATGCCAGCCTTCAGTGGATGCAGCGATCGTGCCATCTTGCCGTATGAGCATGAAAGCCGGTAGATATTCGAGGCCTAACTCGTTGATCACATTGCGGTCCGGATCAACGAATGTGATCTGATCTTTTGTCCAGGGACCGAGAAAGCGTTGGGCTCCGTCGGCATCGCAGGTGAGCAGCCAGCATGTACGGCAGTTGGCTTCTTTGTAATGCAGCATGATCCGCTGTGCGGTGTGTAAGATTCGAGCACTTTCCTCTGTATAAGGGTCGAGCACTACCAATACCAGCGGGAAGGTCGTAAGCCAGTTACTCAGTGGCCAGTCCGTTGTGTTTGTATTGGTTCCAAGAGAGGTTAATTCGATTTCAAGGTCGATTGTTTTGAGATTCATACAAGAAAAAATCCTTAATACCCTTGACTACGCTAGCCGATGTCACGGGATTTCAGTCTTTTTGGTTCTCGATGGTTTCGAACTCGTTGGAAATCCGCTCCAATCCATGCGACAAAGAAACCCTCATTGAACTGTTAAGTGTAGCGAAAGCATTGCTTGTTCTGCGGGTGTTGGTGGTTTTGCGTGGATAGTGTCACACTGTTGGGTATCATGAAACTATGACTACTACGAATATCGGTGTTGATCTGAGTCGCTATCAGTTGGGCTGGAGTGATGAAGAAGATTATGTTTTCAAACCCAAAAAAGGCCTCGGAAGAGACATTATCACCGAGATGTCTTGGCTTAAGGGTGAACCGCAGTGGATGCTCGATTTACGTTTGAAGGCGTATCAGCGTTTTCGTCGTCGGCCACTTCCAGTATGGGGTGGTGATCTCAGCGGTATCGATTTTGAGGATATCTTCTATTACATTAAACCGACCGAGCGTTTGACCAATGACTGGGATTTGGTTCCTGAGTCCATAAAAACTACTTATGAGCGTTTGGGGATACCTGAAGCTGAGAGGAAATACCTCGCCGGGGTGACTGCCCAGTATGAATCCGAAGTGGTGTACCACCGCAACCGTGAAGACCTTGAAGCTCAGGGGGTGCTCTTTTGTGATATGGACACCGCGTTGCGTGAATATCCCGAGTTGGTGAAACATTACTTCGGCACGATTATTCCCATCAACGACAACAAGTTCGCTGCACTCAACTCCGCGGTGTGGTCGGGGGGTTCATTCATATACGTTCCACCTGGTGTAGAAGTGGAAGCACCATTGCAAGCCTATTTCCGTATCAACGCTGAAAACATGGGGCAATTCGAACGCACCCTCATAATCGCCGATGAAGGTTCCAAGGTGCATTACATCGAAGGTTGTTCGGCTCCTACCTATTCTTCGGATTCACTGCATTCGGCGGTGGTGGAGATAGTGGTGAAACCATCTGCGCGTGTCACCTATACGACTATACAGAACTGGTCGGACAACGTCTACAACCTGGTCACCAAGCGGGCTCGGGTTGAAGCTGAAGGTCATATGGAATGGATCGACGGCAACATAGGTTCCAAATTGACTATGAAGTATCCGGCTGTTGTGATGGTCGGGCCGAAAGCTTCAGGCGAGGTGCTGTCGGTGGCTTACGCTGGAAAAGGTCAACATCAGGATACCGGGGCGAAGATGACACACGCAGCACCCGAGACTACTTCGAAGATCGTTTCCAAATCGGTTTCTGCTGAGGGGGGTCGCACCTCATACCGTGGGTTGGTGCGGGTTGAGGACGACTCTTCGGGATGTAAAAGTCATATTCAATGTGATGCTTTGATACTTGATGCTGATTCAATATCCGACACATACCCGTATATGGAAGTGGGTACCGGGGATGCGGTGATCGGTCACGAAGCCACCGTATCCAGAATCGCCGATGATCAGCTTTTCTACCTGCAAAGTAGAGGCCTCACCGAAGATCAGGCTATGAGTATGATAGTCAACGGTTTCGTTGAGCCGGTGACTCGCACACTTCCGATGGAGTATGCGGTGGAATGGAGTCGTCTAATAGAAATTCAGATGGAAGGAAGTGTCGGCTAGTTTGTCGGTTGCCCTCTGCATGAGGTAAAAGTCATTTCCAGTGGTATTTCGCCGTTCGAGTTGCATGAGGCGCGTGAGCCCGCGTCTTCTGCATGAGGTAAAAGTCATTTCCAGTGGTATCCCAAGAATTTCTGTGGTGCTTCCTGCGTATTGTGCCGCTCACTGTATCGGTGACACCATATCGGAACTGAGAGAACACTTATCTGATGAAGTGCTGAATGAGGTTGATTGTTCTGCTGCCGTCCTGTCACCGGTCGGTTCATCGGCTGATTCTGGTGCTCGGGCAGCGGCTGGACTTGAGATCGTGGTTGTTGATGATGGCTCTGATGATGAAACCGCTGAAAAGGCCAGAGCGGCGGGTGCGGATGTGGTGTTGAGGCTGCCTGAAAACCGTGGCAAGGGTGCCGCTGTTCGAGCTGGAATTTTGGCTGCGTCGGGGCGGGTCGTGGTTTTCACGGATGCTGATCTTGCCTACCCTCCCTCCCAGATACCTGAGCTGCTTGAAACGGTTGAATCTGGTGTGGACATAGCAGTGGGAAATCGCCATCATCCTGATTCTGTGGAAATTGACCGACGGTCGATGTTGAGGTCTTTCGGTAGCAGAGCTGTCAACGTGATTCAGCGGCTTCTGATGCTCAGCAACTGCCAGGACACTCAATGTGGTCTTAAGGTATTCCACCATACGGCGGTTCAGCGGCTTTTTCCGGTTTTGACCATTGATGGATTCGCTTTCGATATAGAGCTGATATATCTCGCCCGTCGTTACGGATTGAGCTTGAAGGAGATGCCCGTGAAAGCGGTGGGTTCTTCCACTTCCACGGTGAGAATGCTGCGTGACGGATTGGTCCTATTGCGTGACATGCTGCGTATCCGTGTTCGTGCATTGTTGGGACGTTACCCACCCCCCTCGGCTGGTTTTTAGTTTTGCCTGGTGTTTTTGCGTGTGATTAATGCGATGTTTGTAGTGGTGGTGCAGATGGTGAGATTTCTGCAAATGCTGTAAGGTGTCTTTGCCTGGTGTTTTTGCGTGTGATTAAAAAGTGTTTTTGTGTGTAATTAATGCGATGTTTGTAGTGGCTTTAGACGTGTATTGTGTAAGACTGTAACCATGCCTATGCGTCAGGATTGCAAATATTTCGAATCGCGTTCTTATCCCAATGGCGACACTGTGCGTAAATGTGATCTTGATCTGGCTCCTGAAGCTCCTTGGCGTTGTCCTGAGAATTGCCCGAAATACACTCGTCGACTAGTTGATGTGAGTTGGCATTATGGTTCTTTGGCAACCTCTAAAGGGCCTCAAGAACCGGAAAGCTTAGGACGGGATGACAGTATCGGTGACCTGTTGGACGCTGCCGAGGAGATAGTCAACTCGGCAGCCCCTTCTGTGATCGCAGAAGTAAAGTCGGAAAGAAGAGGACTGCAAGGTCGCAGAAAGGGTAGGAGACGCCACAAAAAAAAGTTGAGTCGTCGCATGAAGCAGCAACCCCCTAAATCTCGTAGAACCGAAGGCGGTAATCAAACCCGCCGTAAAGGCAAAAGAAATCGCGGCCATGGTTTTGGCAAGAGTTCCGGTGATAGCTGGGGCGAGAAGTTTCGTAAACGTTTTCGAGAAGGACATTGAGTGTGAGTCATTTCACGGTAGATACGGCCCGCGCCTTGCCGGGCCCTGATTGGTTGAAGGATCGCAGGACGGCAGCTGCTGAAGAGTTTATTGCAGCTTCTATGCCGACCGAATCCGAAGAGGAATGGCGTTACAGCCCTATAGCTGATTTAAGGCTTGATTCCTATCGCTTAGCCGATGTTGGAGAAGTCGCAGACCATGAGATGGATGACAAGATGGCCGTCGGGGCGATAGCGGAGGTCGACATCGTCAACGGCTGTTTGGTTTCTGTCGCGGGGTTGCAAACGTTGACTTCTCACGGTGTGACAGTCCAGTCTGCTGCTGATTATCCTGCTGGTCGTGATCTTCTAGGGTCGGTGATCAACGGTACGGCCGACTATTTCACGCAGCTTAATGATGCTTTTACGCCTACCCCTGTGATCATTGAAATACCTGCTAACACTATGCTTGATGGTGTTATAGCTGTGCATCATCACACCACGCATAATGGGGTGGCGAGTTTTCCACGCCTTATCGTGCGTGTGGGTGCAAACGCCCAAGCCCAGATCGTCAACGTGGAGAGCTCTGAGTCAGGGGTCCTTGTGGTGCCTGTAGTCGAATTGGACGTGCAGCATGCTGGCAGACTCAGCTATGTCAACTTGCAAAGACATCATCCTCAGGCTTGGCAGGTAGCCCTACACGCTGCTCAAGTCCACCGTGACGCCCAGTTTGTCAACCTGATAGCAGGTTTCGGCGGTGGTTATGCCCGCACTAGGTCGGCTACGACTCTTGCAGGGCGGGGAGCTACCGGTAATCTGCTTTCGGCTTACCTGGGTTCGGGTGATCAGACCTTGGACTTTCGCACCTTCCAAGATCATGCTGCCGCTGACACCACTTCCAATCTGCTTTATATCGGGGCGGTAGGTGACACGGCACGTAGTATCTATACTGGGCTAATCCGTGTGCGCCCCGAAGCTCGTGGAACGAACGCCTTTCAAACCAACCGCAATCTCAAACTCAGCGACCAGGCTTGGGTTGAGTCGGTGCCCAATCTGGAGATCGAAAACAATGAGGTTCGGTGTAGTCATGCTTCCACTGTGGGCCCCATAGATGAAGATCAGCTGTACTATTTGGAAAGTCGTGGCATACCAACCCAAACCGCTGAAAGGCTCATCGCATCCGGCTTTTTTGAGGAGGTTCTGTCAACGTCACCCGTTAAGGCGGTTGAACAAGAAATCAGGAACACTATTGCCGCTAAGCTTGATCAGCAACTGAGAATAGCCGAGCATGCTATAGGATAAGAGTTTTAGGAGGCCTGGTAATACTTTATGACTGCAATCACTCGTAAGCTTTTTCCGTTCGATGAGGTTGCTGCTGATTCTGTTCGCCGTGTCGAGGTGGATGAACAGGAGATAGCGATTGTGCGTATAGGTGACGACGTTTATGCTATAAGCGACATTTGTAGTCATGCCAATGTTTCGTTGTCACAGGGATGGGTGGACGCTGCAGAGCGCACTATCGAATGCCCTCAGCATGGAGCTGTTTTTGATGTTGCTACCGGTGAGGCATTGTGTTTGCCTGCTGTGAAGCCGATACCGGTTTATGATGTGGCGGTGGTTGACGGCGTGGTCACATTAACCTTGGGAACCGGTGCGGCTCAGGTTGAGGACTAGCTTGCAACTTGCGGTTGAAAGGATAGGACTGGACATAGTGGTATACACTGTATGCACTCAGCAGGGATACGGTGAAAACAACTTGCGGTTGAAAGAATAGGATAGATGATTGTGAGCGGGTTGGTAATCGAAGGACTAGAGGCCTCCATCTCCGGTAGTGCTATCTTGACTGGGGTTGATCTGACGGTGGGTTCTGGTGAGGTTCACGCGGTTATGGGGCCTAACGGGTCGGGTAAATCCACGTTAGCTCATGTGATAGCCGGAAGGTCCTGCTACGACGTGACCGGCGGTTCGGTTCGTTTGAACGGTTTGGAGCTTCTTGGGCTGCCTACCTGGCGTAGGGCTGAGGCAGGCTTGTTTTTGACTATGCAAGCTCCTATAGAGGTGCCGGGAGTGTCTTTGTATGGTTTGGCCATGTCTTCGAAGTGTGTCAGGATAGCTGATAATCATCAACACCGGCAGGTTGATGTTTCCGGGGGAACAACTGGTGAAGACTCAGCGGTCAACGCTCAGGATGCCAAGCAGGATGCCAGGGCCGCGATTGATACTGCTATAAGTGAGCGTGTCCGTGAAGAGTCCCAGAAGATCGGTTTTGATGAACGTTTTCTTGACAGGTCTGTCAATGTCGATCTTTCCGGTGGTGAACGCAAACTTACCGAAGCTTTGCAGCTTGGTGTGTTGTCACCATCTGTTGCCGTGCTGGATGAGCTTGATTCCGGGCTTGACGTCGACGCTGTTCGGCTTGTTGCCAGACGTGTCAAAAAAGCTGTGGAAGATGATGGTCTCGGTGTGTTGGCGATCTCTCATTACAATCGTTTTTTTGAGTATTTAAAGCCTGATGTGGTGCATATTTTTATCGGTGGTCGTATCTGCGCTTCAGGTGATGCGGAGTTGACTGACATTGTTGAAGCGGAAGGATACGAGCGTTGGCAGGCTGACACGGACCAGCCCGCAGGGTCAGAAGACGCAAAATCTGAGCTGTTCGACGATCCCTTCGGAGACCCTTTCGCCGACCGGCTTATCTGACTTTGTTAAGCGCAGCTCGTTAAGCACAGCTCGAAGAATTACAGTAGAAAAATTACCATAGTACCCACAATGATGGCTCACAAGAATATAGTATGAATTCCAGCTACGGTGAGAATGGCATTGGCCGGACTTCCAAACCACAGTATGAAAAAACATAAGACCACCTACAGGCAGCTTGTCGGAACATGAGCAAGCATTCAGATTTATTGCGGGAAGATGAACTGTCGGAGCTTCTTGCTGCTCATCCCGACTGGCGGTTGGACGGAAAGGTTCTTCGTCGTTCTTACGTTTTCACTGATTTCCGTGCTGCGTTTGCTTTCATAACTCAGGTGGCACTGATAGCTGAGAGGTTGTTCCATCATCCGGAATGGACCAACGTTTACAACAAAGTAGAACTGGCGATTACAAGTCATGATGTAGGCGGTCTTTCTGCCCGTGACCGTGATTTCATAAAACTGGTAGACCAGCTTTCAGCTTCATAAGTCTACGAGTTTTGTTGGTTGACCATTCTCTGCTGGTTAATTCCCAGTACCACCGGACACTTGTCGGATGAGTAAACCCATGCGAGCGTGCTTTTTTGACTTTTTTTGACTTTTTTTGACTTTAGGCACGTTAAGCTGATGGGAGCAGGGTGAACGTTTCTCGGCTAAGCCTGTCCCCGGTCACGGTCGAGAGTAATGAGCACGTTAAGCTGATGGGAGCGAGGTGAACGTTTCGTGAGGCCCGATAATCCGTTCAAACCGACTTTTGGTGTGGCTCCACCTGTTCTTGTGGGACGTGATGAACCGTTGGAACGATTGCGCGTGGCCATGTCGGTAGGGCCCAGCCATCCCGATAGTACGATGCTCATCAGCAGTCCTCGTGGGCTGGGTAAGACGGTGCTGCTCGGTGCAATGCACGACATTGCCCGCGAAAACGGTTGGGTGGTAGCACACGTGACCGCATCGCCGAGCGCGACATTCGCCGGATTGCTGACTGACAAGATGATCCGTGCCAGACGTGTTCGGCGGGACAAGCTATCACGGCGAAGGGTGGAGACGGCTAGTGTCGGAGTGCTGGGATTCAACGTGGGGGTGGGGCTAAGCGATGAGCAGACATCGGAATCGCTTCCTCGTTTGGAGATGTTCACAGCAATGGAAGCCTTAGCGGAAACAGCCGAGGCGTCTGGTTCGGGAGTGCTCGTAACGATTGACGAGTTCCACAACGCCAATGTGGACGGTGCACGCGAATTCGCCCACAACCTCCAAGAGCTATCCAAACTGGAATCCCGCCCGATTCTGTTCGTTGCAGCCGGACTGCCGGTGATGGAGGACACGGTGCTGGCCGATTCGGGAATGACGTTCTTTCAACGCATTGCCCGGACACCTATAGGACCTCTGACAGAGCTTGAGACCCGACTGGCTATCGCTGAACCGATCCGCGACGTTGGCGTCGGAATAGACCCTTATGCGCTGACTGAAGCCTCGGAGGCCACCTCCGGGTATCCTTTCATGGTGCAGCTCGTGGGTTACCACTCGTGGGAGTGCGCCCAGGACTTAGCGAACGGGATCGACTACAATGACACGAGAATCGGGATTGATATGGCGAACCATTCGATGGAACTCCAGGTGTTGCGACCTGTGTGGCGTGACCTCTCGGACGGCGACCAGGAAGTATTAGCCGCCATGAGCTTGCTGGAAGGTCCTGAGGTGCGGCAGCGGGACATCGCCGATATGTTGGGCAAGAAACCCAATAATATCAATGTGTACGTAAGCCGCCTGGTTGATGCGGGTGTGCTGACGCGACTCCCCAAAGGGAGGACGACTTTCGTGCACGAAGCGATGCGTCGTTGGGTTCGCTCACACCAGCAGCATTTGATACGCTCACCGACGTTGTCAGAGGTCAGCTCGAAAAAGCTCCTGCGAGAGCAGATAACAGACGCCCACCATAAGCATCCGAACGCTACCCACAAGGCAATAGCCGACCTTGTGGGTGCACACCCATCGTATGTTGGACGTGTACGCAGAGAACTGTGATCACACGATAGCGGGCATACTTGAGAGTGCTTTAGGTCGAGGCTTACCCGATGTTGCCGTGAATACGACACCTGGCAATCCAGCCAGCGGGAGTGACATGGGTAGCGAGCCATGTACCGCATTGTGGGCAATAGCGGGGTGGATCCAATGCTGGCAGGCAACCGGGGCAATCGTGGCGTCCACAACCGTCGCATAGCGGCTCTTGCTGTTTGTCGTCGTCTACGACAGCGTCGACGGTGTCGTTGCCATGCTTGGATTCCACTGTCTTCATACCATGATTGCTGTTTGTCGTCGTCTACGACAGCGTCGTTGCCGTCGGCACGGTGTTTGTTTACTTAAACCACAGCCGAGAGGCTGCCGATGGGCATTCTCAGATCGGTGAGCATGTCGAGGTCCTGCTGTGGTGCACGTCCGAGAGTGGTCAGGTAGTTGCCGACGATCAGCGCGTTGATGCCCGCGGTCATTCCCATTGCCTGCAGGTCGCGTAGGGTGATCTCACGACCCCCGGCGTAGCGCAGGATCACAGACGGCAAAGCCAGCCGGAACAACGCGATCCAACGGATTGCTTCCAAGGCTCCCAGTGGTTTACGAATCTGTAGCGGTGTGCCGGGTCGTGGATTCAGAAAGTTCATGGGAACTTCGCAGGGTTCCACGGAGCGGATCTGTTCAATCAGTTCTAATCGCTGAGCGATGGTCTCACCCATGCCCAGCAGAACACCACAACACAGTTCCATACCCGCCTCGCGCACGTAGTTGCAGGTCGCCACCCGTTCATCGAAACTGTGGGTAGTGACCACCTGATTGAAGAACGAACGGCTGGTCTCCAGATTGTGGTTGTAACGATGCACCCCGGCCGCAGCTAGCTCGAAAGCCTGTTCACGTGTCAAGATCCCGGCACTTATCGCTACGTTGAGTCCTGTTTCCGTTGACACGAGAGCGGTCAGTTCGATGAGCCGTTCCATGGTACGGCGATCAGGTCCTCGTATTGCCAGCACGATGCAGAACTCGCTGGCCCCCAGTGCGGCTGTCTCGTTTGCTGCTGAGAGCACCTCCTCGGCATTGAGGAACGGTGTGGCTTTGACCGGTGTGTCGAACATGGCCGACTGGCTGCAAAAGTGGCAGTCCTCAGGGCAGCCACCCGTCTTGGCCGAAAGTATACCCTCTATTTCCACTATCGGTCCGGCCCACGCCAAACGTACCTCGTGAGCCAATGCCGCCAAAGAAGGCACCGCAGAGTCGTCAATCTCAGCGAGTACCTTTATCTCGTCGATATTCAGCTGGCGACGCTCGTCGAGTAGAGCCGCTGAAGTATGCTGAATGGCGGATCTGCTCATGACCGACGAAAACGGGTGTCACCACGTGTTGCCGGTGTGGTGGGGCCATAGAACATATGAGGCGGTAGCAGCTGTTCGAGCCCAACGCGATTCGAGGTGATCGTTGTCGACGCTAGCATTATGGTGCTGGCCTTGGGGGAGATGACGGGCTTGCAGGAGACAAGGCGCGGGAACGGCTCCTTGGTGAGCGTATCGTGGCACCATAACTGCTTGACGTGGAGGTTACATCGGCTTGACGGAGGCATGACCCCTAAAACCGACAACAAGTTTGCAGAGCTCTCATTCTTGTATCAAAATACAATGTTCAAATCATACTATTCCAAATCGGGATTTATTTCACCACCGAGTTCCTTGTAAGTTACTGCTACACCCATGAGAAACACAATCATAGGAAGTGCGGTTATAGGGGTTAGAATCACTTCCAAGCTGAATATTTCTGCTATTCTATCCGCTAGTTCAAGATCGGATGATGCTCGTTCAATTCCTACAAACATGTAAAAGCCCGCAACTTTTAAGGCTGCTAGTATCAGCAGAAGCTTGAAGATAAGCCTATAAAACTCTGGGTGTGCGCTCAGCAAGTGTATTGCATATCGTACGGGTGGCACCTTAGGCCCAGCAATAATCGCGATGTAGGCAATAGGCAGAATCACGGCCAACAGCACTATAAGTGGGATCGCGGCTGACACTAGGAGCATGGCCATCATTGCTTGAACACTGAGAGCTGCAACAATCAAAACTATGAATAAGCTTGCAATCAACGTTATTTTGAAGTACAGAAGAAACAGCTTCGGCATACGCTTCAACGATTGTTGAAATGCCACTGATAAACGCCCTGTTGAAGCTCTCTGCGCATCTAGTATCAAGAGCACTGCGAATGACCATGCGATAGACCGGACAATAATATTGACGAGTGCAGCCGCGAATATCCAGCCAGTTTCTGAGGGGGGTGTCCAGCTGTTGGATGTTGCTTCGTTCTGTGGGTTAGTCTCGGGGGCTGTGACACTTTCCCAGAAATCAGAGAATACGTTGTCCAACTCTGCTCGGAAGTCTCCGGTGGGACTATTCCTAAAACCGTAATCAAGCAGCGTGACACTTACCACTTCTCCGAGGAGTATCAAACAGACCACTGCAATACAGACCTGCCAGTGGGTCTTGACAAACGACGAGACTTGTGTGACTATTGTTCTTAGTTTGAGTGGCGGTGCTTCATCGTCTTCAAAATATTTGTCTGACCTGTGTTCAGTCCAACTTGAACCATCCCACCAACGGTATTGTGATGGATCTTCAGGATCTGAATACCAATCAGCGGGCCTTGCTTCTTCTTCGGTTGTCGGAGTGTGCAGTTCTGCTGGAATGTGTGGTTTCGTGCTTGTTTTCTCGTCTTGTGTTTCTGAGTCTGATTGGTTGTCTTTGGAATTGTAGTGATGACTTATCATAGGGGTTATCTGTGACTCCATATTCTGATGGGCGCAATTCGTAAAACAAGTCTTTTCGGATAGTGTTTCACAGGCAGTGTCCTTCAGTGTAGCTCTGTTAGTATCGTGTATTCGAAGGTGATGGTTTGTTGATGAAATCTTATCCCGGTTTATGAAATCTTACCCGAATAGGGGCTTGATGGAAGGCTTAGAACGTCTAGCGGGGCCGAAATGTTTGGGGCGTAGTGTTCTTCTGTCACCTGGCCAGAATGCCCCGCATCCCTGGAAGGAGTGCCAGCGGGTGCGAGTGGATCCCACTAGTAGCCCGAAGAGTATTCTACACATGCTGAATGAGGCTTGGAGCAGACGCCTCCCGATGGCTATCGAACTGGTGGGTGAGCTGCCCAATCCGAACGCTGTTCTTGATAGGCCTTGGTGGTGGCTGAGCCCTGGTTTGACATTACCCGAGGAGGTTTGGTATCATCTATTGACGGCTAATGTGGTTGATGCTCGTGACCTCGATCGGCCACGTTTTGCTCCTCGCGAGCGAGCCCTCGAGATTGGTGCTTCGAAATTGACGGCTGAACAGCCTGGCGACGTGTTTGTTGACTCGGTCGGCGCGGTTTGGTGCGACGGCGGCCCGCTTGAATCCTTCTCGCGGGAATCCTTGGAAGGCGTACCAGTGGTTTGTGCCGCCAATTTGGCAGCCGGATCTCCTGCTCCTCTATCGTTTTTGCCTGTAAAACGGTCGGATTATTCGGATTCTTCACAAAATGGCCGGTTTGATTTAGCTGCAGATCAGCAGGCAGCGGTGGAACATCATGGTGGGGCGGCATGCATAATAGCACCAGCTGGTTCAGGAAAAACCAGAGTACTGACTGAACGTGTCCGCTACCTGGTGAACGCTCTGCGTGTGGCTTCCAAGACGGTGACTCTTGTAGCTTACAACGTGCGGGCTCGCAAGGAGATGCAGGATCGCACTGCCGCTATCGACGGTATTCAGATTCGCACTCTCAATAGTTTGGCTTTGGCTATATGCAACGGCAGCGGCAGGTTTGTGAAACCGCAGCATCATAACCCTGTGAGAGTGATAGACGAGCGGGAGGTACGGCAGATCCTCAACAGTTTGATACCCAAGAGAAGGCGACGGGCTATGGTTGATTTTCTGGCTCCCTGGGTGGAAGCTTTGGGGTCGTCCCGTCTTGGGTTGCGCGACCCGGAAACAGTTGAACGTGATTACGCACCCGATGTGAAAGGTTTCGCAGAGGTGGTGCCGGAATATGCTGCTGAACTAGCTCGTGACGATCTGGTGGATTTCGACCATCAGATCATTAGGGCAATCGGGATACTTCTCACAGATGTGCAGGCACGCATTGCTGCTCGGCGGGTTTGTGGAGTGCTGCTTGTGGACGAGTTCCAAGACCTGACTCCGGCTCATTTGTTGTTGTTGCGCTTGCTGGCCGGGCCGAGAGCCGACGTTTTCGCTGTTGGTGATGACGATCAAACCATCTATGGCTACTCGGGCGCGTCCCCCAAGTGGCTCATAGAGTACGACCGGTATTTTTCAGGTGCATCACGCTACCTGCTGCACACCAACTACCGATGTCCGTCTGAGGTGGTGGAAGCAGCGAAGAACTTGCTATCCCACAATCATGAGCGCGTTCCCAAACGAATACAACCGGTTTCCGTACAACCGGCGTCCAGTGTGCACAGTAGCGCACAACCGAACACTGATGCGCACTCGAGAGAAGCTCGTTCGGCTTTTTCTGCGGGTCGGCTGCAACTAGGCGATTCGTCGGTGATAACCGCCATCGACGGTGGCGGTGAGATGGTGGCGGCACAAACCATCACCCTGCTGAATGGGGGAGCTGAATTGTCTGACATAGCCGTTCTCACCAGAGTTAACAACACACTTCTGGTGCCGCAGGTTTATCTGCATCGCGCAGGCATTGAATGCATGGCCCCTGTCAAGTCTTGGTTTTTGCAGCGCACCGGCGTGGAAGCTGTTTTTGCGTGGTTGAGATTGGCGTTCGCTCCAGTTGACCGTCTTCCTGCTGACTCGTTGAGCATTGCGGCTCGAAGACCACCTCGTGGTATTTCACCCAGGGTGATCGAATGGATTGCCGAGCAACACAGCGTAGCGAGGTTACGTGCTCTGGCTGGCCGCATCAAAGACCCGAAAACATCCCTGAAGGTGGTTGCTTTTGCCGATGATGTAAAACGGCTTCAAATATTGGCTCGGGCTGGTGCCACTACGGTTAGATTACTTGAAACAGTGTTCACTTCTGGTCTTGAGAAAGCCTTGGAGGGCCGTCTTGATGCTTCACGTCGGTCTTTGAGCCGGTCGACTCACGGGGATGACCTGCGAGCTCTTATGGGCGTGGCAGTTCTTCAGCCCGATCCTTCTAGCTTCGAACACTGGCTGTCGGAGCAGCTTTCCGCGGGTTTCGATGCTAGTTTCAGTGCGACCGGCGCGACGTCCACGTATTCGAGTTTTCACGACTCAAGCCCGCCTGAAACTGGTTTTGATGCCTCTGGAGCCAATGCGGTGTATTTGGCTACCGTACACAAAGTAAAAGGGATGCAGTGGCCGCATGTGATCGTTTTCGGAGTTTCGGAAGGTTTGATGCCTCATCGGCTTTCGGGAGACACAGAAGAGGAACGGAGAGTTTTTCATGTGGCTGTTTCAAGATGCTCTGAATCTTTGACGATCATCAACAGCGGGACGGCGTCGCCTTACCTCACTGAATTGGCGTCGCAAACCAGAAACGCTGGGGAAGTGCTGCGTTCGGCTCAGACGGGAAAGCCGTCAGACACTCCTAGTACAGCTGCTGTGCTGAAACCCGGAGACTTGAATCCTGAGGATAAGGCTTGCTATGAACGGTTACGGCAGTGGCGTCTTGAACGTAGCAGAGCTTTAGGTATTCCAGCTTACATAGTGTTCGACAATAAGACGTTGGTTGCTTTGGCTCGTCAACGCCCGACCACCGACGCTGAACTATTGGAGGTTCGCGGTGTTGGTCCCCACAAGTTGGACGAATACGGTGAAGACATAAAGAAGTTTTTCTCTTGATCGGAGGCTGTGGGAGGCTGCGTTTTCAAGGAGTCAGTGATATGAACACACGTTTGATGTGCTGCTGTTTTCTTTCAATCGTAGGCTGTGACTGCGTTTTCAAGGGCTTCTAATAGGGCGTTCCAGCATAGGGTGGCGCATTTGATGCGCACAGGGAACTTTAGAACTCCTTGCAAGGCTTTTAAATCTCCAAGTGCAATTTCTGGTTCTTCGCTGTTGTTTGTGGTGTTGCCTGTGCTGTCGGCGGGGTCTTCTATTGCGAGCATCTTTTTGAAAGCCGTGGTCAGGTTCAGTGCTTCACTTCTTTGACGGTTTTTCACTGCTGTGGTCATCAGTGAGGCCGATGCCTGACTTATCGAGCAGCCGTATCCTTCAGTGGTGATTTCTGTGATCTTGTTGTTGCGGTCGACTATGACATAAACGGTGATCTCGTCTCCGCATAACGGGTTGAATCCTTTCGCAGACCATGCTGGGGGTACTTCTAGTCGTCCTCGGTTGCGGGGTTTGCGATAGTGGTCGAGGATGATGTCCCGATAGAGGTTGTCGAGTTGATTCATGTGACGAACTGGCTTTGTTGGCAGAGCAGGCGATCAACAGGGTGGCACTGACAGTGTGTTGAGAAGCGACTAGTTTGCGGATGGCGTGAACAGGTCTCGGGCGGCATGAAGGGCTTCTATTAGAGTATCGACATCGGACGTGTCGTTGTACAGGTATAGTGACACTCTGGTGGTAGCGTTCACGCCTAGTACACGCATCAAAGGTTTGGCGCAGTGGTGTCCCGCTCTTACGCATACTCCGTATTCGTTCAACACTTGTGCCAGATCGTGTGGGTGTATATTGTTGTAGGCTATCGACAGCACCCCAATGCGTTCGTCGGGTGTTTGCGGGCCGTGGATTACAATGTCATCACCGCAGCGTTCTTTCAAAGCGTGTAAAGCGTATGCAGTGAGCTGCTCCTCGTGTGCTTTTATTTGTTGCATGCCAGTTTTGGTGAGGTATTCGACTGCTGCTCCGAGTCCTATGATCTCAGCGATTGGAAGGGTGCCTGCTTCGAACTTGTAGGGTAGCTCATTGGGCAAGTACCCGTTTTTGGTGACGTCGAGGATCATATTTCCGCCACCTAAGAATGGTGTCATTTCTTCAAGGAGCTCAGATCGACCCCACAGCACTCCCACTCCCGTGGGTCCACACATTTTGTGGCCTGTGAAACACAGAAAATCAACACCCGAAGACTGCACATCAGTTTGCAGGTGAGGCACATACTGAGCTGCATCCGCAAGGATCAAAGCGTCCACAGCGTGAGCCGCATCGGCTAGTCGTCTTATGGGGTTTACCGTGCCCAATACGTTGCTGGCCGCTGAGATGCTTACTAGTTTCACTCCATCGAGCAACTGTTCGAGATTGCTAAGGTCGAGTCTGCCGTTTTCATCCAGGGGTATCCAACGTAGTTTGAAGCCTTTCTCGGCAGCCATGATGTGCCATGGGACGATGTTGCCGTGATGTTCCATTTCAGTGATCAACACGGTATCCTGCGGGCCAAGATTCGCCCCTCCCCAGGACCGTGCCACCAGGTTGATCGATTCGGTGACGTTCTTCGTGAACACCACTCCGCTGGGCGAGTCGGAGTTTATGAAACGTGCCACATTTCGGCGGGTTGTTTCCAAAGCGTCGGTGGCTTCTTCGGCGATTGTATAAGCACCGCGGTGAGTGTTGGCATTATAGGAGCGGTAAAACTCGTTCATAGCGTCTATCACGCTTTGAGGTTTTTGGGATGTGGCGGCAGAGTCCAGATAAACGATTGGCCGCCCGTTTATTGTGCGACTCAGAAGAGGAAAATCAGATTTAGGCGTGTTCACGTAGAGCGGATTATGGGTCGTTAGAGGGGGGAAAGCAGATTATGGGTCGGTGACTATTGAACAAGCGTTTAAGGGCTGGTGCACTTAGAGTTTAGACAGTTCGTACTGTTCGTAGCCTTCACGTTCGATATGTTCTGCTAATTCGATACCTCCGCTTCTAACGATTTGCCCGTCTATCATTACGTGCACATGGTCGGGCTGCAGTTCGGTGAGCAGTCGTTGAAAATGGGTGATCACTAGCACACCCAGGTTCAGTAGTTCGGATCGTACGGATTCAACACCGTTGGCTACCACACGTAGGGCATCGATGTCGAGCCCGGTGTCGGTTTCGTCTAGAATGGCGATTTCAGGCTCCAACACTGCCATTTGCAGGATTTCGTTGCGTTTTTTCTCGCCACCGGAGAATTTCTCGTTGAGGTATCTGTCCATGAATGACGAGTCGATGGACAGGCGTTGCATCCATTCTTGCATCGCTACGTAGGTTTCTATGGTGCTGACTTCTGTGCCTTTGCGGGCTTGCAACGCTTGGGTCAGAAAGTTGCGCACCGACACACCTGGGATCTCCTGGGGATACTGGAAAGCCAGGAAAAGGCCCGCCTGGCCTCGTTCTTCAGGTGGCCATGAGGTGATGTCTTCATCTTTGAATCGTATTGTTCCTTCGATCACTTCGTATTCCGGATTGCCGAGAAGGGTGGACGCTAGAGTGGATTTGCCCGAGCCGTTGGGCCCCATCAGGGCGTGAAGCTCGCCTGACTTTATTGTCAAGTTCACGTGTTTGAGTATTTCGGTCTCACCGTCAGCGGTTGTCACGGTCAGGTCGTTGATTTCAAACAACGGGGAGCTGGAAGGGTTTTGTTCTGAAACAGGCATATTACTATCCTACGATACGGCTAGGCAGGTGCTGTAGATTGGCAGAGGCTTTGACAATATTTTATTGTTCGAGCAAGCGGGTTGTTGGATTAGAGGTGCGGGCTCTACAGTTTAGCCGAGCCTTGCTGCTTACAGTCACACCGCACGTTGTTAGAGGTGTGGGCTCTACAGTTTAGCAGCGCGGAGAACGCGCCTGGCGGTTTGTGTGGTTACTAGCGGGCCGGAGGCTCCGGCCCGCATCCGCAACTTGTGTTACGCGTTGTTCGGGATCGTCGAGTCTATGATCACTTTCCGGATTCTGGTTGGGGTGCTGGGTCGGATGAACAGTGGGTTTCTAGGCCGGAAGCTGCGGACAGTAGCTCCGCGAACCCACTGTTGTACGCCACTGTAGTAGCGTCAGTGGTGTTGATGTAGTCGATCACCCTGTTGATCCGCGTGTCTTCCGTGTACGGTGAGCACCGGAGAATTTCTGCTAGCTCGGCTACCGCCGCGGTGTGTGTTAAGTGTGCCGATTCGCGCCCTGATTCTATGGTGCCGACATCGACCTGGTTGCTCAACGACTTTACGTCTTGGCTGCGCGGGTCACGCCACCGAACTGTCGCTTCCGCCAGCCTCATGTCACCCGCCGAGTTGTCGGTGGTGATAATTTCGTAGATGGCGGTGACTGGCCGGGCGAACCCGACTTCACCGAAATCGAGGCTGTCGTCTAGGAAGTCTTCGTCAGCGACCGCGCGGTTCTCGTATCCGATCAGACGCCACTGATCGACCGCTTGAGGGTTGAATTCAACCTGGATGCGGGCATCCCGCGCCGACTCGCGCAGCACATTACCGGCGATGTCGGAGAACCTGCGACCTGCCTCTACGCTGCGCACGTAGTAGTATACGCCGTTGCCACGGTTAGCGAGCACTTCCAGCATCACATCGTTGTAGTACCAGGAAGAGTCGCCGACACCCACTGTGGTCAATGTTGCGCCCTTCTGCGCCCAGTCGCCCACCGTATCCAATATGACTTCAGGGTCGGTCTGTCCGACATTGCCGACACCGTCGGAGAGCAGCACCATCCGCACGTTATGCCCACGTTCTAGTTCCGCTTCGGCGAGCTGGTAGCCAACCCTTATGCCTTGTTCAGCGTAAGTAGAACCTTTCGTGTAGAGATCGGCAGCGGCATCCGCGACTGCATTGATATCGTCGGTCGGTGGGGTAATCACCCGTGCGGAGCTTTCGTATTCGACCAGAGCAGCTCTGTCACCGGGGCGGAGCTGCGCAATAACTCCTTTAATGATCTCTTTCGTGGTGTCCAACGGAGTACCACTCATCGACCCGGAAGTGTCAACGATGAAGATGACGGTGACCGGATCTCGTGGGGTGTCATCCGTTGCTGGTACCACCCCGACACGCAGCAGCAGCGCGTTCTCATGGAACGGTGCTGCCATCCCGTCGAGTACCACACCCAGACCGGGCTCAACCGCCGGATAACCCTGCGGGTAGGAGTTGAGGAAATCCTCAACTCGCACCGAATCCGGGTTGGGCAACGTGCCCACATGTTCGATGTTGTATACGGCGATATCGTAGGATGCTGTGTCGGCATCCAGACTGAACGTGGACAGCGGGTCGTCAGCGGCGGACACGAACGAGCCGACACCGCTCGACTGGAATGTGAGGTTCTGCTCTAACTCTAACGGCGGACCTAACGGCGGACCTCCCGGCAGACTGAGCGAATCCGCTGCCACTGAATCCGCTGCCACTGATTTCGCTGCTGCCTCCGCAGCCTCTGCCGGTACTGATGACGCATCCGCGCTACTGTAATCCTCAAGGTCACTGAGAGCCTCAGGTCTGGTTGAACTTGTTGAACTTGCAACGGATGAATCTATGTTTTCTGAGCTTGATCTTGCGATTTCTGAGCTGTCGCTACAGCTCACGGCCATCACCACCAGTAGTGTCGTTACAGCCGCGAGTCTCCACTTTCGCATGTCTACCTCCTATGAGATTGGGTTTCTATAGGTATGACGATAGCGAGGGTGGTATGGTTCCCGGAAAATCTGCTTTTCCCATCTGGAACAACTCTGCGGCTAGACGGGCAGACATCGCCCACGCTGCTTGAGTGCTGTGTCGGGATTGTACCACGATCAGTTTGTTGGATTTGGATTCAGTGGTGCCGATGCTTTGAAATCATGATATTACTCGATGCAAGATCAAATAGGCTCATCACGCGTGAGGTGTTGGGTTGTGGGAATGTAGTATTAGGATACGCTTAAGCGTAGTTGGAGACGTGGCCGAGTCAGGTTGAAGGCGCTTCCCTGCTAAGGAAGTAACGGTGGAAGCCGTTCGTGGGTTCAAATCCCACCGTCTCCGCCAAATGTCAGCACCCGTGATAATGCAGTCGGCCCACCGACACTGTTAGCCCGATGCCGCAGGTAGAGAAGACCGGGAAACGCTTTTGCTGTATCTGATAGTCGTTGTAGGGGCTGCGCTTGTGATTGCTGTTGCCTATGTGGCGGTGGGCATAGCGGTGAAACGCACGATACGTGAGCCCACCCCAATGCTTTATCAGCTTGTGGAAGCCGCTGAATACGTGGTTGATTGTCTGCCCACCGAGGTGAAAGAACGGGTTGATGATGAAGACATCAGCCAGGTGCTCCGATGGCATCTCGATTGGTTTATCGATGCGGGGCTCAGTACAACCAGCGGGACTTTCCTCGGTGATCCCGCCCTAGCAGAACGAGACAAGTTTGCAACGGAAGGAGACAAGCTTGCAGCTTCCACAAAAAGCACTCCGGCTGCAGCTACCGAAGACATCCCAGACTCAAACGAAAATATTCCAGCCCTAAGCAGTGAAGATGAAGATACCGTAGTCGTGGACACAGACGCAGCTGTTGATGCCGTGGTGGCACGTTCACTGGAGGCTGATGGCCCCGAGTCGGTGGATGTGGTATGCATACTCTACGCACACTGTGAATACTTGCGTGAAATAGGCGCCTTGAGCGTTTGCAACTCGCGACAACCAACAGGCAACCAGCTAGAACTTTAGAAAGCTAAAGCCGCTAGGCATGATAAGCGACCCGACTGTGATCGTCGACAGCACTGCTTTCAGGCAGCTGCGGTTTGCTTAGTAGTGTCAGAAACTTCTAGCTGGGTAGCTGACGCTTCAACGGGTTGTTGTGTAGGCTGTTGTTGCGCGTAGCGTTCTGTACGATCTTCTACCACTGCTAGACGTTCGGAGTGTGTGCTCATAGCGTCTAGCTTCTTTTCGTGTTCCTGTTGTTGTGTGTCGATACGCGTAACAGCAACGTTGAGCTTGCCTAGTTCGTCTAGGATTTTGTCAAGCTTGCTGTAAACCTTGTCGAACTTGGCATCGACCTTGTCGAACTTGGCGTCAACCTTGTCGAACTTGGCGTCAACCCTGTCGAACTTGCCGCTTAGTATTTTGTATGTGGTGAGTACAACGCCGCTTATAGCAGCAAAAGCTATGACAGCCGTAATAATGAACTCTGCTAATTCCATGTTTCCTGTCGTGTCGTATAAAAGAGAGTATCGAGGGGAGGTGACAACGCAATATTGAAGTCTGCTGACTCTATAGCAGCGTTTCCTTTCATTGGGTTGTTGTTATTTTCTACTATAGGGTATAGAGCAGCAATTTAAGCAAAAAATGTAGATTATGCGCTTTTGGTCGAATATGGGCTCAAGTGCTAATGTGCGGTTGGAAGGACGTGTTGTGGACGATGAGGAGACATTCTGCCAGTATATGCGGCAGAGGGTGCGACAGCGTGTGACGGGTGACTTGATGTCTTTTGCCGTTGAACTTCGTGGCTGATAGTCTTGAATTACGGGTTTTGGATCTACTCGATGGTGAGGCGACCGATGATCTTCTCGCGGCGACGACAGCCAAGCATCGAAAAGACTCAGAACGATGTTTTTCGGCTCGTGCCAATACCCATACTGATATCTGAATTACCATGTGGGTGCTCGCTGCTGATCTATGATCTCGACGCGCCAGGCTAGTCACTGCCCCAGATGTCGAGAACAAGGGTTTTCACTCGGTGGTGCTCTTCTTCAGATGCTGCTCTATTGGACGCCACCAGGCTTCAGCTCGGGCCATCTCATCGGGGCTCGGTTCTCCGACTTCTTCTATGAGTTCCTTGAGGTAACGTCGGGATTCCTCTCTAAGCTCCTGTCTGCGTTCCTCGGAGATGAAGATGCCATCAGGCACGTAGTTGTCCCATTCAGTGTAACCGTCGTTAGAGTCAGTTGAGCTGGTAAGATTCGGATTGGTTGTTGCGCTGTTGAGCGTATTCTGGTTGTGTGAATCGTTGGAGAGCGGGTGGTTGGTAGACTTGGATTGGTTGTTGCTTTGTCTGGTTGCCTGGGTGAGTAATTATCGCTGTTGTGAGTTGTCTGCTGTTCTCCGTTGGAATCAGAATGATCTTCAACTCGGCCTCTGTTCTCTGATCTGTTATGATCTGACATGTACTCATATGTATCAGATCATCACGAAGATAGCAACCAGATACTGAATTTCTGGACCAATCGGAATCGACCCTCTTCCACAGCTCAACCATTTCGGCAGTCGAATAGCTTGTGGACTTGTGGAATAGAATACTTGTTTTCTGATGTTGAGGTTCGTTCTACAGACACCACGTCAATATGAACTGGTGTTTTAGTTTATCATGATAAACTAAAGGTCATGTTTAAACGAATGCTTTCACTTCCGGATCCTGGGATTGAGACTTTTTTTCTGTGGGGACCACGACAGACGGGTAAGAGCACTTTGCTCAGACAGCAGTATCCCGATGGGGTGTGGGTCGATCTGCTTAAAGCGGATCATTTCCGTCGTTATCTCACCCGTCCTGAGTTGTTACGTGGAGAGCTTGAAGCGATGGGGCCAGATCCTTCTCGTCAAGTGGTCATCGATGAGGTTCAGAAGGTGCCTGCTTTGCTCGATGAGGTGCACTGGCTGATCGAGAATCGCGGGTTGTGTTTCGCTTTATGCGGTTCGAGCGCAAGAAAAGTACGGCACGGAGCAGCGAACCTGCTGGGTGGTCGTGCTGTGCGCTATGAGCTTCGAGGGCTGACAGTCGGAGAGATCGGAGAGGCTTTCGATCTCGACCGTATACTCAACCATGGATACCTACCCAGAATGTACGACTCCAGCCGTCCCAGACGTTTACTCGAAGCCTATATCGCAGACTACTTGCGTCAGGAAGTCGCCGCTGAAGGGCTGGTGCGGAATCTGCCCGCTTTCTCGGATTTCCTTGATGTGGCCGCGTTGAGTGACGGTGATCCCGTCAACTATTCGAACATCGCCCGCGAATGCGGTGTCTCGAGCCCTACAGTGAAGGCGTACTTCGGTGTTCTCGAGGACACGCTACTAGCACGATGGCTACCACGATGGCGTCTGCGAGTGAAACGCCGCCTAGCGGGAGCTCCGAAGCTTTACTTCGAGGACGTGGGGGTTGTGAACCGCCTGGCGCGGCGGGGTGTGCTGCAACGGGGTTCACATCAGTACGGTAAGGCGTTCGAGAACTGGGTCTTCCATGAACTCTGCGCGTATGTCGCCTACCGTGAACTTGACGAGCCGTTGACCTACTGGCGACTTCCCAGTGGTATCGAAGTGGACTTCGTGGTCGGTGACATGCGCCTGGCAGTTGAAGCGAAGGCAAGCACCAAAATCACCAGCACCCACCTCAAAGGCCTCCGAACACTAGCCGAAGAACACCCCAACACCAACCACAAAATCGTGGTATGCCTCGAACCCCGCCAACGGCGCACCGAAGACGGCATCGACATCACCCCAGCAGCAGACTTCATTCGGAACCTCTGGCAAGACGACTACACCCGACTATGACAGTACACCGACTCGGATGACCAGGATAAACTGGTATACTCAAAGACGGACGACTTCTTTGGAGAAGTTATATGGTCATGCAGGTTAGTATGCATGAAGCTAAGTCGCAGCTTTCTCGTTTGGGGCGGCTCGCTTGGGAAGGCGAAGAAATTGTAATAGCCCGCAATGGAAAGCCTTATCTGCGTTTGACGCCTTATGAGCGGTCACCTCGAACACCGGGACTTTGGAAGGGCAAAGTATGGATCGCTCCCGACTTCGATGACACGTCACAGGATGTGATCGACTCTTTCTGCACAAGCGACAACGATGAAGAACTCTTCGGCTGACTGATATCGGCGCGTCAGAAGGATGGGATCGACTGATACCTGATGAGGCGGCGGCTGCTTGATGCTTACGCACTTCTTTGGTGGTTGTCTCTGGAAGGTTGCCTCATCTCCACAACGATCCCTTCGATAGGCTGCTGGTGGCACAAGCAGAGCTAGAGCATCTCGAACTTGTCACACGAGACAAAAAGCAGGGTACGCAAGTCTCGAGATATGCACTCCAAGTGAACTGATGGGAGATAGGGAAGATGTATGACGAAATAATTGAAGAACTGTGGGAAATCAAAGACAGCATCGCACGGGAACAGGATAATGATATTCGCAAGCTCGCTGTCTGTCTTCAGAGTTCTCATCCTGGAGACCTCTCCGTGTCACCGTTGGTTTGATGATCATGTCTGAGGTCTCTTCTGCTGTCAAGCAAAACTAGGCACAGGAGGCTCTCAGTGACCTATACGGTGATCATCGAGAAAACAGCTAACGGCTACTCGGCGTATCTACCGGATCTTCCCGGCTGTGTAGCAGCGGCCGACACACGCGAGGAAACCGAAGCACTCATCCAGCAGGTTGTCACAGGATACCTTGACATGCTGCGCTCCAACGGCGAGCCCGTGCCAGAGTCTTTGACAACCTCTGGGACAGTGGTGGTGTAGAGTCCAGAACAACCTAAAGACCAGCACCAACGCGTTCGAAACAACACAGAAGCCAATCCCCGACGGCGAGGAAACGAACGACAGCGGATAGGCAGGCATAGACGTTCTCAAGTCTGATGAACTTGCATGCTGATCTGTGTGACTATATCGATGGTTAGTCGTTGCTGTTGATCTGCTGTCGGTAGCAACCAGTGACGTAGCTGGCAGACAACTCCACCAGACCCACCGTCTTCAACTCAGGGACAACCTCCGCGGTTATCACAGTTAGGGGACACGCTCCACTTGATCCGCGGGACCAGCGACTATATCCACGAGGTCGAGTGCCTAACCTCCGGCGACCCCATGTAGCGCGCCGAGATCGGTGGCGGTCGGCTCAACCCGCCGGCGGCCGCCGATGTCAGGAACGACTAGGACAGACTTGCCCCGCCCGACCGGCCAGCGAGTGCCTCATTGAGGGTGCCGACGATGGGGTTGGCGACCGCGGTGGCGGCGGCCACGCTCGGCAGTGCCAGAATCTCCTGCGCGACCGCTCGGTCGGCCGGGTCGGCGTCGTCTCGGCCGAGGACGTCTTGAGCCCATGCGGCGACGGTCGGGGCGAGGGCCGCAGCCCGTGCCTTGACGAAGCCGGTGATCTCGGTGACGCTGACGTTCTTGACGGTCTGGTGGACGAGCACCCCGGCCGCCATGCCGGCGAGCAGCCCGGCGCCGGCCGGTCCGCCAGCGGCGACGAGGGCCGAGACCGCGCCCAGCGACGCCGCCGAGGTGGCCCCGCCCCTGAACGCGCCATCGGCGAGGGCGCTGTAGTCGCCGCTGCTGCGGGCCTTGTTGAACGACTGGGCTGCTGCCACCGCCGTGACCAGCAGCAGCAGCGGGTTGAGGCCCACCGCGGCCGGCAGGCCCATGCTGGCGACCACCTGGGCGAACTGCTCGGTGTCGGCCCGGTTCCAGTTCAACGCGACCGCCACCACGCCCACAGTTGCTCCGAGCACCTCGCCGGCGTCGAAGGTGTTGATGTCGTAGAGCCACCTCTTGGGGATACCCAGGCTGCTGTCGAAGGTCTGGGCAACCGAGTCGAACGTCGCCTTGTCCCAGGTGGACAAGGGCAGGCCCCGCACTGTGGACACGTCGCGCAGCAACGCCTCCACAGTGCCGAGCGTCTGGCGTGTCAGCGTGTCGTCGATGGATGTCTCGTTCACCGCCCGCACCGCGCCAGCGATCGTGTGGCCGCCGTCGAAGAGACGGTGGTAGCTGCCGCCCATGTCGGCTCGCAGCAGCGGATCCAGATACTTCGCGTCGAGTGCCTTGTCGTACACCGACGCCGAACCGGACACCGCCGACTGCACAACCTGGTTGATCTGCGCCCCAACTCCGGCGACCACCCCATGCACGACGCTGGCGGCGGCCTCTGCGCCTTTGGCGGCGGCCTTGGCGGTCGCGACGGTGTGGTGCTTCGTGGCCTTCGACGCGGTCCTGGTGCCTTTGGCGGCGGCCTTGGCGACAGCACGGTGCTTCGTGGCCTTCGACGCGGTCCTGGTGCCTTTGGCGGCGGCCTTGGCGGCGGCGACAGCACGGTGCTTCGCGGCCCGGACCGCAGCTTTGGCTCTGCTGCGGCTTCCACCGCCGCGCTTGGTGTCCGAAGAGCTGTCGACCTCGTCACCCCACGACATGGGGTTGTCGCCATCGTCTGGGGAATGGCCACTCAGGTCCATAAGTCTCCTCCTTTCATTGGGTTGTTTTTATTTTCTACCATAGGGTATGGAGCAGCAATTTAAGCAAAAAATGTAGATTATGCGCTTTTGGTCAAATATGGGCTCAAGTGCTATCGCGTGAACACTGTTTTTGACGCTACCGATATAGACAGAGGGTGCAACCGCGTGCGACGGGTGACTTGAAGTCTTTTGCCACTGAACTTCGTGGCTGATAGTCTCGAATTACGGGTTTTGGATCTACTCGATGGCGAGGCGACCATGTGGGTGCTCGCTGCTGATCTATGATCTCGACGTGCCAGGCTAGTCACTGCCCCAGAGTCGAGAATAAGGGTTTTCACTCGTTGGTGCTCTTCTTCAGATGCTGCTCTATTGGACGCCACTTCGCAAGCTCGCCGTCTGTCTTCAGAGTTCTCACCGTGGAGACCTCACCGTGTCACCGTTGGTTTGATGATCATGTCTGATGTCTCTTCTGCTGTCAAGCAAAACTGGACACAGGAGGCTCTCAGTGGTCTATACGGTGATCATCGAGAAGACAGCTGACGGTTACTCGGCGTACCTACCGGATCTTCCCGGCTGTGTAGCAGCGGCCGATAGGAGACTGTCCGTCTCGTTGACGTAGTACTCGTATCGGTTGATCACGTTGATGCTGCTGTGTGGGTCGGACGAGTTGGGCGATGATCAGGACTGTGACCATTGGGGTCGCGGTCTGTTCAGTGGCCGCACCAGAGGGTGCTGAATGGTGCTGCGGTTATGCGGTTGGACATGGTGTGTGTGTGGGGGCCGGAGTTGAGTA
>JAPPJC010000036.1:0-22401 GCA_028820455.1 Acidimicrobiaceae bacterium
GACCACCCAAAAAACAACCCAACCCAAAAACCCCACCACACAAAACAACAACAACAGCAGGATGGAGGTATCTACATTAGAAAATCTGAAGCTGCACGCATCCCGTGGGGTTAACAGTGCAACTATTGTGGATCAGAACGAGATACTTTCCGACGAAATAGTGGACAATCGTCTCTGGAACTACCTGCGAGAGACCCTCTGACACCTATACTGCCGACCTGAAAATCGGCGGATCTTGTTTCTGGAACTACTCGTCGGTTGTGTCGTTGTCGATGTCTGTTGAAGAGGTGTCAGGGGTTGTTTTTGAGTTGAAGAAAGCGCCTGTAGGTAGGTTGGGGTAGATTTTCGATGTCAATAGTGTCCATGGGTGAACATCCACGGGAGTACGGCTTGCCGGTAGTCCCTGTATTCTGCTGCTCTCGCCTACTCATGGTTTTCTTTTATTATCAGTTACGAGTTTGTGTACGAGACCTGGACGGAACCAAGCTTGCTGGTTTGCTTCCATGTTTTGTAAGTCAACGATGAACTTATTCAAAGCAGCACGGAATTGGGCGCGTTGAACTGGGGTGAGCCGTCTGAAGTCGTGTAAAAATACCTGTTCTTCCTCGTGTGTCGACACTCGAAGGTCTACGAATCCAACAGTTCGTAGGGCTGAGCATCGAGATGAGCCAGAAACTCCTCGTCGCTCCAATAGACGACGCCTGTACTCTCACCAGGCTGATCCGGCGAACGACCAGCATCAGTCAGCAAGTCCGCCAGCTCAACTCTTTCCTCTTCTTCTCCGCCCGTTGGTTTCACAGTTTCCAACCCCACGGACGATCCAGACAGCGGTACTGAGGTCATATCTAAATCTTACATTGAAACCCAACTTTATTCAATCTAACAGGAGTAGAAGGCGGCATGCGGGCCTGTGGTCTCTGTTCGCAATATCACTTAATTTTCCGTCGTCTAGATTCCTAGTATGGACAGACATCAGATGCTCCTCTCCTATGAGTTTCTACGCTATCCTGGATGTCGTTCTTTGAGCTTCCAAAGGGTCGGAATGCTATGAACACCACAGTATGCAATATGAGTGCCATCCTGAGGTACTAAGCTGACCGAATAGCGACTCAATATATAACCCAGACTAGAAATATGACCCAGGCCAGAAACCCTCACCACGGACACAGACCCCTGCCTGACCGTTTAGGGGTGGGTGTGACCGCACTAAGACCGTCACCTCTGGCACGGACAATACGGGGCATACGGACAACAAGCGGTATAGTTGTGTTGGCTGCATTGTCTTTCGTTCTCGGGGCGTGCGTAAGCAATGAAGTCAATTCATATCCAGAGCCAAGCATCGAGAATAGTGAGTCGGGGTTGACGACGCCCACCGACTCGGCCATGGTCATCGCGACAACAACAAAGCCATCAACCACAGATGCGGCCGCAACACCTGAATCCGCCGAGACGCGCCCGGCAGCACCCTCGCCGACACGGACCGAGCCGAAGAAGCCCGCACCGACCACTACAAGCGCAGACACTTCACCGGCCTCCAGCATGACGCTTCCTGTGGAGGAAGACTCGCAGCAGGCCCTCATACCAGACGTGAACGAGGATGCCCTCGCAGGAGATGCGATCGGTTTCGGGCCAGAGCTCGGGGATCGCCTAATCGTAGCGGCCGTTGAATCCGATGATGTGCTGAACATCAGAAACGAACCATTGGGTAGCATCATCGCAATGCTCCAGATCATCCGGGGAGAAACCGAGGAACGACTGTGGGTGCTGCGTCCCGACTCGTCTGTTGCCGCCTACCTCGAAGACGATGCGGTAGTAGCCACGGGGCGGGCACGCTCGCTTCCCCGTTCGACATGGTACGAGGTGACTGTCGGCGGCTATACGGGTTGGGCCAGTGCCGCATATCTCGCCTACCCCGCAACCGAGGAGGACGTGACCGAGGAAGTAGCAGATGCCGTGGGCGGATTACCGCAAGCGGAGAGCATGGACGAGCTGGCACGAATCGTTCTCGAGGCCCTGGAGTCGCGGATAAGCGGAGAACCCGTCACGATATCGGGCCCGGGTTGGTTCGAGGGTCTGGCAGAGATGGAGATCGATCTCGTTGTCCGGGGTTCGCGACACTTCGGACAGCGGCTCTACATCATTGCCGACGCCAGCATCGACTGGGACAGCACATTTGAGATCATCAACCCCGGATTGCGTTCGGTCAGGCTGCAGACTCTGTGCTCACGGGGCTGGAACGGCGAACGCTGCCTCTGACACCGGGTTGAGGTGCAACGATGGATGATGCCGTAGGTGTACCCTCCGATAGTGCATTCTGCTGATATTCTGTCTCCTTTCACCAGATCGCAGGCCCAGTTCTTGTGGCTCGCCTGTTGGACTGCGATAAGGAGGTGCTGTTAGCACGCGAGCCGCAAGTACGGGGTGTGGCGTATGACTAGTAGAAGGTGTAGGCCTACAGCACCCGCCTGTAGACGTTGGATTCCCGCAACTCAAACCCCATACGGGTGTAGAGGCGGTTGGCTGCTTTACGAGCAGGCCGCGAGGTAAGGTCAACATTGCGTGCCCCAGCATTTCGGGCTTGGTTGAGAGCTTCGACGCTCAACAGCTCAGCAATGCGGTTGCCGCGCACCGTCTCATCCACAACCACATCTTCTACGCGGGAGCGAACACCCGTGGGAATCCTATACACAACAAGGGTAAGACAGCCAACGATACGGCGATTCTGATCAATAGCCAATAGCAGAGTACAAGCAGGGGAAGCCACGATGTCCTCCAAATCGGTTCGGCTGGGCAGCGCGCTGGAAGACGAAAGCTGCGGGATGAGACAATCCATGGCCTCTACAAGATCGTCTGTCACACGACGACACACTTCTACCTTTATTTTTGTGGGTGCAGTATTCTCCACAAGTACATTATCCACATGATCCACGTGTGTACTGTCGTTGTTCACATCGCCCATATCCAAGTACTCACCATCCGAAAAACTGAAATCTACTATCGTTGTCTGGTCACTAGTATATGATTGTGACTATCTTAGCATCGTCAATAAACGCGTCACGCCGGTTAATAGCTGTCCACATATTAAGATTATTGCGCTACTTCGGTGTGTCGGTGGTCAATGTGCTTGTGAGTACTGGAGTGTTGATGGCGTGCTATTCTGTTTTCAACTGGACAGCACTAACAGCCAACCTTACCGCGCAAATAGTGGCAACAGCACCAGCATATTTCTTGAGTCGAAACTGGGTATGGAAACAAAAAGGTCCACACCGTCTAACCAGTGAGGTGCTAGCGTTTTGGATTGTGGCTTTGGTGGGGTTGGGACTATCCTCTCTCATAGTCTGGCTTGTGGAACTCCACCTTGAAGAAACCTGGCTGTTTTTAGCAGGCGTTTTTTTTGCCTACGGACTAACATGGGGTATCAAATACTTGTTTTTAGACCAAGTCATATGGCACAACCCTTCAACAAAAAAAGTCGATTAGCTGAACGAATCAGCAGCGACAATACCAGCAATGTTCGCAATGTATGTACGGGGTGGCCTTGGATGGATGCCATTACCATAAGTTCGGACGACAATGCTTGTAATGTCCGCAATGACTGCGCAGGATTGATTAGATGACAACATCTTCTTCACGGGTACTGGCAACTATTGACGTAGGCACTAATTCAGTGCATATGGTGATTGCCCGGGTAACATCGGGTCATTCGCCTGAAATTTTAGCCAGAGAACGGACAGTGGTGCGTCTCGGTGCTGGAGGCGGCGACATGAGAAACCTCAGCCCTGCTGCTATAAAACGGGTAGTAGAGGCCCTGACCGAGTTTCGCTATATTGCTGACGCACACAACGCAGAAATCATAGCCGTTGCGACAAGTGCTGTGAGAGAAGCGGATAATCGCTGGGAATTCCTCCGCGAAGTCCGAGAGAAAACGGGTATCTCCATTGAAGTCATCTCCGGCATCGAAGAAGCTCGACTCATTCATCTCGGAGCATTGCATGCAGTTCCCATCGCAGACCAACCGCATTTGGTGATTGATATAGGTGGTGGATCCACTGAGTTGATAACAGCCGCCAAAATAGGGTCGACACTGTTTCGTAGCTTGAAACTAGGACATATTCGGCTAACCGATCGCTTTTTTCCGCAGGGAATCATCAAACCTGGCATGGTAAAAGCTTGCCGAGATTATATTAGATCATTTACGGCTCCCACTGTTCAAGAAATACGCAAAATCGGTTTTGAGGTGGTAATCGGCTGTTCTGGCACTATTGCAACAGTAGCTACAATATGCGCTCGACATCTTCGCCGAACGACAACCACAACCGCCAGCGAAGCAAAAGACACACCTGCAAATACACCAACTAAAGAAATAGTGCGCACAACTGAGATCAGCAAACAACTTTGTCGGCTTTCTCCCGAGCGGAGAGAACGAACTAAAGAAATAGTGCGCACAACTGAGATCAGCAAACTTTTGAACGAACTAGTAGAACTACGCAAACCGGAGGATCGCTGTCATATAGCCGGACTTTCCAGTAAACGGCGCGACGTTATCGTGGCTGGCGTCGTGCTGCTTGAGCAGTTGTGCGCAGACCTGGAAATACGAAAACTAGTCGTGTCTTCGGCAGCTTTGAGAGAAGGACTGCTGATAGACCGTTGCAACCGCTACAACACAAGCAGGCGAGATGAGCTGACCCAGCCTATCGATCCGCGCAGACACACCGACACAACACACAAAACCACGACCCAGCCTATCGATCAGCCTATCGATCCGCGCAGGACTAGTGTATTCTCTTTGGCTGATACCTGGAAAAGGACAGATTCTCACCATGACCAATATTCGACTGGCCTAGCACTAGACTTGTTCGACACTACCAGGTTTATGCATAGTCTTACAGAACCCGACCGCTCAATCTTAGAAATAGCTGGACTACTTCGCAACATTGGTCTTGGCATAGCCCACTCAGCACATCATAAGCATTCCTACTATCTGATTCGCCACAGTGACCGTCTTGTCGGATTCTCGGAAAACGAACGAGAACTCATCGCATTAGTAGCTCGTTATCACCGCAAAAGACATCCCGTTAAATCGCACACCCCTTGGATGACTTTAGACAATGCGGATCGACATCGCGTGAAAGTGTTGGCTGGGCTACTGCGGATAGGTATAGCATTAGACCGCACCTACCGTCAAGCCGTAGAACTCATAGAGGTTTCAACATTGAAACCCAACGGGATTATCGTGGAAATCACACCGCACAACGATATACCTGTGGATGTTGAACTGTTCACTGCGCAACAACGTTGCAAACTACTAGAAGAAGCACTCGACTGTGATGTGAGATTTCACATGAAACCCACAGATGGATCACAAGAAATCAGAGACACCGGGTAACAGATCATATGCAGCCTGTAATAGATGTCGTCGGCATAGGAAACGCCATAGTAGACGTAATATCTTCAGTGCCGGAATCCTTTATCACTCAGCACGATCTCAAAAAAGGCGGCATGACCCTTATCGACGCTGAACGATCAGCCGAACTCTACTCTGCTATGCCGGCTGGCATCCAAACATCAGGAGGGTCAGTAGCGAACACGATGGTGGGTGTTGCATCTTTTGGTGGCAAAGCCGCTTACATGGGCAAAGTGCAGTCAGATCGATTAGGCAAAATATTCGCACATGACATTCGCTCCACAGGAGTGATATTCGATTCGCCTTATGCTGCTTCCGGCCCTCCCACTGCACGATGTCTCATCCAAGTCACACCTGATGCCGAACGAACCATGAACACGTATTTGGGAATATCAGCCTGCCTATGTCCCAGCGATATCGACACAGACACCATTGCAGCAGCCCGTATCACCTATTGTGAGGGCTACTTGTGGAGCAACGTAGAAGCCAAAGAAGCAATACGAACTGCTATAGCTGCGACCAAAGATGCGAATAGGATTGTGTCGATGACCTTATCAGACTCCTTCGTTGTAAAGCAGCATCGTAGCGAATGGCTCAATCTCATCGCCGACAATGTGGATGTGCTTTTTGCAAACGAAGATGAAGTATACGCCTTAACGCTAGCCGATGACTTAAATGACGTTTGCAAACAGATAGCCGACATGACGCATATCGGTGTAATCACTCGAGGCCCGAAAGGCTCCCTAGTCGTGACAGGCAAAAACATAGAAGAGATACCTGCGGTTGCTGTGCCAAAAGTTGTAGACCTCACCGGAGCCGGTGATCTTTACGCTGCGGGATTTCTATGGGGCCTGTGCTCCGAAGCCCCGCTGCGCCGCTGCGCTGAGCTAGCAACTTTAGCCGCTAGTGAAGTGATCAGCCATACAGGTGCCCGGCCTTTGATTCCACTATCGCAGCTCCTGCCAGAAGAAGACAACCACTTGTCAGTCTAACACGGTCTTCAGGTAGCGGCCTGTGTGACTTTCCGGCACATCGGCTATCTGTTCAGGTGTTCCCGCTGCTATCACACGACCACCCCCCGAACCACCTTCAGGTCCTAAATCAATGATCCAATCAGCAGTTTTCACCACATCAAGATTATGTTCAATCACAATCACCGTGTTACTGGAATCCACCAAACGTCCCAACACCAGCAATAATTTACGTACATCTTCAAAATGCAGGCCTGTAGTGGGTTCATCCAGACTGTAAAGGGTGTGGCCTGTGGGTCGTTTTGCCAATTCCCGCGCGAGCTTAACCCGTTGCGCCTCACCCCCCGATAGTGTGGTTGCAGACTGACCGAGACACACATACCCCAGACCCACATCCACGAGAGTGCTCAAATGTCGAACAATGGTCGGCTGGTTGCTGAAAAAGTCTAGAGCTTCAGAGCAGGACATCGCAAGCACGTCTGCGATGTTGCTGCCTTTGAAAGTTATCTCAAGAGTGTCCCTGTTGTAGCGAAGACCTTCACACACTTCGCAGGGAACGTAAACATCAGGCAGAAAATGCATTTCTATACGGATAATTCCATCACCAGCACACGTTTCGCATCGTCCACCTTTCACGTTGAAAGAAAATCTTCCCGGGGTGTAGCCACGTGTTCTAGCCTCAAGAGTTTGCGCGAAAAGTTTACGCACATGGGTTAGTATGCCGGTATAGGTGGCAGGATTTGATCTGGGAGTACGACCGATAGGAGACTGGTCGATGGCGATCACTTTGTCCAAATGTTGCATACCGGTAACACGGGTGTGACGTCCCGGAGGCACTTTAGAACGGTAGATACGCTGCATGAGTGCCTTAAGCAGAATCTCGTTGATCAGTGAAGATTTACCTGAACCCGATACACCGGTTACACAGATCAGCTTACCTAAAGGTATTTCCACATCTATGTTTGAGAGGTTGTTCTCACGGGCTCCTTTGATCTGCAAACTTTGACCATGCCCTGAACGGCGAACTTCAGGGACATCGACACCGCGACGACCCGAAAGATAATCAGCTGTTATCGATCCCTCAACTTCCAGCAGCCCGTCAACCGGCCCTGAATATACGATCCGGCCACCTTCAATACCTGCACCAGGGCCAATATCCACCACATGATCAGCAGCTCGAATGGTTTCCTCATCATGCTCTACAACTAGAACCGTGTTACCGAGGTCACGCATACTGGCCATCGTGTCGATAAGGCGTTTATTATCGCGCTGATGAAGACCGATTGAAGGCTCATCAAGCACATACAACACCCCCACAAGACCTGACCCTACCTGACTGGCCAAACGAATTCGCTGCGCTTCCCCACCTGCGAGGGTAGCAGCACTACGAGACAAAGTAAGGTAGTCCAAGCCAACATCCAAAAGAAAACCAAGCCGAGCACTGATTTCTTTGAGCACCGCTCCTGCGATGATGTTGTCACGATCTTCTAATTTCAACTCCATCAGTGCTTTAGCAGCATCGGCAATGGACATCGAACACAGGTCGTAGATATTGAAATCATTGACGGTTACTGCCAGAGCCAGAGGATTAAGCCGAGCACCACCGCACTTATGGCAAGAAACCCTACGCATGTAACCTTCGATTTGATCGCGCACTGCTTCACTAGTCGACTCTGTGTGGCGGCGCATCAAATAAGGGACCGCTCCTTCAAAACCAGAGTCATACATGCGTGTACGGCCATAGTTGTTTCTATAACGAACCCGTACAGTCCCTTTCACGCCTTTAGCGTAAAGCATCAAATCACGCTGCTTCTTGCTGAGAGCACGCCAGGGAACATTTCGAGGGATGTCGTATTTCTCGCATATTGCTGCCACTAATCTGGGGAAATAGCGCGAACTGCTAGAAGCCCATGGGGCTATCGCACCATCAGCAAGGCTTAAATCCTGATCAGGTACCACCTGCTGAGGATCTACTTCGAATACCGTGCCCAGCCCGTCACAGTGAGTGCAGGCACCATAAGGTGAGTTGAATGAAAAACTACGAGGAGTTAACTCTTCAAACGATTTGCCGTCTGATGGCCTAGCCAAATGCTGGCTGAAAATAATCCTACTATCAGAAATAGTATCAGAATCAGAAGTCTTGTCGATAGAAGTTTTTCGGTTCTTCTCAGCAGGAGCGACAGCAGAATCAGCAGAACCAGTAGTCTCCGAACCAGTAGAAGTCCCAGTAGCAGCGGCTTTGACTATGTCGATTTCAAGGACACCTCCTGCAAGCTGCAACGCTGTTTCAACCGAATCGGTGAGCCGCCGCTCAATACCCTCACGCAACACCAGTCGATCCACTATGACACTGATATCATGTGTCTCGTAGCGGGCTAATGCCAAACCGTCAGCACCGCCCGAAAGACCCGAAACGTCTGCCATGGTAGACAGCTCCACTATTTCACCGTCGATCATGGCACGTGTGTAACCTTGTTTCGCCAGATCAATCAACAAGGTGTCATAGTTGCCCTTGCGACCCCTTACCACGGGTGCCAACACTTGAAACCTGGCCCCCTTCTCTAGTTGTAGTATGCGATCAACTATCTGCTGGGGAGATTGACGGATCAGCCTATCCCCCGTTTCAGGGTCGTGCGGTACTCCGATACGTGCATACAACAACCGCAAATAGTCGTACACCTCGGTTACCGTCCCCACAGTTGAACGTGGATTACGTGACGCGCTTTTCTGATCTATCGAAATAGCAGGCGAAAGACCCTCGATGAAATCGACGTCAGGCTTATCCATTTGACCTAAGAACTGTCTGGCGTAAGCCGAAAGCGACTCCACATAACGCCTTTGCCCTTCAGCGTAAATTGTGTCGAACGCCAAAGAACTTTTACCCGATCCCGATAGTCCTGTGAAAACTATCAAGCATCCCCGAGGGAGATCGACATGAACGTTACGCAGGTTGTGTTCGCGGGCACCGGAAACAACCAGCCTACCAGTAGTCATCACTCACTCTCCACCACAAAGAAACACCAGCCTACCTCACTCTTTGAATTCTCCGATATTCGCGTGATGAAGCGATACTGCAATTCAAAATATTTGCGGATAGACGTTTGGCTGCTATGTTTTCACTGTCCTGGGAATTGATAGAACGATGGGAATTGATAGAACGAACTGAGCTAGACTTGAAATTCATCTTGACAGCAAACCTAAAGAACTAAAAAACGCGACATAGACCAGAAATTATGAAAAAAACATTCCGATATATTTAAGAAAGTGTTGCAGAAGACACAAATAAACGTTACAGTGGCTATCAAGATCATATTCACAATAAGATGAGTTTTCTTGTTATTGGTTGACTGTATTGATACTATTTACTTCAATTTAAAATATTTTGGTTTTTCGCTAGAACGATTAAAACAGCTGGAATATATGATTTAAAGCAACAACACTACAACAAAGGTAAACAGTAATCACATCCAATCAAACCAATAAGAGGTAACCAAGCGTCTGATAGTCCGTGGCAAAGGCTAAAAGGACGTTAAACGATTTTGCCGAATAATTTTTCTAATATTAATTTTGCTTTCGAGGCCTACTACTGAAAAGTAGTAGGCCTCGGTAAATTATGGGGCTTACATTCCGGAGGCTTGGAGTTGGGGCTCGGGGCTAGAGGGTAGACTTCTAGAAGCTTGAGGCTCGGTTTTTCGCTAATTGGATACCTGGTTGAAACTGTCGGTACCTGAAGTATTCACTCTCATTGAGGATGGTCGTGTATCTGCTTCGTTTGATGGAGCAACGCTCCAACTGTTGTCCACCAGTTCACCTACGAGTTGGAAGTGAGCTACACTAGATGTCTTGGCAGTCTTGCGTTGTTTCGTGCATTAAACCGAAATTGGAAGCGAAACAGGCTATTGATGGCCTTCATTGGATTGTCTCAGCCAGATCGGATGGTGTGCATGCATGGGGTACTGCTAACACGAAGTTTGAAGCTGCTACGAAGGCGTTAGCTGAGCTGGTTGAGCGGATCTCCACACGAGGCAACTCTAAGTTTCGAACCAAGCGCGCTAGCGCAGAGGAACTCAATGAGTCAGACTGGCTCCGCTGGGCTTCGCCTAGTGGGCAGATCGATTCTTCTCTCTGCGATGCTGAAGTTCACTGGATTGAAGGGTATGAGCTTGAAACCAGGCAACAACGATTCGTGCCGGCTCACTCGGTGCTTCCTTCGTGGAAGATATCGGAACCTTGGGAATTTCGCCGCCCGTTGTCTTGCGGAACGGCAGTCCACGTTGACGAACAGCTTGCGCTCAGGCACGCGTATGCTGAACTACTTGAACGTCACACCATCATGCTGCACTTTTTTGCCGGTTACCTAGGAAATGTGTTCAATGGTCCGTTCAGCGACTATATCCGTAGCTCCTGTGAAGCACTTGGCCGTCATCATGTTCGGCCATATTTTTATCGAATGAAGATTCCGCGTGAGATTGACATATATGTCACATACCTTGAGTCACCCAATATTCCGAGGTTAACCGCAGGAGCAGGCACTACTCCTGGCAAGGCTCTGGCTGAAGCACTGCAAGGCAGAACCCTTGTTGAGACATACTTGCAGTTCAACACAGGTGAGAAGGTAAGTCATCGCAATGAGATTACGGGGAAACACGAGCGCGCCGTCTATTGGGCTTGTTCGGGACAACCTACACCCAGAGAGAGCATGCGACAGGGGAGTCCACCTGAAGTAGAACCTGCTCCCGGCAAGCCAGTTCTTGTGGTCGATCTCACAAGAGGTCTTACCTCTGAAGTAGGGTTACATGCTGTGAAAGTGATTGCACCATCAGCACTTTCAGTGTTCGGCCCGGAGAGGGAGTATCAAGACTGGATCGAACTCGCAAAGAGCTACTTGAAGGAGTGCTCTTATCCAGTACCGCATTTTTTCTGGTGATCGGCTATCTAGCAGAATGCTGGTAAGTCTCGAATCAGAGACTGCGCTATCACAGATTCCCAGTTCGAAGACTTGCGGATTGCGTGGAATTGGCATTAATTCAGCAGACTCCTAGAGGGCTACGGCCGCAAGCACGACCCACTGTACAGGACTGGCACACCTTCAAGGTCATCAATTCACCCGCCGAAGCCGCGAACAACCCGCTAAATGGCCTGCTGTACGGTGGAGCAGATCAAGGACACCGCTGTCATGTTCCCGTGTTTCACCGACTGATGCCTGGAGGGGTTAGCGGGCTCCTCTCAAACACCTCACTCCGAACCTGGATACATCGCCGACGGTTATCATATCGAAACATTGGAAGAGAACTGTTCAAAAACCGGGGAAGCTCTACTGGATAGGCATAAGCGACAAATTGCAAAAATGGTGTAGATGGGGTAACATGAACGCGTGATCCCCAATCAACCACTAGAACTTTGTGAGAGAGGAGGTGAGTAATGGAAGAAACGAGTACTGACACTACAAGCCAGCAAGAATCTAAGAAGTTCATGCTTAGCCTCGAGGAAGTGGACACATTCAATGTAGCCCTCCCCCAAAACCTTTGCGGGTAACTTGAGATAGTGGCTACATTCAATGTGGATACATTCAATGTAGCCCTCCCCCAAAACTATTGGATTCTACTATTCCAACAAAACCCGGCGAGTTTTGGCGATTCGAGTTTTATTGATTTCGTGGCTGATGTCGCCAATATAACCGAGTCGCTTATTTGACAGTAGTTACTACACTGTAGGCACAGGAAACGGAAGATGAAGGTGTATTGTAGGTGGGCTTAAGCCAACAAGCATTGCGAACAGTTGTTAGGCTCGGCTCTGACACGAGAGTTCTTCAAACATCTTGTGAAGGGGAATGGATGGTAGAACAGGTGCGGATTCGGTGTTCTCATCGAGTAGGAGTGGCTGGAGCGGCACTGCTTCTTCTCGCGGCGAAAGGACGGACAAGCCGTCAGCTTGCCGACGATATGAGCGAACGGTTTGGCATTGAGCCAGCCCGCGTTCTGGCTTTTATCGAGCGGCTGCTTTATGAAGGTATTTTGGTGTCGGTTCAGGAAGCAGACCAAGACGTAGATGAGCTCCTTGAATCGCCGGAACAACGCGCAGCATGGTACTACCATCACGGAACATTTGATTTTCCTTTTACCGACGATCACGATGACCATGGTGTGAGTCAAACTGACAGAGACCTGATGAAGAAATACCGGCTTGAACACCCTGACGATTTTCGATGCAAGCAGGTTCGACATGGCGAGGTTGATCTAGCCAGCGATCGTTCCTCCGTTCGTGGTCTCGACTTGGGTCCGGCACGCGGACAGTTCAACAGTGCGCAGAAGGAAGTGGAGTTACCATCACTTCTCTGGCTGTTGACTGCCAAAATTGGGAGTGTGAGAATGGGTGAGGGCATAGAGCCTGCCTTTCTGCGTACTTCCCCATCTGGTGGTTCTCGCCACCCAACCGAAATCTATGTGGCGTATGCGAAGGGATGTCAGCTTGAAACTCCAAGCTTGCATCATTGCCAAATGTCACCAGCAGGCTTGGTCTCTCTGCCAATACCCGAAGGCCACTCAGCAGATCAGTGGGCTGACTTCGGGGATTCACTGTCCTTGCACGAACAGAATGAAGTGTTCTATCTACTGTTTACCACGATGTTCGAGCGGAATATGTACCGGTATCGCGAACCACGTACCTTTCGAACAGTTTTTATGGACGTTGGGCACCTTGTCATGACAGCTACACGTATTTTCAAGAATTGTGGCTATCAAGTGTCGAGTTCGTTGGCACTTGACCACGAGCGGATCGGGAAGTGTCTTGGGCTTGAGCGGCTAGAAGAAAGCGGTGTTTCAGTGATGCGCTGCAGCGTTTAGGGGGAAGGATGATACAGCAAACAAGGGTTACTCTAGAGCCATCCAGCAAGGAGGCACTGCCAGTGCGTCTCACCGTGCCGGAGCTGGAGGCCTACTTGGATCTGTCGGTGACAGAAGCACTCGCTCTCGTTGAGGACGGTCATATTCCTACCTCACTTGAAGAAATATCAGAACGATCGACTGGTCCGATAAAGAAGAAACTCCTTAAAAAATGGGAGCAGCATGGCTGGGGTCTCTCTCTTGATGTCGAGATATTTCGGAGTTCACCTGTCAAAGAGGGGCCAGTTGCCAATATTTCAGTCGAGTCTTCCGACAACGCCACCACCGCCGAGATCAACGTCGGACGCAGGAAGCCAGTTGCCAATATTTCAGTCGAGTCTTCCGACAACAGCTCGCCTCCCTGTGGTTCGCGGACTCGTCCTCTGGTTGAGGCATTACTCAAGCGCCGCTCTCTCCGCACGTATCGCGCAGGGCCCGCCCCGACTGATGAGTTTGAAGAGATCATACAGTGTAGTCGGATCTCGTCAGCAGGAATGCCAGACATCCGGTCACGTTCAGGGCTGAGCCTCACCGATCTTCATCTGAGACGGTTGGTGGTCATATACTCAGTGAGCGAATACGCTAGCGGCGTTTACCAGGATGACGAGATGAGCGGTACACTTCAGCTTCTACGTTCCATCCCAGAAGACGAACTTCGGGTTGCGATGCGCTCCCGGCAGCGTTCTGGTTTGCCATCGGCACTCACAGCCGACTGGGTTGTCCTGTGGTGCGTGAATCTGAAAAGACTTCTAAAGCAGCCTAGAGGAACCTGTTCTGCGCTAACGGATCTGTATCTGTTGCTCGGGGTCTGGTGTCAGGAATACCTCTTTCAAGCCGAGAACCTCAAATATGGATCGCTTGTCTCCCCTGCTATAAGTGATAAAGCACTAAACGACCTAGTTGGAATCAGCAGCCCTCTCGATACAGTTGCTTACACGGCAACAACGGGGCGTCGGCGTCTTTCATCTGCCGTACCCAGTAGCAAAATGAGGTAAGCCAGCCTCCACAGCACACGCTGCGGCACCCTCGGCAGGCCCGCAAAGTCCCCGCGGCACTCCCCCACAAAGCCTGACACCACTACCAGACCGGCTACAGCACAGCGGATCACTGATTCGGGGTGTGTTGCAACGCACCCAAAGTCGTTTCCGACTTCACCAGGATGTCCCCATGGCTCGGTTTGAAAACCTCCAACCCCTGATTCCTTTATCTTGATTTGAAAACCTCCAACCCCTGATTCCTTTATCTTGTCAGTGAGTTTTGATATTAGCCAGTGTCAGAGTCTGAATGCTCGCCGCAACCTCACATCTGAAGAGCCGCTTTGCATTGCTAGCTTGTAGCTTTTAGCAGCTTTACGGTGTATGGTAACTTTACGGTGTTTGATCAGGGTTTGAGTTAGAAACTTCAGCACCACGAACTTCTAAGGCCACTGCAGCGATCACGCCATTGAGGAATCGTGGCGATTCTGACCCACAATAACGTGTGGCTAAGCTTACAACTTCAGACAATACAACACCTGTGGGCACATCATGGCGATTTATCAATTCCCAAACAGCAACGCGTGCCAATATGCGATCCACTATGGCAAGGCGTTGCACGCTCCAGCCAACAAGATGGCGACCCAAAATATGATCCACACAGACAATATCTTGTTGCACGCCTCTGATCAGCCCAACAGCGTAATCAGACATTGGGATAGCTCTACGTGATAAGGCTTCCTCAATGGAATGGCCAGCGATTTCGATCTCGTAGAGCACAACCAGGGCATCCTCACGTGCCTCACGACGAAGGCCGAAACCAGGAATAGCGATACGGTCGTCATCAACCATCTGAAGACCCCAATAAGCTAAGCCTGAATATCGAACATCTGGATATTTCCGTATGGTTGAACATCACAGCACCAGGGTTACACGTTGCTTACTCGAATGTTGCTCGGCAAACAGTGAGCTTAGTCTGGGTTCAGGCCCGGCTTATGTATTCTCCGGTTCTGGTGTCCACTTTGATTTTTTCTCCTGGCGAAATAAACAAAGGAACCAAAACCGTTAAGCCTGTGTCGAGGGTGGCGGGCTTGGTACCACCTGATACGCGGTCACCTTGAACACCAGGATCGGTGGCGGCGACCGTCAATTCAACCGAGGCACCAAGGTCGACTCCAATGATTTCGCCTTCACATCTGAGCACAACCACTTCTGAACCGTCAAGCAAGAAATCAGCCGCATCACCAACCGTTTCCGGGGTGGCGACAATCTGCTCGTAAGAGTTGTTATCCATAAACACAAAATTCTTGCCCTCACGGTAAAGCAGAAGCATATCACATTTGTCGATGTTAACTCTTTCTACCTTCTCACCAGCCCGGAAGGTGCGATCTAAAACTGCTCCAGTGTTCACATTACGCAGGGTGGTACGCACAAAAGCGGGGCCTTTGCCGGGTTTCACATGCTGAAATTTCAACACATTGAACAGAGTGGCTTCTAATTTCAAGGTGATGCCGTTTTTTAATTCATTCGTTGTGATTCGAGGCATAATTCGCTTCCTGTTCACTTGAGTAATACATCACTTCTGCTGCAAGAGCTAGTTTAGCCGTGCGATAACCCGGTGGGACGTGGATTCCGTTCAACCGCATGACATATCCCTGCTTACTACAAGATTATGCTATGCGATAACCCGTGCGATAACCCGGTGGGACGTGGATTCCGTTCAACCGCATGACATATCCCTGCTTACTTACAAGATTATGCTATGCGATAACCCGTGCGATAACCCGCTGGGACGTGGATTCCGTTCAACCAGGGTGGCTCAGTTCACCTGATTTTGCTTGCCGGTATATTTGGGATACCGGGTGATGATACGATAGCCGTCTTGTGTGACGACTAGCAGGTCTTCCACACGCACACCACCCACACCGGGTATATAGACTCCTGGCTCTATCGTGATCACATTACCAGGTTGCAAGACAGCTTTCGAGGTAGTAGCTATTCCTGGTATTTCGTGAATGTCCAAACCCACACCATGACCTGTAGCGTGAACGAAATACTCACCGAGGTCGGCATCCTCAATGACTGAACGGCAGGCTCTGTCGACTTCAGCAGCTTCAACGCCTGGACGTACCGCTGCAATCCCAGCTGCTTGGCTACGGGTGACAAGCTCGATCAGATCAGCGGGTTCAATGGCATTCACATCAGCATAACTGTCGGCATCCAGATCAACTGATGATGAAGGTGGGATCAGGTTAGCATCTTCTGAGGAGACTAGGAAGGTTCGGGTCATGTCGCTACGGTAGCCTGCGTATTCGGCTCCAATATCGATCACCACCAGATCACCGGCTTGCAAGCGTCTGTTGCTGGGGCGAGCGTGAGGGAGCGCGGAGTTCGGGCCTGAAGCCACAATAGTTTCAAACGCCGGGCCTGCTGCACCTGAATTGCGCATGGCAACATCCAAGGCAAACTGTATTGAAAGTTCATTCTCGCCGGGTCGCAGTCGTGGTTTGATTTCACTGAGAGCGTGGTCGGCTATGGCAGCCGCAACTTCAATCCGAGCTAGCTCGGCATCGTCTTTCACTGTTCTCAGATGTTCAACCGTTTCCACTAGGGGTATTATCTCTGCTTCGAACTTCTCATCCCAGGCACGCTGAAAAGCCCAGCTGACCGATACTTCCAAGCCCAAACGTCGAAGGGTTCCAAACTTTTCCGCTGTGACTTTCGATGCTGAACGGTCTATAACCACTTCTACCTGCTCTGAGCATCCGCTGGCCTGCAATTCAGCTGATGCTTGCTGTGTATAACGACCATCGGTGATCAGCAATGCGTCGCTGTTGGCTTCCGTGAGACCTATCACCAATACGCCTTGTGAACCAGTGAAACCTGTGAGCCATCTAACGTTTTCGGTGTCACTGAAAACTGCGGCATCCACGTCTTGATCAGCCAAGCCAACCCGCAGACGTTGAAGACGGTCGGCTGTTTTCAGTTCAGGAATGTCAGCTGGGTTGATCATGTCTTCAAGCAAGCAAGTGTCGTTTCCCGTGTCCTACGCAAGCATGAGTCAGCGGATGGCAGCCAACGCATCCCGCAGGATCGACTCTGGCACACCCATGACCGGGGTTACCCCTTCGGACGAGTCCAGTACAAAGGTCAATCCTTTGGTGGCTTTTTTGTCTCGTCTCATCAATGCCAGCAATTCGTTGTCGCCGTGTTTTGCGTGTTCTGCCGGTAGTTTCATCGGTAAATTGTAGCTAGCCACCACTTCTCTGTGTTCCTCTACCCGTTTTCTGCTGATACGCCCTAGACGGAAAGCTACTTCAGCAGCATATATCAAACCTATCGCTACGGCTTCACCGTGCCGCAGGTCGTAGTGGGCTGCCGTCTCTATAGCGTGGCCCAGCGTGTGACCGTAGTTGAGCACGACCCGTCTATCCGATTCTCGTTCATCGCTAGCGACAACATCCGCTTTTATCTGCACTGCTGCCGCGATCCGCTGTGTCAGCGACATGGTGTGGAGGTCATCACCGCCGAGGAAATGATATTTTGCCATCTCCCCCTGACCGCTGCGTAGTTCACGTTCAGGCAAGGTTTCCAACATGTCCGTGTCACATAGTACGGCATGAGGCTGCCAGAAAGCTCCTACGAGGTTTTTGCCTTCCGGCAGATTGACACCTGTTTTCCCTCCGATAGCGGCATCCACCTGTGCTAGCAGTGTGGTTGGCACAGACACGAAACGGATACCACGATGGTAGACCGCCGCTACGAAACCGGCAAGATCAGTAACAACCCCGCCACCAACAGCCACGATCACGTCTGAACGTGTGAACCCTTCTGCTACCATTCGACGGCATAGACTTTCAACCTGTGTCAACGATTTCGCCTGCTCACCGTCGGGCACGTTGAACACCGACCGCGGTATCGAAGTATCGCATTCCACAGCCCAACCGATATTCGCCTGTGTTATCACCGCTGCTCGTTGCGCATCCGCTGGTATGACTTCTGCAAGGTACTGCCGGACGCCAGGCCCCACATGCACATCATAAGAACGACCCGCAGTACTCGGTGAAACTTTGGTGTTCTTGTCCTGTGAAACACTCGGCTTTTGCTGCTGTTTCAAGTTGCTGGCAGCACCACGTGCGGATGCGTTCTCACCCAATGCCGCAGAAGATGGGCCAGAACTGGCGGAAGAACCATCAAGAACTACCCTTACCGTATAACGTTCAACTGCCATAATGTCCAGCTTTCCATAATGTCAAGCCTTGCTTTCCTTTAGAATTAGTTGATTATACCGATAGGCGGGCCCCACAGTTGCTTCCATCGTAGAGTTTACGGTTTCCCCCATGGCGAGATGCTCATAACCAGGCACCTGCTGATGCGGTGTATCGAGATAGGCTTTCGCTTCGGGCGCACCCATGAAAGGCCCGTGACTCCAACGGATTTCAATATGTCCGCACACTTTGTCTTGATTTTCTGTGGGTCGATGTAAATATTCGGCAACCCAATCCACCCGAGGCTGGCCTTTGCTAGCTGCAAACAATTCGAACGATAGCAGCTTGTAAGATTTTTGCCATTCCCAGGGTGTCATCACCCGCAGTCGCATGGTTTGCCTGGATTCAAGGTCGATGCCGAGAATGAAATACGTAGAGGAGTAGATACGTAACAACCGCCAGAGCATCAGCTTCCACTGCCTGCGATGCTGCAAGGTTTTGCGCCATCGTACAGCCGTGCGACGACTGACACTGTCGATTAGTTTTTTATATTCTGTGCGTGCTTCGGCGGGCACTCCCCTTGTGGAGTTAGCTTCTTGGTGTTTCTTCAGTGCGTGTTTGAACTTCAAGCGGTGTTTCGTGTCGAGCTTTCGGGCCGTTTCGGGCATACCTTTCAAGCCAAGTTCTGTGATGGTGCGCCTGTACAATGCGTCATGCTCCTTGGGTGCTGTCAGCTGGTACCAGTCCGGATAACGCGACACGAAAGTAGAGCCCAAAGCTTCATCAAAAATCCGTGCAGGAGAAGTGTTGTACAGTATCCGTGACAGATACTTGCAGCTGATCATGTAAACACGATCAACCAGCAGATCGGCAGGCACTGGCTGATCACCCGGAATGCGACGGCCTCCGCTCCATTCTATCTGCTGAGGAACACGGCCGTTAAGACCATCATGATGGTTGGCGAAAAACACTCCATTTTGAAAAGCCACGCATGCTAGCCGGCTATAGGCCCCTGCTGAAGATACCCTCTTGAGACTTTCCCAATCGTCGGCTGTAATGGCAAGAGCGGCAGGCTGTTCTCTTATGGCAGCTTCATGGTTCGAGCATCCGGTCATACCGAGTGCCGTTACTAATTCTGTTATTAGGGTACGGTCGCCTGGCATCTGACTAAGAACTAGCCGAATAAGAACAAAACTTTGAGGCCGAGCAATCGACTAGTACTGTGATCGCTACGAGTTCTCGCCACCCATAGGTGGTCTTCCAACCGGAGTCGTGATATAAACGGCACCGATAAGAGGAACGATCGCAAAGACCAGCGGCAAGGACCAGTCACCCTTTATAACCCCCTGGCCTATCAACACGGCAACCACGATGTCACCGAGTATGTTGACCGATAGCAGTGCCAAGGTGATCCACTTCATCTCTTTTTTCAAAGGCTTGGAAGAAACCACTGCCACAAGGAGGAAGACGGCCGCCAAAGGATGGACAAGACTCAAGAGGATGCGCTCGGGGATCGTTCCTCCGTCTGCGAAGCCTCCCACCAGGGCAGTCAGACATGCAAAGACAAGATGCGGCACAACTAGGATCGTCATCAGAACACGTAAGATCTTCATAAGGTTCGTCCTTTGTAGGGATCCCGGCTTTTAGACTCCCCTGTGAGACTCCCCGGGCCGGGATGATTCATCGCTTTCAAAGGTCCAGTCTAGAGGGATCCGCCTTCGCAATTGCAGTGACTTAACGCTTGCGAAAACATGCATAGGCTCGTATGCGGTTGGAGTACCACCCACACAGCCCTGCATCACTGCGGGCTTATTCCGCTGATGCCAAAACCGTCCAGGTGCTACCCACGCAGCCCTGCATCACTGGGGGCTTATTCCGCTGATGCCAAAACCGTCCAGGTGCTACCCACGCAGCCCTGCATCGTGTGGGTATGACCGCAATCCAACGCCAACGCTGGCATACCCACGCAGCCCTGCATCGCAGTCTTATTGTTGTGTGACTTCCACACGCCGCGTATCGATGCCTAACCGCGCCATAACGCGGTCAGTGCACGCGCCATAGCGCGAGTCTGGCTTTTCTTGATGGTAGAGTGCCTGTTTGTGGATATTTATCATGAGCGTCTAGTGGATCCGCTGATCTCGAGGATGCTTGCCGAACTCCCAGCGGTATTGATAGTCGGGCCTAGGGCAGTGGGCAAAACGACGACTGCTCAGCGGTACGCCTCGGCCACGGTACGACTTGATCACGATGTTGAGGCAGCGGCGTTCAGAGTGGATCCCGATTCGGCGTTGGCTGGGATGCCCGAACCGATTCTACTCGACGAGTGGCAGGCCGTTCCCGGTGTTCTCGGAGCGGTCAAGCGAGCTGTCGACACAGCACGCTCCCCCGGGCGGTTCATCGTCACCGGATCGGTGAGGTCAAACCCCGATGTTGCCACTTGGGCGGGAACCGGGCGGCTTACGTGGATGGACATGTACCCACTCACCGTGTCGGAACAGCTTGGGATACCGACGCGTCCTCTCTTTGAGCGGATCGTCTGTGGTGAGGAACTTCAGGCCGCGCAAGATTCTCCCGACCTGCGCGGTTACATCGATCTGGTGTTGCGGGGTGGCTTTCCGGAAGTAGCACTCGGTTTGTCGGAACCGCTTCGTTCCCGCTGGCTTCGCAGCTACATCAGACAGGTCGTCGAACGTGATGCTCAAGATCTCGAGACGGGTCGAGACCCGGTGCGACTCGGCCGGTATTTCGAAGCCTACGCTTTGAATTCCGCTGGTCTCGTCAATGACAAGACTATTTACACTGCGGCTGGGGTTAGCCGCGAGACGGCAAGGACATATCATAGGCTTCTCAGCGATCTCCGAATCATTGAGGATCTTCCTGCTTGGAGTTCTAACCGGCTGGTTCGACTGGTGAAGACACCGAAACGCTATCTGATCGATCCGGCACTGCTGGGAGTGGTCACCGGAGCCACTACTGCGACGGTGATATCCGATGGTGATCTCATGGGCCGCATGATCGAGACGTTCGTGGTTGCGCAGTTGCGCGCCGAAGCTGCGGTGAGTGACCTGTATCCACGGTTGTATCATCTGCGAGACGCGCAGGGGCGTCACGAGGTGGATGTCATCGCCGAACTCGACGGCCGTCGCGTCGTTGCCATTGAAGTGAAACCCACTGGAGCACCGAAACCTTCGCACGCCCGGCACCTACGTTGGCTGCGAGAACGTCTGGGCGACCGGTTCGTGGCCGGTGTTGTGCTCCACACCGGCCCTCGGAGTTTCAAGCTCGAAGAACGCATCAGTGCCGCCCCGATCAGCACCCTCTGGGCGTAACCGAACCCGAACGCAAAGATATACCTAGACGAGACACGGTGGAAACCGTTGTGTAAAACGTCAACTCATAGAAGATGTGCAGGCTACAGACACACCCAATCCAGCGAACGAGATCTGATGATCAAAGGGCATGGAGTTGTCAAGCTTTTTGGTGGACTCACTGCGGTTGACAAGGTCAATAATCAAGGTCGCATCGGGTGAGAATGCTGAATTCCCCGCGCAGCCATTACAGAATCGTTGTATTCTGTCACCCATTTCCTAACCAAACACATATTAATAACCCACCAAGGCAGATACACAATCGTACCTAAAAAATTTAACATTTCAACAGCTTCATCTTCACCTATTCCAAAAAGCCTAGCACCTACTCCAAACAAGATTGCAAGTAATATAGGCGATACAAAAAACGCAATTCCTAGACCTATTTTGCGAAGAAAGAAAAAATGTATCGGGAAGCATATGGCTAGAGCCAGCATCGGCCCAAAACTGCGTAAAGATTTGTACGCTAAGCTTGGATCCCTTATCTCCCGGCGAAATTGGGGGGGGGGGGGGCCGGTGAATGATACCCAGAATCTGGCCAAGCAGACTTTGTTAACCCGCATTTTACGTAGTCGTAGTGGGGGTTAAATTATAA
>JAPPJC010000036.1:22411-27057 GCA_028820455.1 Acidimicrobiaceae bacterium
CCCCCCCCCCCCCCCCCCCCCCCCCCCCCCCCCCCCCCCCGCCCGCCCCCCCCCGCTGACTGATACCCAGAATCATGCCCATCAGACATAGGTATCCCTCCTTTTACGTAGTCCTACTCTGGCTATCATTATAATCATCAGCACCAGGAAACACAACTCAGGCAATAAAAGCAAGAGACGACGGAGGAGAGATATCCTGACCCTCCTAGCAGGCCAGCACATTCACGTGACGTATGAATGAAACACAGCTAGAAATACAACCACCTCCCTCAGGTGTTTGATCTCGTAAATAGCGAGCTCGAGATTTTGTCATGGAAGGCGACAGACCTGTGTCGATAAAGCAACCGTCGAGGCCGGGTTGATTTGTCCTCCAACATCGGCAAACCTGCTACCACTGGATCCGCCTACGGCAGCAATATCAGCAAAGTATCCGCCATAGCCGCACTACAGAAAATCGTGACTTATGAGTCATAGCTACACAATCTCGCATTGAGGCTCTTTACTGTTGGTTGACGCGGGTTGCGGTAGCATCCCCAACTTGGACACAAATGTCAGAAGTGCTGTGATGCAGTACTGGTAGAGATGCTAGAAGTTGTTCAAGATGTGAATCCGACCAGAATTCAACCGATGGGAAGTCACCGCTGAGTTCTCGCTTGTCTCGCTAATCAACTGTGTCCTGAGTCAATCCACCAGAGGTGATGACGCTGAACCACACTAATGCTTATAATCATCAACGCTACCTGAGATCACCAACAACGGCTATTCCTGTTTGGGTCGTTCACAAGCTGCTTGAGCCAACTCGGATCACGGTGAGTTTGCAAGGTTTCAGATCAAGCTAAGCGTCTGGTACCCACCATGGGGTTTCCGTGGTATCCTGGGATGTGATCTCGGTAACAGAGAAAACTACGAGTTTTGAAGCATCTACCGCTGTAAGAACGACAGGCGATTCAGAATCTGTTCCAGCGCAAGCTGAAACGGTCACGACTGGTTGAACACTTCAGATGTCCAGCATCGTACCTGACTCAAAGAGAAGTTGTCGGGCCCGTTCAGCTATCGTACCCACTTCCTCCAACGTCACAGAGTGAACATCCAGAGTCCTGAACACGGAATTGCCTTCCTGGTATGTCGAATCGTCCTGATCAGGGCTCGGCGGAATGCAAATCACTTCAATATCCACGTCAGTGTCCACATCAAAACTCCTACCGTCTCTGATTTCTATGGATCCACCGTTGTCCCGCGTTGATCTGACTGTCCATCCCCACGATTTGATCTGATTGGAAAGATACCGATCATCTATAGCTTTGAAAGACCATGACCGCACCAATTGCAGTGTCGTGCCATTCGTAACAGCAAAATCGAAGCGATCCTTGTGATGCTCCGCTGACAAGGTAACTCTCTCGGATATGTCGGATGCTGTTATGGATTGTTCTCTGTAAGCCTTGCGCGTCGCGGCTAGCACTTTGTTCTTCCATCGGCCTGGATGCTGCTGACGTGCAGGATCCAACACAGCAAGATCGAATACACGATCCAGTGCATCTTCTACGCTGCTGGTAAGTATCGGAGTCGGTGGACTCAGCTGAACGATATTTCTGTGGTCGTTATGTAAATCCTCCAACCAATCTTCACTGAGTTCCAGATTAGATGGAAGTAAAGATTCTAGACTGAACTGGTATCGGTCGATCTTCTCTCCGAGCCTGTCGATGAACGACCACACCGTCTTCAGCGCATCAGGATTCCCTAAAGCACGAGCACGTCTAGTATTGCTGATCTGACGGATCCCCCATTCCGATGATTCTTCGCAGCCTACGATCGCGCCAACATTGATGAATTCACCGCGAGCAGGATCGGGAACAAATCTAATCAGTGAATAGACATGCCTCATCTGCTTCCTCCTATTCGAGCTTCAATCCTATCGGCTACAGGGCTGGCTCGTCACTCTAAAAACCAGCCTACACACTCAAGCTCGATGTCACTCACCGGCCACTGTCCAGGAATGCGGCACAATGTATCACACAATTCTGTTCTTGTCACATCCCTCAGCCTTCGAGCCAATCTGGATGTCTCCCGAATATCCAACTGGGTTGCAGAGCAATCGAGTTCACGAGGCTGATCAACGCGATCAGTAAGTGCTTGTTCTGTCCAGCCCGGTCCCACTTCAGGCAGATACCAGCCATGATCGTGACTGTAAAGTCGATTTTCGTCAGAAACGGCGTAAAGCCATTGAGGGTCGCCACCCCAGCACCAGTCATACAACGCGAACACACCGACATGGCGGACTTGGTTATCGTCATCATAGCGATATCCCAGCTCCCGGTCTTCAATCGCAGTCTCGACAGCACGGGATGCGTGAGCAAAACCAGATTCAAGCCGGAGACCTGGCCGAAACTCCCAACCCTCCAGTTCCTCCGGAACATATACTATCGCCGTTTCACATACTGGTGCTTCGATTAGCTGTCCAGCAGCACCGATAATAGACTCAGTCACAACCACCCGTTGACCCTGAGCGTTGTTGAGTGGGCGTGCTCATCTACTGCCTCGACACCAGCCACTCGTCACAACCACCCGTTGACCCTGAGCGTTGTTGAGTGGCTTGACCCACCATTTGCATCCATCCTCGTCAGCAGCCAAAAAAGTGCCAGAGGCACCCCGAGGCGATTGCTGGAAGGGCAAAGCAATAGTTGGTGTAGTGCTGTCCCGAGACACCGACTGCCGAGCCACAAGACCAACCCACTCGTATCTTTCAACCACTCCAACAATGATAGCAGCCCACTTAAACGATCGGCTGCACCGATTCAGACTCGCCGTGTGAGTCATATTTGGAACTGTCACGCTATCCGTTGAAGCACGAATGACAGATACGCGCCCTTCACCCAACCCCGCAAATCCTGTTACCCGTTAGGATGTGCATGAAATCTTTTGACTGCCAGCAACTATCTTAACCCAGCTACTCTTGCCAGCTCCGACTCAATGGAAGGAAGCTGAGAAACGAAAGATCATTGAACAGCTACACTCCAGTTTGCGCAACAACAGCATCAAAGGTTCGTCCTTTGTGGAGCTCCCGACTCTTAGAAGCTGTCGTGTGTTTTTTTGTTGGTGGTGGGGTTGTGGTTGTTTTGGGGTGGTGTTGGGGTATGGGTTCATCAAGTAGTGCGCAGAAGTAGTCGAAGGCGGGGGTTTGGCGGTCTTTGCCAGCGGGTTTGTCTGATGAGGAGTGGGATTTGACCCGAGGATTTGGTGTCTGCTTACTCAGGAGGTGGCGCGGTGGGGCGTCCTGGGAAGTGGTCGAAACGCGAGATAGTAGACGCTGTGTTGTATGTGACGGCTACCGGGTGTCAGTGGCGGGATCTGCCGGCTTGCTATCCGCATTGGAACACTGTGCACCGTTATCGTGTGACCTGGAGCCGCGACGGAACCTGAGAGAAGATCGTGGACCGCTTACGCGCTATGGCGCGCGTCTCATAAGGCCGCGACCCCGACCCATCCGGGTCCGCTGTCGAGGTTCGCAGCGTACAAGGAGGAGCAGCCACTGTCGGTGTTGCCAGCGGGGGTTTCGACGCCGCGGAGAAGACACGGGGACGCGAGGCCTTCGGATTGGAGGACATTTCGGGTTTGCTGATAGCTGTCGTGGTGGTGGCAGCGAACGTCTCCGACAACGCAGGCGGCGCGGCTGCTGTAGAGTCTGACTCGCGGCAAGCGCGGACGGATTGGGAAGATACGACGCGACAACAGAGTTCAAGGAAACTTTCACTCTGTGCTGTTGTGATATCGGTATCACCTCCCAAAACGTACCGAGAACCCCACACGGCACTTTCGAAGTGCAGGCCTACCGCTGGATAGCCGAGCGCACATAGGCGTGGCTAGTTGATAACCGTGGACGTTGTATCTGGGTTGATGGGGTGGTGGGGTGAGCCCTCGAGTGCGAGGATGTGGGCTAGTAATCAATCCACTATCGGCAAGGAGGACTCACAGTGAACACTACCGTACGACAGCACCCGAACGCTGCTTTGACGCCTATAGCACGGCGCAAAATGGCCGATTTGATGCTCAAGCATGGTTGGAGCGTGAAAGCAACCGCTGAGCGGTTCCAGGTCAGCGTCAAAACAGCACGCAGGTGGCGTGACCGCTACACCTCTGGGGGAACTGCTGGTCTCTTGGGCCGTTCTAGCCGCCCGAGAACATCACCACGCAGCACCTCAGCGGTTGAACAAGCCGAAGTGATCGAACTACGCCAGCACCGCCGCAGGGGTGCTGCGTGGATCGGATCCGAAGTTGGTTTAGCGGCCTCCACTGTGCAGAAGATCCTCAACAATGCTGGTCTGGGTCACCTCAGACGCGGTGATCGTGCCACCCGGACACCCCCAAAACGTTACGTACGCGAACGGCCAGGCGAGCTCGTTCACGTAGACGTCAAAAAACTAGTAGCTTCTATACCCGACGGTGGGAGGCTGGAGAATCCACGGACGCGCCAAAGCAGGCCCCCGACAGCGTGTCGGATACGTCTACGTCCACAGTGCTGTCGATGATCACAGCCGAGTCGCTTATTCGCAGGATACTCGCAGATGAAACCGGTCTGACAGCAGCAGAATCCCTGCAAGCGTGCCCACACCTGGTTCGCACAGCGTGGTGTGACCATCGAGCGGGTACTC
>JAPPJC010000073.1 GCA_028820455.1 Acidimicrobiaceae bacterium
TAGAAGCCAGTTTTTTGACGTCCACATGAACCAGCTCACCCGGGTGGTCGCGTACGTAACGTCTTGGGGGTGTCTGGGTGGCACGATCACCGCGTCTGAGCAGCCCCAGGCCAGCGTTGTCGAGGATCTTCTGCACAGTAGAGGCCGCCAAACCGACTTCGTGTCCGATCCACGCAGCACCCTGACGGCGGCACTGGCGTAACTCTATCACTTCGGCTTGTTTAACCGCTGGAGTGCTGCGTGGTGATGTTCTCGGGCGGCTGGAACGATCCAAAAGGCCAATGCTGCCTTCACAGGCATACCGGTCACGCCACTTACGTGCTGTTTTAACGCTGACCTGGAACCGCTCAACGGTTGCTTTCACACTCCAACCACCTGCGAGCATCAAATCAGCCATTTCGCACTGTGCTATAGGCGTCAAAGCAGCGTTCGGGTGCTGTCGTACGCTAGTATTCACCATGAGTCCTCCTTGCGAATAGTGGATTGATTACTAAACCACATTCTCGCACTGGAGGACTCACCCCACTACCCCCTCAACCCAGATACAACGTCCACGGTTATCACAGTGCGATAACCACAGATGTTATTCCTAGATCGACTGTGTGGGGATCTGACTCAACGTCTTTGCACTGTTCTAAGCCGAGACTAACGGTGGAACTCGCTACTTAGTAGCTGTCTACACGTACAGTTGCGCTTCCGTGCTCGCAGGGTTCTCTGCTCTTGTGCTTCTGGATCCTTGCGCGGCTACACCCCCCCCCAGCAGACCAGTACCACACACAACAACGAGACAGATAGATCGCTCTTGCGCAGTTACACCTCGGCAACTTTGTCGTATGTCACAGGATAGGAATATGCTAAGAGGCAGTAAGGCAGTCAGACCACACAAGGAGACACAGATGGGCTATACTCTGCCGTTTGTGCCCAAGTCCCACCAAACGGACATCACGAACGAAGCACTCACTTGTGCATTGGTGCCTCTACACCGATCAAAGCTGATGCTCCTGCAACCCCTATCAACGATAAGAATTCGCACTCTGTTGAGCACAACTCCACCATATAAGTCAGAGAACCTACTTCCTTACTTTCCCATCCTGCACTCTCCGCATCACACGTGCTGCTACGATGCATCGATTCTACAGAAATGAAATTAAAGCGAAGGACCAAGGATCCGTCCTCTGATGTCACACGTACTGTTATCATTCATTTCCTAATGAATATCTTCACCTTTAGAGATCAATACCAGAACTATTCAGAGCGTTTTGTCGAGATCACCGACAAACGTATCCGAGAAGCGATGGACGATGCCCTAGACAAGAAGATACTCTGGCCGGACCCTCGAGGCGGGCTGAATCCGTTGTTTGAGTCAGGCAGTACGATCAATCAACTCGTCAGCAGTGGCCGCTTGCACCCTCTGGCCGAGAAGATTTTCCGCAAGAATAAGTCGGTTCAGGCCAACTGGAATGAAGAATGCTGGGAACTCATCCGAGCTGAACTAGACGCTCTGATGTTCCATCTCTATGGTATCGGTCGCTCTGACACAGACTACATAATGGAAACCTTCCTGATCGTGAAACGCAAAGACGTCAAGGCTCACGGTGAGTTCCTCACAAAGCGTTTCGCCCTTGAACGCTACGACGCTATGACTGAGGCTTTTGAATCGACTCACGGATCACTCGCTGGAACCTCTAACGGAACGAATCCTCCATCGGACAGATCAAGCTTGGAAACCTATAGCCACCGTATAGCCGAAACACTTACCGTCAACTACCAAACCAACCTTTATCCACCCCCAGACCACCTCAAACAAACTCACCTGATGTCAACAGGTCCGCCCTGGGTATGGCTGAACTCCTCTTCTCGCAATTAGGCGCAGTGATGCTAGGTTACTTCTGGTATTCCGATGCTGCAAGCCCCGATGCTATGGATGGGTCTGCAGCAGTAGATCTCCCCGAAGAAAGAGTGGCAGGTCAGTTGATCACACCGAAGGATCGGCCATGGAACCTCGAACTATTGGGTAGCATCTTCCACTCAAATGACCCAACGAATTACGATATTACCAAGTCGAACTCCAACTGTGACGTGATTTTTGGCACGAGCCGAAAAAACATCGGTCTGAGCCTCTTCGATGCATGGCTGTCGTCAGCCTCACAGTCCTTCCCAGGACATGTTACAGAGATTTGGAATATCGGCTGGTATGCCTCTACCTCAAGGAAGACTTGGACTTGGGTACGACCAGACAATCAAGTCAATTCAATCAGAATAGAGTACGACCTCCTTTCAGATTGGGGGTGGCAGCGACAACCCCTTACACGCATGTATGACCCCATCGAACGAACGTTTCGTGTGCCACAAGAGCAGTTTATTGATACTGAAACAATTGAAGTAAACGGCGCGCTAATCGCACTGAGCCTCAAGTGGGGTCAGACCTTTGAGACTTATCAATACCTCTCACGCGCACAGTCCTTTGTTCAGATCCAAGACGATACGCCACTCAACAGCATTCTGGACAAGTGGGTAGCCCCGTTGCAACTTCTCCTGGAGTTCCTTACGTTGCAATACGTGGACGTCAATAAGGTAGTTACTCGACTATATAAAATAGACCCTCAAATACAGATTCACTATAACATCCACAGACCGAGCAATGCCAAGAAGCCTTCAAGCCAAAACGTGCATCCTACCATGATGCTAGCTACGCGTAATCATTTGTCTGATCGTGGTGTTGACTTACAGACACTGTTGCAAAATTATTTCATGTTGATTTCTGGCAAGAACCACGATCTCGCACTACGGTTCCTGCAGAAATCAACTCAAAGTCTAGCCGAAGAGACTATTGATATGTCTCTCTTGAATGCCTTCAGAGCACTAGAGCGATACCACGATGTCGAGATTGGAGGTACAGCGATTCCGAAAGACGAACACACCGTGCGAGTCGATTCAATAGTAAAAAGTTCGCCTGATGAGTACCAGGAATGGGCACGGAATCAGCTTTCGGGAGCTAATAGGAAGGGAATTATACGCTATAGTTGCAAAATGTCGTGACTGGTGTTATACTTTATAGTA
>JAPPJC010000074.1 GCA_028820455.1 Acidimicrobiaceae bacterium
CTTCGAGTCTCTCCCACACCCTCTAGTGCCCGCCCATTTCCGAAGAGCCAGAAAACCCCACGCAGGGGTGTACGACACCAACAACTACCGCATCAGAACACTACCATACTCCGGCAAACCCAACTGGAGCCTCCCTGACACGCCCACACCCGCATAACACCCTCCCAGTCAGCATAACAACACACGCTTCGGCACCCTCGGCAGGCTCGCAACAGCCCCGCCGCTCCTCGGTGTCCACTACCACGTCCAGCATCCCGCCAAATCACAGCGCAGGCTGTATATCTGCTGACGTGTTGATCGCTGTCGCCGAACTCTTTCAGCAGTCGTTCCATTGAGTCAAGCCAGCGTAGAGCGTCATCCACACACTGGACCGAGTACGTCATGCAACAAATCCAGAGCCTTATCAATCCGCTTGTTTGGCGGGTTGCGATGTGTTGCCCATTCAGCGGTGCTTTGAGAGGTAGATGTTATATAATCTTATTTTTCATGCTATCATATGGATGATCGATGAGTTTTGCTGTACAATGTTATTGATGGTGAGTTCTTGTCTGTGATGTTCTTGGAACAGCATGGTTTTGATGCTGCATGGTTTGAATAGGAGGTTCTTATGAGCACATCTACTTCTACGTCTGTTCCTGCGTCTGCGTCTGATTCTGCGTCTATAATTGATTCTGTATCCGCATCTCAACGTTCTTCTACACGAATGACCGACACGCCCGATTCTCAATCTTCTGAGTTTTCTTCACAACGAACTCCTGTGGCTGCTGCGGAGTCTCAGCGTGCTTCTGCGAACACAGCACGTGAAACGATCACATACACTATGCTTCCTGCTCTGATCAGTGGGCTGCTCATAGCTCTGGTGTTGTTCACGTTGAACGGTACGAACGCCAGAATCGACACCACTAATTCCAGAATCGATCGGCTTGACGAGAAGGTATACCGGCTTGATGAGAAGGTATACCGGCTTGATGAGAAGGTATACCGGCTTGACGAGAAGATGGACACCAAGATCGGCGAACTAGACGAGAAGATGGACACCAAGTTCGAGGAGCTTGATAAGAAGATCGACGAGGTTGATAAGAAGATTGACGAGGTTCGGGGTACTTTGAAGACCCTTCTTGCTGTTTTGGAGGTACAAAACGGTATCCCCGCCGGTTTGAGCGAGTAGACATCAGTTTCCGCTCTCAGGATCATTCTGGTGAGTGATCTCGATGCCGGCCCATATCTCACCGTTGGTTACACTCGGGAGGTGAAGCTAACGTGCCGCCACCTCTTCAAAGAAGTGTTCTTAGCCCGCTCCACACTACCGCCATCACCCCGAAAGCCCGTTTGCGGCGCGTAGTGGTCAACGTGGACTACTTCGAACAACCGTGGCCCATCTGGATTGTCGGGGTGAGAGTTATGGTGCGTATTCGAACACGATGTTGTCTTTACTGATTTCAGGGGTTTCAGGGTTTTCGTGTTCTAGGATGATTAGTCGCTGTGCGCCGCAGTCTCCGAACTCGTCGCAGCTGAGCGTTCCTATTAGTCCCTTGTAGTTGCTGGTAGCGTAAAGTCTATTTCGTACTTCCGCTCGGTCGATGGTCAAGAGACCGTCTTCGCCTATAGTGGAGGAAGCGGCTATAGCATCTAGTAGCATGGTAGTAGCGTCGTAAGAGTGGGCCCAGTACGGCGATGACGGTTCCTCGCCGTAACGGCTTATGTAATCAGCGAGAACTTCTTCAGCGGTTGAGCCGGTGGCTTGGTTTTGATTTGTACCTAGGCGGGTGTCGGGCCCCGAGAAGAACATCCCCTCGGACTGCGGTAAACGCATGAAATCGTCTCCTAAGCTGGGGGCTGAGATCAACCGGGTTGACTCTAATCCTGCTATACCGCGTGCCTGTTCGGCTATGAAATCTCCTACAGGTCTGAACACTGGAAAGAATAAGGCGTCAGGCTTGTAGGCGGCTAGTTTGATAAGTGTGGGCTCCATGTTGGTGTCTTCTTTGTTGACTCGGCCCGAGTGGACGGCACCCCCCAAAGCTTCGAAAGCATCAGCGAAGGCGGTAGCAAGGCCTTGTGAATACGGGTCGCCGTCATGAATAGTCGCTGCAACACGGAATCCCATTTCGTTGTACAAGAAATCTGCCACGACGAGGCCTTGAAAGAGGTCGTTGTGTGCCGTGCGGAAGTAGCCTGGTGAGTGATTGTCGCCAGGGTTGCCTTGCAGGTCTGACGTTAGTGAGGGGGAGGTGTTGGATGGGGCTATCATCACCATGCCCGCGGCAGTGATCAGCGGCGCAGAAGCGGTGGCCGTAACTGAGCATGACGGCCCTATCACGCCGACCACTTGTTCTTCGGCTACGATCGTTTGAGCTGCAGCTTGACCACTGTCAGCGGCGCACAAGCCGTCAACGCCAGTCCCAAGGTCAACAGAAAATCCTTTGATTTCTCCATAGTCTGCTATGGCTATCTCAACGCCTCGCTGATTGCCGATACCTAGAAAAGCAGAATCGCCGCTGAGCGCGTTAAGTGAACGTATCTGAATGGCCTCACCTGGTGCTACGCGTACCACTCCTAGTTTTTCGTTGATAACGTCTTCTGAGGTGTTGGTGTCGCTTCCGCAGCCAGTGATGGCAGCAGCCAAAGTCACAGTAGCCACAAAGATCACCGCAGTGATCTTCCTCAGCAGTGTTTGCGTAAAAATCTGGTGCATTGTTGTTCTGGTTTGCATGATTTTTATGATCAACCTCGCCAGCCTGTCGACAGCCCTGCACTCGTAGGTGCATTGCTGTTCTGGTTTGCGTGATCCCGCAATAGTTTATTCCGTTGTAGTGGTTTTGGATGTTTTACGGCTGACTATTTCGATGTTTTTCGGTTGACTAGTCGGGTGAGGGTTACTACTATCGCGAAGCTAACGACAGCGGTAGCGGTTGGTGCCAGCCACTCTTGCGTTTCCGGCCATTGTAGGTTCGTTCCGGGCAGGTGTTCACTTTCGTGGTAGCTTGTCACGTCTACGCTGTCGGACCAGGGCCAGAGCACTCGTAAAGATCCCAGCATCAGCCCTACTAGAACTGCCATCACAGTATCGTGCGCACGATCGAGTAGCCATCCCAGCAGTGAGGAAAACAGTGCCAACCCCACAACCGCTCCAAAAACGAAAATAGCCATATCAGCATAGCGAAGCTCGCTGACGATGTTGATCGTTGCTTCATACATGCCCATTATCAGTAGCAGGAAAGCCCCGCTGATGCCAGGCAGTATCATGGCGCATATCGCTACAGCCGCGGCTCCTGCGATCATAAGCAGAGAGGGATCGTCCACGGGGCCGACCTGTAGTCCTAAAAGCATGAAAGTTGCAATCGCTGAGATGCTTGTCATCACCATGCGTGTAAAGTTTTGCCAGTTGAAGAGTTGCAGGGCGACCACTAATGATGCTGCTATAAGCCCGCAAAATAGTCCTTTCACCGTTTCGGGTCGTTCCATGAGCTGCGTTTCGATCGTTGAAGCTAAGAGCAGGATCGTGCCGGCTATTCCTGCTAGTAAAGGTAGTAGCAGCCACCAGTCCACAGCTTTAAGTTGTTGACAGCTGGCACGCCAGTCTCCACGTAACATTCTTCTTCCCGCTGCGGTGATATTGCGCACCACGGCAAGTAGTCGCTCATAGATACCCAGCAACACTGCGATAGTCCCACCCGACACTCCAGGCACCACATCAGCACACCCCATCGCCATTCCCCGGGCTACCCCGATCACTAGTCGTTCAGCCCAGTTCCAGTTGGTTCTGCGCATAGTAGGGCCGGCGTGTCACACTGACGGCAGGAGGAAGCTTTTCGGTCGGGATTAGACTACGGTACTGTCACCAACGGTAAGCAAAGCAGTAGATGGGAGGAGCGGTTGTTGAATCTCTACTTGCTTCACGGCCTACTCGCACTTACCGTTGTGTGGACACGAAGGATTGTAAGGTTGACGGTTGTGTGCGAACGGCTGGACGCACCGGATTGTTCACGACTCCCGACCCGCAAAATTGACAGCTGTGTACAGACGGCTGGACGTCGCGCATTCAATGTAGAGATGAAGTAATGAAGAGTTATGCACGGCGTGGCGGGTGGACGGCTCGCGAGATGTCAAGCTTGGGAGGCTAGACGGCGATTTTTTGTTTTGGCTTTAATGTAATCGCGATTCAATAATGCTATGAAATCCAGGCTGATTTCTTTAGGACAGGCAGTGTGGCATTCGCCGTGGTTGGTGCATGACCCGAAATATTGTTCCATCGTTTCTACCATGGCTTCTGTTCTTCTCCAGCGCTCAGGCTGGCCTTGAGGTAAAACGTTGAGATGCCCTAGTTTGGCAGCGGTGAAAAGCTGGGCTGCCGAATTGGGGCAGGCCGCCACGCAAGCACCACAGCCTATGCATTGGGCTGCGTCCATGGAGAAGTCTGCCACGTCTTTGGGTATGAGTATTTCGTTAGCGTCAGGCGCGGTGCCAGTGGGTGCGGAAATATAACCCCCGGCTTCTATGATCCGGTCGAAGGCACGGCGATCCACCATCAGGTCCCGTACCACAGGAAACGCAGCCGCACGGAAAGGCTCTATCACGATCTCGTCGCCGTCTTTGAATTTGCGCATATGCAGCTGACATGTGGCGGTGCCAAGCTCGGGCCCATGGGCACGGCCGTTGATCATCAAACCGCAGGTGCCGCAAATACCTTCCCGACAGTCATGCGCAAAAACGACTGGCTCAATCCCGTCTTCTAACAGCCGTTCGTTGACAATGTCGAGCATTTCCAGGAATGAAGCATCCGTGGGAATGTCGTGGGCGTCCACATCAAGAAAACTTCCTCGACTTGCTGGTCCGCCCTGCCGCCAAATCCGCAGTTTCAGTTGCAGCATCCGGCTCATTTGTAGCTCCTTTGTGTGAGTTTCACGTATTCGAATTCCAGTGGCTCGGCCAGCAGTTTTTGTGGTTTGTCCGGGTTTTGCCACTGCCATGCTGCTACGTACGCGAAGTTTCCATCGTCACGTTGCGCCTCTCCTTCTTCGGTTTGGTGTTCCTCACGGAAATGGCCGCCGCAAGATTCTTCACGGTGCAAAGCGTCTCGCACTTTCAGTTCTGCGAGTTCCATGAAATCGTCCACTCGGTTGACTTTCTCCAACGACTGGTTGGCGGTGTCGGCTGAGCCTAACACTTTCACGTTGGCCCGGAATTCTTCCCTCAGCACTGGAATCTCGTTGAGAGCTTTTTCGAGCCCAGCACGGTTGCGTGTCATTCCACAGTATTCCCAGATTATTTTGCCCAGCTCACGATGATAATGGTCGACCGTAAGGCTGCCTTTCACTGTCAGCCAACGTCGTGTGCGGTCTTCTACAGCGGTTACGCTTTCAGTGAAAGCAGGGTCATCGGTGGGGACTACCGGGTCTCCTAGTTTTTCTGCGAGGTAGTCGCCGATGGTGTACGGCAACACAAAATACCCATCGGCTAATCCTTGCATCAACGCCGAAGCTCCCAGTCTGTTAGCACCATGATCCGAGAAGTTGCATTCACCGATAGCGTACAAGCCTGGAATAGTGGTCATCAGATTGTAGTCAACCCAGAGGCCGCCCATCGTGTAATGCGTGGCAGGGTATATGCGCATGGGAACCCGGTAGGGGTTTTCGCCTGTAATGCGCTCGTACATGTCGAACAGGTTTCCGTATTTTTCTCGCACCACTTGTTCGCCATCGGCGGCTATCACATCAGAAAAATCAAGGTACACACCGTTGCGCGAAGGCCCCACGCCCATGCCCTTGTCTACCACGGTCTTAGCGTTTCGTGACGCCACATCACGGGGCACCAGATTACCAAAAGCGGGATATTTCTCTTCCAGGTAGTAGTAGCGGTCTGCTTCGTCGACCAGTTCGGGGCTGCGTGTGTCTTTGGCATCACGGGGAACCCAGATTCTTCCGTCATTGCGCAAAGATTCCGACATAAGAGTAAGCTTCGACTGGAAATCGTCGCTAGCTGGTATGCAAGTGGGGTGTATCTGCGTGTAACACGGATTAGCGAACGCTGCGCCACGGCGATGCGCACGCCATGCTGCGGTGACGTTGCAGTTCATGGCGTTGGTAGACAGGTAGTAGACATTACTGTAGCCTCCAGTGGCCAACACTACGGCGTGACCACTGTAAGCTCTTGTCTCACCTGTCATCAGGTCACGAATGACAAGCCCACAGGCTTCACCGTCTTTAACGACTATATCGAGCACATCGCAGTTGTTGTGGACAGTCACTTTCCCGGCGGCGACCTGACCCGCCAACGCCTGGTAGGCTCCTAGCAGGAGCTGCTGACCGGTTTGTCCTCTAGCGTAGAAGGTGCGGCTTACCTGAGCGCCGCCAAAAGAACGGTTAGCCAAAAGGCCGCCGTATTCTCTGGCGAACGGCACACCCTGGGCTGCGCATTGGTCGATAATGTTGGCTGACACCTGCGACAGTCGGTAAACGTTGGCTTCACGGGATCGGTAGTCGCCACCTTTCACGGTGTCATAGAAGAGACGGAATATGGAGTCGCCGTCGTTACGATAATTTTTGGCAGCGTTGATACCTCCTTGAGCGGCGATGGAATGCGCTCGACGGGGTGAATCGTGAAATGTGAAAGCTTCCACGTTGTAGCCGAGTTCGGCCATTGACGCTGCCGCTGAAGCTCCAGCGAGACCGGTACCTACCACCAGAACCGTGAAACGACGCTTGTTGTTGGGGTTGACAAGCTTTATGGAAAACTTGTGGTTGTCCCACTTTTCTGCGATAGGGCCTGCAGGGATTTTAGCGTCAAGCATTGTCAGTGTTCATGTTAGCATGTTCGGCCAATGCCACACGGTAGTCGAGGAGGCGATTTCAGTGTTAAGCATTATCAGCGTCTATGTCGGCGGTGCTGTGTTCGCTGGTGTTGACACTGTTCGTGTTGTTGCTGTCATTGCTGATTACCCCGGCTTGAACCATGATCGGGAAGCTCAGATTTCCTGCACATACTAGTGATGCCACGATCACAGCAAAACTTCGGCGCAGCTTTTTGGTGTGAGGGTTCGTAACTCCTAAAGTTTGAAACATAGACCACGCACCATGATAGATGTGTACTGCCAAGGCAATATTGGCCACTATGTAGATCAGCATTACTGGCAGTGATGAGAGCGACATCACAACGTTGTTGTAGACGTCTCCTCGTATATAGCCGTCGCCAAGCCACCAGCCCCAGGTGAGGTCGGCAAGGTGAAAAAGTACGTACAGCCCGACGATTGGACCGGTCCAACGCATCGTACGACTTGCGTAGGATGCTGCAACGAAGTCCTGTTTACTGGCGTAACGTTTGGCTCCGCTCATGAACCCGGCGTTTTCGCTGCTTTTGCGGCTCATCTCTTTGAGCGAATATGCGCTGTGGATGTGAAAGACGAACATAAGCATAAGCCCGATTCGCATGATCCAGAGGATCAGAGTGCGGGGCACTAGATGTCCGCCCAAGTCTCGCAGTGACTCGGCGTATTCATTTACTTGGCTGGGGCCTTCATATAAGTGAAGGTTGCCGATCATGTGGACTATCACGAAACCCAACAGTCCGATACCGGTGATCGCCATAACGTATTTCTTGCCGATAGCGGTTTGATAAAGACTCAACGGCCAAGGCAACGCTTTTTTTACTTTATGCAGAGGCGGAACCCGGTCGGCTGTCATTGTATGCGGTGTGCTTTTGGTAGGGGTTTTATCGGCTGACATTGGCGTTCAGTGGTGTTGTGGCTCAGTGGTGTCGTGTTGCGTGGTGTTGTGGCTCAGTGGTGTCGTGTTGCGTGGTGTTGTGGCTCAGTGGTGTTGTCGTGTTGGTGTCATTATATCAAAAGGTGTTCTCCTGTAGAGTGCGCATGCAGAAAGTGTCGTAGTGTTTCAAACAAGTTGCAACCCTAGTTGTGATATGCGGATTTTTTTGACTCGGCGACTGTGTGATACTGTTTTTCCAGCAACCCGTACTTCTAGTTCCACAGTCAGATAATGTACAGGACCAGCATGGGATGGAGGCGCGTTCAGGTAGGCGGGCAGTCGAAATTTGATGCGTCCGATCCGGACGCAGGTGTCGGATTTAACGGTTCCCTTCCACCCACGTTCAGCAATCACAGTATATGGGAAGCTGTTGGCCTCGCTGTCAATGGAACAGTCGGGCGATTGATGTGGTTGTCTAGACGTCGAAATGTTTTCAGATGTTTCTGCTGCGCTGCTGTACTGGCCCCTGAAAAAATCGCCAGGCGGCTTGTTTGAGACCAGCACTCGTGAACGCACTGCTATTCCGCCTATTTTTTTACGATAGTCGTTGACGATGTGAACATTCAGGCTGACCGGACTGTCGGGATATACAAGCTGAGGCAGAGGGTCGGCCACCACCAGCAGTGGTTTGCAGGCTTCCTGAAATGCCTCCCAAACTGCGGGTTTTGGGCGGCGTTGGCTGTCCAGCAAACCAAATCCCAAGTTATGGATTGCAGTTTTAGTGGGGTTGCCATGCTGGTGCTGACTGTTGCTGCCAGCGAAATTCGATGCTACTTCTTGTGTGCTAGTGGGGTGGGGATCATAGGCATCGCGGTCATCAGTACGGCGGTTGGGTTGGTTGGCGGGATGGAAGGTAGCATCCACGTCAGCTAGATAGGAAAACAGAAAGCCGCCATTAGGTCGATATTTGAGACGCCTTAATATTTCAACCGCGTTTCTTATCGTGTCTGCTGTTCTTATCGTGTCTGCTGTTCTTATCGTGTCTGCTGCTGTAGTGGTTTTCGATGTCGTAAGTGCTGATACGAACTTCCCTTTTCTGGGCAGTCTTGCCAAAGCCGATGCTAGATTTGCTGTCTTTTCGCCTGATGTCTTGCTGTTGTGTTTGTTATGTCCGAGTAGTATGCTACTGCTGGTATTTTTGGGGTTGGACCATCGAGGTGACACAGCCGTGTGTGCTAGCACTGGGCGTGATCCATCGCATCGATCCAATATTCGGCACAGTTTGCGGTCGAGTATGTCACGGTTCCAGGACGGCCCTTCTCTGCTGATGGTGGGTGGTAGAGGTGTTTGGTATTTGGAACGCATGAACGGCTCGTCATGAGCGCACCAGACTGCTATTGACGGGTGGTGGCCTAGGAGGTCGACTGCTTCACGTGTCTGACGATAGGCTTCACGGCCTAAAGCGCGATTTATTATTCCACGGATTGGCATATCCTGCCAGATCAGGATACCCATTTTGTCTGCAGCTTCGTACAGCTCAGGCCGGGATATATGCGCCAATGGGCGCACCATGTTCAAGCCCGCCGTTTTTGCTGATGTGATATCGTTGACCATATCTTCGGGTTGGGCTGTGCCTAGCAGTGCTCGCGTGGGAAGCAGGTTGACGCCTTTCAGGTGCATGCGCTGACCGTTAATCGAAAACACGAAGTTGCGCATGGATATTTTGCGGAATCCGATGCGGAAACGGCGATAGTCGTGGACTTCGGTATCAGCCGTAACTTCTATGGTCAGATCGTAAAGCACCTGCTCACCAAGAGGGTATGGCCACCACAGTTGAGGATTTTCAACGTCTACTGACCATTCTACCCGGTTGTCGCCAGCAGCCGCATGATGGACATGAACGTGCTCGATGCCCGCTACTCTGGTACATAGGTTTATGGTGGCCGCGTTTGGTACGTCAAGCACAACCCTTAACGCTAATTGAGCTTTCATTGAACTTGGATCGCGCTTCAGTTGCACGTCAGCACAGATGGCTCGTGCATGCCTGATGGCGATCGTTCCACTCGATCTTATGGTTACAGGCCTCCATATTCCTCCGATTATAAGGTCGTGGCGTCCTATCAGTTCAGGGTCTTGCAGAGCCCCGGTGAGGGTAAAACGGTTATCCGGGTCACCAAAACGCTGGCATGTGGCTTCTACCGCCAAAACATGATCAGACTTTTTTTTGATGTGTTCGGTGATTTCCATTTCGTGAGACACGAAATAGCCGTCGGTTTGCCCTAAGTAAGCCCCATCGAACCAAATATCACCCTGTTGAGCTATCCCCTCGAAACAGATCCACCAACGCCTATCTTGGATTGGGATGGTAATCGGATCAGCATCGCGCACACATTCACTGTTGGCAGAACTTTCGCTTGCGGGGAGTTTTGAGCCGGTAGGTTCAGCAGTGGTTGCGGGAGTGTCTTCCGCGGCTGATGTGTGAGGCCCGGAAAACTTATGGCGATATAAAACAGATTCCATGTGAGCCAGTTTGGGGTGTTCGGCCCAATGACCAGGAATCTGCAAAGATATCCAGCTGGAGTCGTCGTAGTCGTTCTTGTGGAAACAGCGTCGCAGTTCCTCGTTAGCGGGAAGGGCTTGCCAAGTACCTTTTAGTTCCATGCAGCAGCCCGTTTCCGAATGGTTTCTTTTTGCCAGGTGTTTGGTTGCAGGCGATTCAATTGGAAGGCGGTTCGATTGGTTTGATGTTCAAGGATTTGTAGGTTGCTATGGGAAAGTAGTCCACTCCTAGGGCTGCAAATTTTGGAGCTGCTATCTCACCACGGTCTACCAGTGTTGTGGCGGCGGTTATTTTTGCACCGGTCACAGCGGCCGCTTCGTAGGCTTTAAGGATGGACCCCCCGGTTGTTACTACATCATCTATTATGAGCACTGTGTCTTGTGGGCCGATGTCTGCTCCTTCTATGAGGCGTCGTGTTCCTCGTGCTTTGGGTTCTTTTCGTATAACGAACCAACGGCTATCGCTAACAGACGCTATTCCGACTGCAAGAGCGTCAGCACCTAACGTGAGTCCGCCGACTGCGTCGAATTCGTGTCCTGCTTCGACTAAGGTTTCATTGACCACTTCGGAGGCAAGACGGAGATCGCTCCAAGCTGCAAGTCCCTTCTTGGCATCGATGAATTCAGAAGACCACGCTCCCGAAGCTAGTTTTATGGGAGTTTCGAGATGATCGAGTGCTTTGGATGCTAATATCTCAATGAGTTGTCGGTGTAGTTGTGAGGTCAATCAAATCTCCTTTGCGATGCGGTTTTGGGCTGCGATGCATTTGAAAATCCATGGGCACTTGTCGTAAGTCTAGCCGCAGCTTCTCTTAGAGCTTGACGAGCTAGTAGAACTCCGCGCAGACCTGTTTCACGGATTACCGGGCTCAGCTCATCGGCATGAGGGGTTTTGGGCTGGATTTTGTTGTAGTTGACATAGGGTTTGATGTCTATGAGTTTTAGTTGGTTGTTCATGCTTTTTATTGTGGCGAGGGGGTGTGACACTATCCGTAGACGCGAAAAACCCCACCCGCCGAAGCGGGTGGGCCTAATAGCATTAAACCGTGAGCACGGTGTCAGGTGCCAAACGCAATGGAGTGAGCCTAGTCGATACTATCATCATTGTCCTCCTCTCCCGCTGGAGTGTCATCACTCGTGGCGTCTGCCACTCCCCGCGCTACTCTGTTTATTCCTTCCTTCACTGCACGCGCGTTCGCTACACGGCTGACAGCTTCATAGGCTGCCGCTGCGCCCGCTGCTTGGCACGCGCTACGCACGGCGTAATAAACGAACCTATTCGGTATCCACATATTCATCCTCCTTTCTATTATTGATCAGTGGCGAAATCACGAGCCTCATCCTCGGGGAGGGCTGACCCTTCCACGAACCAAGCCGTCTTCTGCGAGACGTCGATGCCACAGTGGAGCTTAAGACTGCTGACACCCTTCAAGCCGGTGGCGTACAGGTAGAACGCGTACAACCACTTCAACAAGGATAGCCTGGACGATTCGAGTAGCGTTCCTGTTCTGACACTGAAGTAAGAGCGACACGCACCGCACCAGTAGGGCGTCTTCTCATGCGAGGCTTCGACCGTCTCACCGTAGCCACAGCGCGGGCAGGCCCTACCCCCAGGCCAAACATTGGCTCCGAACCACGTTCTAGCAGCCTTCTCGTCGGGGAACAGCTTCGCCAATTGCAGCAGGCTCATTCCGCTCCTAGTTAAGATCTACACAGGTGAACCATACACAATGACAGTCTACCAAACACCGACACTCTAATCAACCTAAAACTATAATCCCCTCTCTGTCTAGGGTAGCTTATCTGTACTCTTTCCACTGCTTTCTTTTCTATTGTTTCGGTGTTGATTTCGCTTCGGCGATGAGACGTTCGAGTTTCTCCACTGTCATGGCTGTGGTGACACTGGTAGCGTCCTCGATAGCGGCAGACAAACTATCGGCCTGACTGTATGACAGTCCGAGCAGTAGCCGGGCGATGTCTCTCACAATTATGTCATTGAGCTGCAGGCACTCATCGTCGGTGAAGATCTCAGTCTGCCACATGGCATCCTCGAGAGTCGCCATGGAAGCGAGCATGATCGCCCTACTCGCTACGCATGCCATTTCCCCGCTGGTAGTCCTCGTGTGCGCTCAGCAACTCCATGGGTTCCAAATCATCCGTGTAAGCCCAGCGAGTGCCGTGGGTTTCGATTAGGCGCCCCCAGATCCTCTGGTCGTGCTGTTCAGGGTGGATGGTGATATGCTCGAGTACGCTCTCGACCAGTTCAACGTTGATGTCATTCATTGTCATCATTAAGTGATAAGTACGTGGTAAATGCGACACTGTAATGAGTATGCACAACCACTTTTGCACTTTTGAGATATATGAACATACTCGGCCCATTAATCGTTGATTCGGTATGCTAAGATATGTGAGATGGTTGTTGGTGCAATGAATCTCATCATGCGGATGCTGGTCAAATCAAATCGTTGGAGGCCCTTATGCACACTTATGGGTTTGTGCGGGATACTACCGATATTGATTGGAGGAGTTCACAAACAGGCAGCGGCATCAGACCCACAATCATGGCCTCCCTCGACTACGACTACTGTTTTTACTCCGGCTCCTTTCAATGCTCAGGTGGCCAATGATCCTAACATCGAGCTGTTGATGGAGGTCGGATACAACCGCACAACATACGGTGGTAACGCGTATACGGTTTTTGTCGAGGTCAGTTCCAAAGCCCTATTCACAGGTGAAATAGTTGTCAGCCAGACTGATAATAGTGGGACTTTCAATTATAATTCTCCTAGGATTCCCTTATCAAAATCAGTTGAAATTGCGGCTGGCACAACCCACCAGTTCACTTTTACTCTGACTGATGTGCCGCCATCACTGGACGCTGACATTTATGTGGAGCTTCGATCTCATGACGACAACAACTCGCTGGTTGCTCAAAGAGCGGTGAACCTTCTATCGGTCACCAATGTGAGTGATGTCGAGTTGGTTGGAGTTTTCCCGAACATTGCCAGTCAAGATTTGCCGAGCCACGCACCATTGTCTTTTGGTGCTGGTAATGCGGTGCTCGAGTCGATTGATCCTGCCAACTTGAGGACGGATCGGGCTTTCTTGCAGCCATTCGACGTAATCGTGGTGACTGCGAATGATTTGAACAATATGGAAGAAGAGCAGTTGGATTTGCTGTTTAGTTGGGTAAACCAGGGAGGCTCGCTGCTTGTCGATGAGTTGCCGGGAAAGTCGATTCCGGTCATTCCGCAGGTGTGGCAACCGGATGGTTTGAGGCCGATCATGGCTGGTCGGGGCGAAATTCTGTTGACCAACGGCTTAGCTAGATCTGGTAATTGGGATCTGATAATTGAACCAACACCGATTAAATATCCTCATGAAATCGTCGACACAGACTCAAATCTTGCGTGGCGACAACTGGTTGATTGGTATGATCCGATAGTTCATCAATCATCCTCTACAAATATCAGCGAACCATTGTTCGAAGACAGCGGTTTCAGTCTTCCCAGTGCCTTTGCTGTCATCTTGGTTTTTGTCGTCTATGTCGTGATCGCAGGTCCCGTTATGTGGTTCTCTTTGAAACGACGCAACCGCCGCGAGTTGATTTGGGTGGGAATCCCGATATTGGCAATCATATTGTCATTGGGCTTGTGGACTTTCGGATCGAACTTCCGAGGTAACGTAAAATCTGTCCATGTCTCTATGGTTGACGTATCACCCCGTGGCAGTGTGGCAACATCATATTTGTTGTCATATTCACCTACTGGAGATAATCGGTCTATTTCGCAGCCGCATGGATGGTCAGCTGTGCCGATCTTCGGCTATGGCCAATCTTCTTATGGGGACGCAGTCGAAACCGTGAATGATAAAAATTCCACAGTGGAATTCACGCTCAGCCCCGGCGAGTTCTTCGTGCTTGGTAGCAGGGGCATTCACACAGAGTTTGACAATGCACTGGAAGTGGCAGCAGAGTTGCATGATGATGGACGGGTAACGGGTACTGTAGCCAACAACCTGCCGGCACGTCTTTATGATGTTGTGGTTTACGCGAATGACCAGTTTGCGACTATCCCCGAGATACCCCCTAGAGATGTCGTACAGTTTGATACGTTTGACACACGTGGCTCAACGACACGTGAGAATAGTCGCATTCTCGCATTAAGTGAGCAAGGATTGTGGAATGAACTATCGTATAGACATTTATCGTTAAGCACGTATTTGACTGGTCAAGCTGTAGCTACAGCATTGACAGATGAGCTTGACACACCGCTCGATGGCGGGAAAGCCGATGGATACACCCTTCTCGTTGCACGGGGCCCGGTTGAAACAGCTGATCCTTCTGCTGGCAATTCGCTAGCGTCCTACAAGCTAGTAGGTCCGGCTTCTAATTTGAGCAACGAATTTCTGCTACGATTTATTGTGGCGGAAGATACAACCAACCAAGATGCTGTTCTCACCGTTGCTCAGGATGTATCCAGGTTAAGTCTTTGGATGGCGGGAGCCTGGCATGACGTTGACTTGAACAGCTTGCATTATATCAGAACGACTTCTGAAGATATGATGGCAGTGTTCCAGTTGCCGGTTGAGAGTCACGCTGATGGCCGAGTATATGTGAAAACATCAGCAAGAGGTTCATCGTCATCGAAGCAACCTCTTGTCGGTGTGCGCACTTTACAGGCTGGTGACATACTATCACCAGAACCTTCTTATATGAGGCAGTGAATGTGGTGGCAACACATCACAGAATAAGAGCCACACTTCCCGTCACCGGAAAATCCATAATAGACAGAGATCCGAAAAAAGTAGACTAACAGGTAGAGTAGACTAATGAGATCGCATCCGCACTAGCTGGTTCGACGAGCGACGAAACGGCTGATGCTGATGAAACCAAAGCAATCCACCAGGGTGAAAGGTTATAAGAATTGAAGGATCGGAGAGGCACTGATATGCTGCAACCACCAGAACCGGATGTAGTTACAGCAATTGGAGTAAATAAATCTTTTGGAAGCCTCTTGGCTGTGAACTCCCTGAGTTTGAACGTTCCCAAAGGTTCGGTCTATGGGCTGATTGGATCTAACGGTGCAGGTAAGACCACCACTTTTTCAATGATCGTAACATTGTTGGCACCTGATGCGGGCTGGCTATCGGTTTTGGGGCATAGCACTATGGAGCAGCCGCGGGAGGTACACAGAATTTTGGGCTTTATGCCGGATGTACTTGGAAATTACGACAATATTACGGTTGAAGAGTACTTGTATTTCTTTGCAGCAGCTTACAAGGTTCCTGCTACAGCTCGTTCAAGCCTGATCGACAGCCTACTGGAGCTAGTCGCTTTAGAAGGCAAACGTTCATTCGATGTGACTAGTCTCTCAAGAGGCATGAAACAGCGTCTTAGTCTGGCCCGCGCACTTGTCCATGATCCAGAAGTGCTGGTACTGGATGAACCCGCCAGCGGGCTTGACCCTAGAGCTAGGGCTGAACTGCGAGACCTGATAGCCCAACTCGCTGAGATGGGCAAGACTATTATCATCAGTTCTCATATTCTTTCCGAACTCGAAGACATTTGCACACATGTGGCTATCATGCAGTCAGGGAAGATTATGGCTTGTGGCAAGATGTCGGAGGTTATAGAGAAGCTAACAAATGACAACGTAAATGGCTTGGGAAGTTTACGTCGTTTGAAAGTTCGCTATGCGGATGGCAGCGTTGAACATTTGACCGCTCACGATGATGAGGAACAGGCCGCTCTCCTGCAAAAGTTAGTATCTGAAGAAAAGCGTACTGTACTAGAGATAACTCGTGTTGGTACTGGCCTTGAGGAAGCCTATTTGAATTTAACCCGAGAAGATGACCCGGCATTTGAACAGAACAGCTACGGAGAATCAAACCAGATTTAGCCTGAAAACCATTTGATTTCAACTTGATTTTGTGTTTAGCTTGAGAAGAGAATCCATGAACAGATTGGTTGCGTATCGCAACCCAATCCTTGCTCGAGAGCTGTACAAGCGTTCACGCGCTCGTAGTACGGCTGTGATACTGACAAGTTATTTATTCTTTTTCGGCCTGGTTTTTTGCTGGTCCTATTACGTGGTGTACGATAATTCAGAACGGTACGCTCCTAATCAATATGGATATGGATACGGATTTACCCAATCTGACTATGCTAGATTAGGCCAACAATCTTTTGAAACAGCGTTGATTCTGATACTTTGTGTGGTAGGCCTTTTGGTGCCTGCTATAGCGGCTAATTCTATCGTAGGTGAACGTCGGAGTCAAACTTTAATGCCTATTCAGTTGAGTTTGCTTCGACCATTTGACATTGTTTTCGGCAAGATTGCTAGCTCTGTGATGCTTATTGTGCTCTTAGTTTTAGCTACAATGCCTGTGCTGATGGTTCCCTACATGATTGGAGGTATAAGGTTTTCTGGTGTCGTAGGGGGGTTGGCTGTGATTGTGCTCACAGCTTTTTTTGTTTCGGCTGTTTCTGTGCTGATGTCGACACTTATGAAGAGTTCCGTAGCGGCGATTATCTTAAGCTATGTCATAACCGCCATGTTCTCTTTTGGGCTGTTCACCGTGCTCTATATAGGTATTGCTTTGTATATTTCTCTTACCACTGGTTGGTTGTACGACACTCCTGTCTTAATAGACGTATTTGTTTTCCTTGCTTTGTCCATTAATCCACTTGTTGCTCTAGCTCACGCCAGCACCATAGCTGCTTCCTCAGATGGGCTACTTGGAGAATTAAGTGAGAACTTGACAGGGGCAACGACTGGGATCTGGCTGGTTGACTTTTTAGCTTCGGAAAAGATTTTCTGGCTGGGGTTTTATTTGGTGATAGTTGGGATTTTAAGCATTTCTTCCGTTCGGTGGGCGTGTAGGAAGTTGCGTTTACCTGCCAAAAAGTAGTGGTTGCGCAGAGTACAGCGTTGTGCATGGTTTGCGCATAAGCGGTTGTCGTATTTTCGTTGTTTTAGGCAAGTATGAACGAGTGGTAGAAGAACAATCCACTAAAGGGTTGATTGCGCTGAACCGGTAGCCGCACTTTTGCCATATCGGCGACTTAGGTGGGATTGTTGTCGACTTCAGTGGGGTTGGGGGCTTTGTTTTATTCGCGTGGGTGTTGTTTGTGAGGGCTGTGGGCTTCCTCTAAATCATGAAGGGTTGGTGTGCGAACTAGTTGGTCGTGCAGCAGTCCGATCGTATTGCTGGTTTATTTTAGCTATTTTTATTATATGATATGTAATCCAGACGGCAGTGTTCTGCTGGGTGTGACGCCGCTGCGGACATCCCGTAATCTGTGTGGCTTGGGCCGTCGGGCTCCGGGGGAATGCACGATCACGAAGAGGCCGTCACAATCTGCGTGGCTTGGGCACTATTGACCGACTTTGCGATGTTGTTAGCAATATGGTTGGCAAGCGACTCACTTATCAGCAGTTGATAGCCTGAAAACGTTATATGCGGCCTGGGTGGTACAACTAGGCACCGTAGAACGACACACCGAACCCCCGCACAGAGTGGACCCCAACAACGTCGTATACTACGACAAAGACACCGAGAAACCCCCCCGACGGGCCAACCCACCACCGTGTCACACCCCCACACTCAGACCACCCAGAACCAGACCAACCCCCACCCAAACACACAAACAGGAAACTATAATATATAATCCCGTCCTCGAGAAACCGGTGGACGTGGCAGGCATGGGGTACGTATCGTAGTAGTCCACTATGGGCCTAGCAGGGTGATTGGTGTTATCGCCACTCCGTCGGAGCGTTCATAGGCGTAACCGGTTGCGGTTATGACCAGCAGTTTCGAGGGTTGCCCCGTACGTTGAGTGTCCACGAGACGGCGGAGTGTCAATAGGGACGCTGCCGCTGTGTCCACTGATTTCGGGTCTCCGAGCTTGACCTCAACTGCTATCCACGCACCATCACGGCTTTGCACTACGGCGTCTACCTCAAGATTGTTGTTGTCACGGTAATGGAACACCGAAGCACGGCAAGCCTGTGCGTAAATACGCAGATCACGCACGACAAGTGATTCAAAGAAATGTCCTAGCGTTTCACGGTCATTGAACAGCTGTTCAGGAGTAGCACTCAGAACGCATGCCGCCAATGCCGGATCAACAAGATGCCGCTTAACGGTTTTACGCAGTCGAGCACGCGACAGCAAGTGCGGTGCCCATGGGTTTTGGTCTTCCATCACGAAAATGCGGGTTAAGGCATCAAGGTATGAGCGGATCGTTTCGAACGATATCGGTGATCCCACTCCCACATCGCAAGCAAGTGTTCTAACTGCGGGAGAAGAAGCTGTGTGTCGTGCCAAAGATTGTAGGGTCCTGTGTATATTGACCGGATCATGACGAACACCGTTGACCCGAGGAACATCCACACGGCAAACTTCGTCAAGATAGGCCACGAGAAAGTCTTGAGTTTCGGGAACGTCCATGTTCCGACAGGCTGGCCACCCGCCCTTGCATATCATGTTGGCCACTTCTCTTAGATCGAACTCCGGACGTGCGGCAGAAGAAGCAGGCAGTGCCAAGCAAACCCCACCTGCCAGCAAAGTCGATAAGCTCACAGATCCGCTGGAATCGCCGGTCTCATACAACGACATGGGACGCATACGCACACGTGTCACTCTTCCTGCACCAGAATGGCGAGTGGCGTCGTCTGCGGGATTAGCCGATCCGGTGAGGATGAACCTGCCCGGCGACTGCATATCATCGCTGGCATGGCGTACTCGATTCCAGACAGCGGGAGCAAGCTGCCATTCGTCAATCAGCATCGGGAACGGCCCGTTGTGCAATGGCAGTGTTCCGTGCTCAGCGTGACCTCGAGCTGCGGCATCGTCGTCGAGTAGCAGTTCACTGTCGGCGAACCTGCGCGCGGTGGTGGTTTTACCACAACCACGCGGCCCTTCAACCAGCACTGTAGGCATGAACCCCAAACATCTGCGCATTTGATCGTCCACTACTCGCTGTATGTACTGTATCTGATCGGGAAGCGTGCTCACCTAACTCACCTGAACTTTAGCAGAGCTATCACCTGAAGTTTTGCAGGAACATCACTTTAACTTTAGCAGAACTCTCACTAGCTGCCATGATTCCAGACGCGTGTTCTGCGCCAAACATAGTTTTACGGGCGTTCCATTGTCCCGTAGGGGTTTTGCAGGTGGGTGTTGTCACGTTTTGTCAGGATGCAGTGGATGTTGTCATCGGACGGGCCTTACTCGAAGAATGGGCCTACACACGGCACTGGGCCTCACAAACACAACGCACAACAGCCCACAAGGTCTTCCTACACTACTACAGTCAACACAGAACCCACAGCGCACTCAAATGGGCCACCCACCGCATCCACCATCGGATACAACCCATGCGAAGCACACACTTTTTCTCCTTAGGGGAGTATGTCGCATCATTGATAATAGTGCAATCGCCGAGAGTGGTCTGTGGCCACACTGTACTGGGGCTGGGAATTGTTTCTTGAATCACCGCATACCGGTTTTTGATTACTTTCTTGAAACTGTCGGAGACTCGGTGTCAGTCAAGTACGTCCACACGGATGGGCAGTTTCGATTCCTCCTTGGCAAAAGCCACTGCTTCCCTGATCTCGGCTGTGTCGATCATAATGGGAGGCAATTCTGCGACCTCGTCGAGCCAGAGGTCCAGGGAATTAGCGTCAAGGGCACGAAGTATGGCGTCCTGGGTGAGACCCGAGAGGTTGAGGCTCGACGCCCTAACCCTATCAGCGAGATCATCGGGAAGGTAAACGTTCACACGAGCCATACATACACTATACACATTTCTAGAAGCGGAAGCCACACTACTGATGGACTGCTGGATCGGTTTTCAGATTAGCTGTTGTGCGGAAATGCGATCAGGGTGCCGGTCCAGCTGATGTGGAGTATACTCACCGTCACTTGAGACCTCAGCTTTGCGAAGCTTGGGAGCAGCCCACTCAGCAGTTGGCTCACGACTTTCCCACTAGTACCCGTAATGCTCGCCCTTACACCATGGAGTTTACTCCCCTCCTCGGTCAATACGATAATCCTAAAGGGGACTTTAGCTGCCATAATTCCAGACGCGTGTCCTGCGCCAAACATGGTTTTACAGGCATTCCATTGTCCCCTATCTGCGGTCTTGTCTAGTTCAGCTCAGTTCAACCTGGAGCGAAATTCGGAAACCGGATGACACGGTGAGATGGCCGAAGGCTGAGTGGCTACACGCCTTCGACGATTATCACGTTGGCATTCGCGGCTTTCGTCCGCATCTTCTTGGCTTCGATGTATTCGGGTGAGGTCTGCCATGCCCTTGCCTGGTCGACGCTGTCGAATTCCACTACAACGACGTGGCCGGGTGTGAAATCGCCGTCCATGACCTCGGTAGCACCGCCGCGTACCAGGTATCTGCCGCCGTGAGCCTCAATGGTCGCTGCAACTTTGTCGCGGAACTCAGCGTGGAGGGCCTCGTCCGTTATCTCGTTATTTATTATTGCGTATCCTGCCATTTTGATCTTCTCCTTGTATGTTTCTGGGGTGTGGCATCTTTACACATGTTAGCGGATAGGAGAACTAGCGAGAACCTTCTACATGCACCGAAACGATGTCCAAGCCGTGGTATTTCCGATGGTGCACGGAAGACGCGTAGTGTCTTAGCAGCCAGAAGGATATTTCATGTTCCTCCGGGACTTGGGCTTGTTCGCTCAGATGCGCCAACCGGTCCTCGATGTTCTCCTCGTCGAAGACCGCCAAGAACTCCAACTCCACTGTCTCGCCGGGGCGCGCAACGATTATCAGACGCGGCACGCTGTCGGCTTCGTGGTCACCTCTGGATTGCAGTAAGCTTGAAACCGTCTCCTCACCAGCGGCGCGCAGCCTCTCCGTCGACGTATCATTCCACTTGAGCTTGGATGCAAGCTCGCAGAGGAATCTGTCGATCCTGGACAGAGCAGAGATGTCCAGCGTGGTTTCCAAGCGCGTGTGCCGTGGGCTGGTCAGCTCGATGAACAATGTCATCAGGATCGCGGCCAGAACACCGGCGGTCATACCGTTGCCGAGTAATATGCCCCAGGTTTGGCCTAGCACGTCTGTGAGGATGTTCTGACTCTCCAACCCCACCCCGATCGAGAGGGCTACTCCCACCACCAAGGCTTTTCGGTGATCGAGTCCACCCTGGAAGACCATCCTCATGCCTTCCACGAAGAGCAGCCCCATTATCATCAACAGGAAGGCTCCCATTACCGGGCTGGGTATCGTGAGCAGGACAGCTGTCGCCTTGGGTAGGAAAGCTAGCACGATTAAGATAGCACCTATCGCATACCCGACACTGCGCGCTGCGACCCCGGTGAGGTTTATGAGCGTCACGACGGATGGCGTGTAGATCACGGGGGGCAGTGTCCCGGCGATTCCTGACAAGAGCACGCCCAGCCCGTTGGTGTTGACGGCTGCTTGGACCAGGCGAAAGTCGGTCGCCTGCGGCCTGACCCGTGAGATCCGCTGAATGACAACGCCGTCGCTGCTCATCTTGACGGAAGATACGAGACTTACAATCAAAAAGACCGGTAGGAGAGTCCAGAATTCCACGCTCGGTCTCAGATCAAGTCCCGGCCAAGCCGTGATATCCGGAATGTGGAGCCACTGTGCGTCTATCACCCGTTGAAGGTCGTACATTCCCAAAAGGACAGCGACCGCGCAGCCCGAAGCGATCCCGATGAGTGGAGCCCATAGCCGCCATATCCCAGAAGCCCGCATAGCCAGCATCGTGGCAACCACCAAAGTTGTCGCAGCGACAGCCGGACCCGCGGTCGACTGCACTCCCTCGGGCACTTCGCTTATCCTGTCGACCGCGATTGTCATGGCCGTAACTGCTATCAGCATGAGTGCTATGCCGGAGACAACCGGCGTGATGACACGCCTCAGCAGCGGAAGCCATTTGGCTAGAGCGAACTGCACCAACGACGATATGACGATGAGACTCGCAAGCATTGGTAGGTCACCCTTCGTCATGGCCAGCACTGAAACTGCTATGAAATGAGGACCGGCACCGGTCATGAGCACGTGTCCCGTTCCCAGCTTTCCCACACGGCCCGCTTGTAGAGCGGTGATCACTCCGCCGATTATCAGTGCCGAGAATATGGCCCACAAAAGGTAGTCATCACTCTGGTTTCCCGCTCGGACAGCAACGGTCACGAATAAGACCATGTTCGCCATGGCGATTACGACACCCTGAAAGGCGACACTAATCGACAGGAAGGGCGGACATCGCTCGTCCGGCTGGTAACGGATGTACTCGTTTACACGTGCCATCAGGCTAGAACAAGTCCAGTTCGACAGAAACTCGCGATGTCGTCATCTGCGCAGCGGAACTGCCCGTTTTGCCGTAGTCGATATGATATCATCCTCAGTGGACGCCGAGGAAGATCTCAGTGGGCTACGGAGGGCGCGACCTGGTATCCTCATCCTCAGTAGATGCCGGGGAAGATCCGATACTTGACCCGCTCCTGATACTCAGCCCACTTCTCAGCACCGTATTTCTCGGCACACTGTCTCTCATCGAAACGTTGACGAAAGGTGAAAAACGTGACGATGAAGATGAAATAAGTCCAAGCCCAGGGATTGCCGAAATGGCCGAACACCAGGGCAATCGACAGGCAAAGGAACCCCTCGCCCATATAGTTGAGGTGGCGGGCGACACCCCACAGTCCACTGCACAGGATCTTGCGGTCACCCGCTTCGATGTATTCGGGCTCGATGAGTCCGAGGAACTTGCGGTCCGGCCATCGCTTGAACGTGTATTTCTGCATGTTGGCGCCGCGCGAGATGCTCCATCCGAACAGGAACAGCGCAGTCGATCCGATGAGCCAGAAATACGTCCACGCCGGCGAGAATCCGGGGTCCGGGTGAACGGCCATACCCCACAACGGCAGGATGAACAGCCATCCGTAGACCACGAGGCCACCCCACCACAACTTGAATCCGACGTGTTCGTGGATCAGGTCGTAGGTGTATAGCTGGACGCGTTCGAAGATGAAATAGTCCAATACATAGAACGTGAAGAACGCCGCATACAGAAAAACACCCGGATTGGAGTCCTCACCGAAACGTTCGTAGTGATATACGGCTCCGGACAGGGCGTTGAGCGACAACATCGTACCACCGACGACATAGAACCACATCTTCACATCGAAGCGTTCATTGAAGAACGACAGCTCCTGAGCCCGTCCCTCCCACAGTGCCAACCACGGATTCTTTATCTTCCCCCGCGGCTGGCTGAACACCGCCAAGATTGCAAAGATGGTAGCGAAGACCGTTCCTCCGGCCACAGCATAGATCGAGGACCGGTAGAACCAATCACGCGGCATCCCGGTGAGCTCGAAAGCCCACACGATTTGCGCGATCGCAAACACCAGAAGACCGTTCAGCCGGTAGTTGCGGGGTTCACCGGTCTCAGGATTGACAACATAACCGGGAACCCGCCTTCCCGGTAGTATGAGCTGGGCTAGGAAGAACACGGCAAAGATGATCAGCGGAGTGAAAAACCCCGCAATCGCCTCCCTCCCGGAAAGCTCCAAAAGGTGGTCGATGCCAAGCCATTCAGTCATGACCCGATAGCTCCTTCCTCTAATACGCGAGAACTCCCGATGATCGCCTCCACCAGCTCTGGAGTCATCGCCTCCTCCCGCACCGAGCCTGCACCATCCCCAGCCCGCCAACACTAATCATCGTCGAACTCCTCATATACGATTATGCCCACCACGATCACAGTTGCCATACCAACCAAGACTATATCAAAGAATCCGGCAAAACCAGCGTGGAAACTCGTCGGATGGGAAGCGCATTTAATCACGGTTTGGGGTCTAGAATCGGAGATGTGATGGACGGAAGTTTGTTTGATGCTGCTGCGGCTGAGCGGTTGCGTGCTCGAGCTCCGCTGGCGGCCCGACTGCGTCCCTGTAGGTTGGATGAGATCGTCGGACAGGATCACCTGGTGGGACCGGGGCGGCCCCTGCGAGAGTTGATCGAGTCCGACCGGCTGTCTTCGGTGATTCTCTGGGGGCCTCCGGGGACGGGCAAGACCACACTGGCCCGGGTGGTGGCTCTGGCCACGGCCAAAGCCTTTGAGGAGTTATCGGCGGTGACCGCGGGTGTGAAGGACGTGAGAGGGGTCATCGAACGAGCCCGGGACCGTCTCGGTATCCGGGGAAGTGGCACGATCCTGTTCCTTGACGAGGTGCATCGATTCAACAAGGCCCAGCAGGACGCTCTGTTGCCAGCGGTTGAGGACGGCCTGATCGTGCTGATAGGAGCAACCACCGAGAACCCGCACTTCGAGGTGAATCCACCGTTGATGTCGCGTTCGACATTGTTCCGCTTCAATCCGCTTGATGTCGGGGCACTGACAGAATTGGTGAGGCGGGGCTTGCTCGCGGAATCCGCCACCGCCGATGAACAGGCCATTGAGTATCTCACGGCCCGCAGTGGAGGCGACGGACGGCACGTCCTCACCGGTGTCGAGGTGGCCGTGGCACTGGCTGGCCGCCACCAGCGAGCTACTTCCGAATCCTATGACGATGACATTGTGATCGACGTTGACTCTGTGGTTCACGTCACCTTAGCCGACGCGGAAGCCGCTGTCGACGCCAAGGCGGTGCGCTACGGACGTGACGGCCACTACGATGTGATCAGCGCGTTCATTAAAAGCATCCGCGGTTCCGACGCTGACGCAGGCCTGTACTGGTTGGCCCGGATGCTGCAAGCAGGTGAGGATCCCCGCTTCATCGCACGGAGGTTGCTTATCCTCGCATCCGAGGACATCGGTCTAGCCGATGACGGTGCCCTTTTGGTGACCGAAGCCGCGGCTCGGGCTGTGGAGTATGTCGGTCTGCCCGAGGCCCAGCTGAACCTGGCCCATGCGGTAGTGCGGCTGGCTACCGCCCCCAAGTCCAACCGGGTGACCGTGGCCCTGGGTCGGGCTGCATCCGACGCTCAGGCAGCGGGAGCGGGGGACGTTCCCGTGCATCTACGCGACGCCCACTACAAGGGCGCAAAATCGTTGGGTCACGGTGAGGGGTACGAATATCCCCACGAACATCCCGACGGCTGGATGTCTCAACAGTATCGCCCGGCCGAGGTCGCTGACAATGTCTACTACCAGCCCTCCGAGCACGGCAACGAAGCCAACTTGGATGCACGCTGGCCAGGCCGCTCTATCGGTGTATCCGATTCTGGTGTATCCAACCCCGAAGCCGAAACACCTGCCACGAAGAACACCGACTAGTCTACACAAAGAAAAAGCTAATGAAACACTGTTCAGAGTACAGAGTACGATGAAGTCACCGGAGACCACTGAGGTTAGATACCATGTCTTGGCAGTCTGAGGTTCTTTCGCGTCTTGAACCAAAGCTTCAAGCGGTGCAGGCTATCGACGGATTTCATTGGAGCATCCTAGTTCAATCAGCGGATACGGGGAGTTGTGGCACCGCAACGACGAAGTTTGAAGCTGCAACGAAGGCGTTGGCTGAACTGGTTGAGAGGATCTCGATAAATGACAGTTCCAGGTTTCGGCTTGAGTACGCTACCGCAGAAGAACTCGATGAGCCTGATTGGTTTCAATGGCCTTCACCCAATGGTCGGCTCGATTCTTCTCTTGGTAATGCGAGAATGTATTGGATTGAAGGATGCGAGCTTGAAACTGGACGACAACGATTCTTGCCCGCCCACTTGGTGTTTATCCGGTGGAACAGATCGGAACCCTGGGAGTTTCGACCCCCGATATCTGTCGGTGCAGCTGTGCACAGTGACAAACAACTAGCACTTGAAAACGCGCGTGATGAACTTCTTGAGCATCACACCAAGATGTTGTACTTCTTCGCCGGCCGTCTTGGTGAAGAGTTCAAAGTTTCGGGCGACCATCATCTTCATGACTCCTATGAAGCACTGCAGCGACTCAATGTTGTGCCATACTTTTACCGGATGTCGATTCCACGTGGCATCGACGTATACGTCTCATACCTCGAATCATCCGATATTCCGAGATTGACCGTAGGGTCGGGTACCACACCGGAAAAGGCGTTGGCAGAGGCACTACAACTAAGGCTTGGGCTTGAGTCTTATGCCAAGCACCATGAAGGAGACGACAAATCCGTCTCCCATGATCAGATTACAGATGGAACCACTCGAGGGCTTTACTGGGGGTGTTCGGAACAGCGGACACCTAGAGAACGTATGCAACCAGGGATTTTATCCGAAGTGGAGCTAGGCCCGAGCGGGCCCTACTTCATGGTTGACCTCACCGAAGGCCTCGCCTCTGAAGTGGGTTTGCATGCTGTGAAAGTCGTCGCACCATCTTCACTCATGGTATTCTTTGCCGAGCAGGAATATCCTGGTTGGCTCACACTTGCACGGACCTATCTGAGAGAATGTGCCTATACGTTCCCACATCCGTTTCATTGATCCGGTGCTAGTTGTAAAGAACGGTGACACCACAGGTGGCGGTAGCATGATCTGGATTATGCTGGCACCGCATCCCACCCAGTTGTAAAGAACGGTGACACCACAGGTGGCGGTAGCGTCTTAGAAGCTGTCGCGTTATTTTGTGCTGGTGGTGGGTTGTTGGGGTGTTTGTG
>JAPPJC010000044.1 GCA_028820455.1 Acidimicrobiaceae bacterium
AACCACAAACACCCAAACAAACCGTTACACGTGAAACACCCAAACAAACAAACTCAACCACAAACACCCAAACAAACCGTTACACGTGAAACACTTAGCTTGACAGCGGTTTTGTTGTCACCTAATACAATAAGTGGAATAGCAGCTGCTTTTGAAAAATCAGGGCTGGAGGTAGTCTAGATATTGTCGCAACTTTTTCTTTTCTTGCTTATCCGTCCTATCTACCTTTGTTTGATTATTGCTAATTTAAGCAGGGCAGTGTAAGCAAAAAGGTTTTGCGTTGATTGTTGTTTTAAGTTGATTTCCTTTTATGGGATTTAAAGTTCCACATAGACTGCTTCCGGCATTAAGTCGTGGTGAGGCTTAAATTATATCAGCACGCCTAATATCAACATACCTATATTAAAGGCAAACGCCGACGCGCTGCTGCGCGCCTTGGTAGTGTCTCAGGCGCAGACAATACACGTTTAATTGCTATAAAATTACCCTGCGGTGTGCTCCAATCTGACACTACCTCACAGCCTGTCTTAACCGGAAGGTCTTTTTGTTTCCATTGTTTCTCTGTGTTTTCGGATACAGATACAACCATGGCAGCTCCTATTTTTAGCAACGGCAACCCGCATTCAGCTAACTCGGCCGCTGGGCCGAACAGTCGAGCTGTAGCACCATCAAACCGTTCTCGGGCTTCACGCAACCTCGCAAACTGACCAATTCGCATGTGTCTGACACAGACTCTATCATTCAGATTTAAAGCATCTACAGCCACAGAGGCAAATTTGCAGCGGCGTTGACTAGCATCAATCAACACCCAACGAGAAGTGGGAAGGGAAATAGCCAACAAAATGCCAGGTATTCCAGCACCTGTACCTAAATCAACAAAGTGTCCTTGTGACAGGTTCTTCCATTCGCTTATAATAAACCCACTAGCGTGATCGTTCAATGATTCGACTGACTGTGGGCCTATAACTCCAGCTTTGCGCGCTGGTTCCCAAGCCTTACCAAGAGACTCTAGCATCTCTAAGACAGAACTGTTTTCTGTCACAACAGCCCAAGAATACTCACATAGTAGCATGAACAGGTGCAACTGGAATAAAGCAAAACTCACTGAGGAGTAGCGGAAAACCTCATCCTGACAAGAAGAATCTCACACACCTCACAACCAAAAATTCCACATTTCGTCTCATCAGAGAAAGATAGAGCACATAGCTTGTAGACATTGCATACAACCAACAAAACTGTTCTCTCAAGCTGCAAAACCCAAGAACCGCTACTTCATCTAAGACGTTTTTATCACCACATAGCGAGTCGGATCACTGCCTTCGCTGTGAGTTTCAACGCCATTGATTTCAGATACCACATCATGCACTGTTTTTCGGTCAATTCGACCCATTGGCTCAAACCTGATTTCCTTGCCAGACTCAAGAACCGTTTGTGCTGCGTCTTTGGTAAAACTTATGAGTGCCTCGTTTCTACGAACACTCAAACCACCAATATCTACACGGATTTTTCCTTCATGGGCGGCACTACCAGATCTTCGCAACACCGTTCTAACCAAACTGTCAATTGAACGCGCCGTAGCACCTCGTTGCCCTATTAGTAGTCCGATATCTTCACCTGTCACTTCAATACGCAAAATGCTGTCTTTAAGATCATGGCGTTTAAAATTCAAAGTGGCCCCCAGGATATCTCCTACATCACTCACAAAAGACTCTGCCAGATCAGCTTGATCTGCAAGTGATAGAGAAGGCTTTCCAGGGGTTGACTTTTTATGTTCTCCTTTTGAGGTATCTGTTCGTGCCTTAGTCTTAGCATGAGAGATGTCAACCATTCTTTTGCCACTAGAAGACTGCGAGGTGTTTTTTTGTCTTTGTTCGGCAGGCACGGATTGAGCTTGCTTTGCTTTATTTCTAGAAGAACGACCACCTGTCTTCTTTCTTGACAAAGAACGGCTGTTCGTTGATCTTCTTCTATCGATTTGCCTTTTGGGGCGAGGAACCATCGGTGAAACCCTCGCCCTTATTCTCACCTCTTCTTTCACCTTGCCAAATAATCCAACTTTGCCTTCACTCAGTACTTTGAACTCAGCATCGTCTTCATCAACCCCTAAAAGGTCAAGCACCATTTCTTTGGCTCTTTCCATTGACGGTGCAGTTACTTCCAACCATTCCATATTAAAAAACCTAATTCCTTCACATTTGTGTGTACATTAATGCCTGATCATTGAAGGTGAGACACTAACGCCTTTTTCTTTTCTTTTTGCTCCGATTCGATTGAGCATGCTTAGCTTTAGTTCCTGGAGATGTAACTCGGCCACTTGCAATTGAACCACGTGAAGCTCGCACAGGAGCCTTGCCAGAGTGACCCACACCGCTAACTCTACGCTCAAGGTTGCCGGAACGCGATGGTCTTACCGGTGCCACCACTTTTTTGTTTGCTCGTCCAAGCTGTTTCCCAGTTGCCTTCAAGGCACGTCTCTTCGAGTCTGTTGTACCTCTCTTGAGTGTTCCCGATTTTGATGGTTTATGAGTTTTCGGCCGTTTAGAGTTTGCGCCGGTTGAGCTAGTCTTAGTAGACGATTTCCTTTGATGGGCCAACTGTGCACCCAAAGACTCCTCCCCAGAGTAAAATGATCTTCCAATATAATATTGTTGACCAATACGGCATAGTGCTGAAATAATAAAATAAACAACTACAGCTGCTGGAATGCCATAAGAAATAACAGGAAGAGAATAGGGGATAATTTTCATAAGTGTCTGTTGCATCGGGTTTATCGAAGTATGGACTCTACGCTTTTGTATCTGATGATGTTGGTATAAACTTGCAACAAGCACCAGCAGAATCATCGCCAGATACGGGATTACTTCTATAAAACCCTCACTCATGGCTGTACTAGCTGAACGAGAAAGGTCAATCCCCCATGAGACCATTTCGGTCTCAACACTTAAATCCGTATAAAGTTTTGTGCTATTGGAAAGAAAATCAGGATCAAAAGTCAAATTATTTTGGGGAGTTCCATGTTGTTGAAATTCACCGGCTAACCCTGAAACAGCAAACCGTGATGATGTGAAGCCTATTTGCGCTCCTATCTCGGTGGAACGTCGTGTAAGCCCCATAACCACTCTATACAGAACAAGAAAAACCGGTCCCTGTATCAACACCGGTAAACAGCCGCCCATCGGATTCAAGTCATTGTTTTTATAAAACTCCATTTGGGCTTTGTTCATTTCAACGCGATCATGAAGATATTTTTTTTGAATTTTCTTAAGTTCTGGTGCCAAAAGCTGCATTTTCATCATCGCTCGTGTGCTCTTCATTGTCAATGGAGTCGTCACCACCATGACTACAAGCGTCAGAAAGACTATGGCCATACCATAAGAAGGCCAGAGTTGATAAAACCCGGCTAACACCGCGGTTATAAGATCAAAAATAGGGTCAAGCAAATTTAAGCCATTCTGCTGAAATTATGTTTCTTTTCATGTTGTTTGAGGGTAGATCCTATTCAAGGACAGAGTGACAGAACACGGTCAAGCCAAAACTTGTTGAGCATTTTCTCAGACTACAATGATAACAGAAGCTACCAGCAAAGTTAGCTTCAAACAATGATAGTCGAAACTCGATTGCACATTAGCGCATCTATGCCGTCACGAACTAGCTGTCATCATGACTGGAACGGATGGCATGGTTTAGTCCACGCTTTCGGGAAGATGGTACCTCGTCCTGCCCGCTGCCTCCCCATGGATGGCATCGTGATAGCCGACGCACAATAAGCCATCCTCCACGAAAAGCCCCGTGTACTTCTACTGATTCCAAAGCGTAGCTAGAACATGATGGCACAAAGCGGCATGATGGTGCTTTTGCGATTGCAACATACCGATAAATCCTGACAGTAGCATGCATCACACGAGCCAACAAACTCATCGCCCTTTATCCTCTGCGTTTTTGCTTCCCTTGGATTTAACACTGTTAAGCAGTCCGGCAACGGTAGCGTAAAGCTTCGAATAGCCGAAATCGTCCAAAGAAGATGAAACCATAAAAAGATAGTCGCCTCCTAAAAACAAGTCTGGAGTGTTTTGGTATATTTCATGCAAAATAGCCCTAAGCCTTCGTTTGACTCGGTTTCGGACAACAGCAGAACCCACGGACTTAGGAACCGTAAAAGCGGCTGCTGGTAGCTCTGAGCTAGCTTGATGTGCGACACGTACAGGACCACTACGAACCTTGTTTGTCGTGGTCCGAAGTCGTATAAAAGCTGATCGACGTGATACTGGCGCAAGCATCCTGAATCCTAGTCTAAAATTCTCGGTGTCGAGGTTGGCTCAGTAAATATCATGACTCTTGTGGGAGCGAGCAGCAGGGGCGAGCAGATTGCCTACTAAGGTCTACCAAGCTAGCTTCCTTCAACGATCGAAGTTGCTCACACCAAACAACGGCTTTGAATATCACCTCAAAAGCAACGACCTAGTTCTCATAAAACAACACTTCCACATTCAAACGCAAAACCGTGCTACCAAACCGAGCTTATGCCGCTAAGCGAGATCTTCCTCTACGGCGACGCCTCTTCAGCGCCATTCGGCCACCTCGTGTTTTTGAGCGCGCTCTGAAACCATGTTTCTTGCTTCTTCTTCTTCTACTAGGTTGAAACGTTCTTTTCAAGAGTCTTCCTTTCCTGATCACAACACAATTACCAATATTTGCCAATACTTGTCAGCGGCTACCAGCACAACCATTGCACACATGGCCAACAAAAATCTGAGAAACAACAGCAAATACCCTTGCTGAACTTATCATCTACCTCAAACTTCTTACGGCCACTACATGAAAACAAACTTTATAAATGCTATTACATTGAAATTAACCCTAAAGCCGTTCAAGATATTTTTGAATAACAAAAACACTAAAAAAGTTGAGCAGTCTGTGTTTTGGTTTTGTTCTTGATACATTCACTGCAATTTGCTTCAAGTTTTGCTCAACATCCCAGGAATTACGGGTAAAAAAACGTTTTTTGTCTTCGGGTTGTTCTGGCGACCATGATTATTCCGGATGCTGCGAATTAGTGTGTATATTTTGTGGATTATAGTTGAGTTGGTATTGTAAAACAAAGAAATAACCGCTTTCCCCACCCATACACATTGACTAATACAAAAATGTTTTTAAAAATAATTTGTTTTAAGCCTTCGGATTTGCTTTTGTCCTATGTGTCTGAACAGGCATTTACATCTTACACAAGCGTAATTTATTTGCAAATACAAGCTCTGAACTGGTAATATGTCGGGTGTCTTTGTGCTAGTTGTTTCACCGTTCAAGAGTGCTATTTTGTTCTTTACCACGTTTGGATCAGGTGTCGGTATTTAGTGGTTCAACCTAGTCGGACAACAATTCAAACTAACCACAAAATCCATTGAAGCAACTCGGCGGATGTTGCTAAAGCTGAAGCATTTTCATGTTCAAGCAGACTGCGACTCTCCAAACTGTTGTTTGATTTATCCGAAGCTTATCCACAACTGTGGATAAATTGTATATAAGTAAGTGGGATAGATGCCTCAAGACAGTAATTCTCTTACCAAAACAGGTTCACACCTTTGGAGTCAGGCTACCATAGCAGCCCCTTCGAATTCAAACGGTTCCAACAACAAGTCCGCTGTTAAAAGCCACTTCGGTGAAGCCATCACCATAAATCCAACAGGTTCAAACGCCAAAAACAATACCTCACGCAGGCAAGTGGGCGAGATGCCCACCAGCAAACCAAACCTGACACCAGTGAATTCGAACGGACAAAACAGTGGCTCCCAAAACACCGGCTTTAACATCACTTCCAGGGTTCAAGCCAAGCAATTGTGGTCAGAATGCGCTCAAAACATCCGCAACCAAGTTTCCGGTGCTGTATGGGAAACAACCTTCAACAATATTAAAGCAGTTGCTCTTCAGCGTAATCTGTTGGTCATGGAAGCACCGACTTCGCTACATAAGATGCGTATAGAACGCAACTATTTCCCGTTGCTTAAAAATGCCGTAGAAAAAACCCGGCCGGGCATAGATATATGCATAGAAATCAATAAGAACCTATTCTCAGACTGCGCGGCGGACGATCAAAACAAAATCAGTCAAACCCCGGTTCTCGACGATGACACGACACAGAACACTATGAAACAAGAACGGCTGGATTCATTTTCGGTGTTAACTTCCGCACCAAATGAAGAAGCAACTAAAAACAAAGAGCCAATAATCAAAAGCAGCGAAGTCGGTGGCAACCGCGATGATTCTGGCTTAACTTCACACTTAACTTTCGATCAATTCGTTACCGGAAGTTCGAATCGTTTTGCCCATGCTGCTGCTTTAGCCGTGGCAGAACAGCCCTCCTGCGAATACAATCCTTTGTTCATCTACGGGGACTCCGGAATGGGCAAAACCCATCTCTTGCAAGCTATAGCAAACTATTCCATTGAAAACCATCCTGATCAGAAGTTTCGATACGTTACCAGCGAGACGTTCCTAAACGAATTCGTCAGAGCAATCCGGAACAATCTCCAGCCTGATTTCAAGCAACGATATCGTCACAACAAATTGCTGCTTGTGGATGACATTCAATTCCTACAAGACAAAGACAGCCTACAGGAAGAGTTCTTTCACACTTTCAATGATGTGATGCAAAACGGAGGACGGATAGTTCTTTCATCTGATCGTCCACCAAATGCCATACCAACACTTGAAAACAGGCTTCGTAGTCGTTTCAGGTCCGGTCTTATAACAGACATTCAACCACCTGATCTTGTCACAAGAATGGCTATCCTACAAAAGAAACTCGAATCCAAATTCGTTACCGTCACCGATGACGTAATAGCTTTTATCGCTGAAAACATAAAAAACTCGATTAGAGAACTAGAAGGAGCTCTGATCAAGGTTATCGCATATACCAATCTTAGTGGCGAGACATGTGATCTGATGCTTGCACAAGAACTGCTGAACGACATCATAGACAACTCCAATAAGGCACCGGTCACCATAGACTTGATCATTGCTGCAACAGCTGAAACCTTAGGTTTCACATCTGAACAGCTAACCGGGGTCAGCAGACGTCGATCACTGGTGGAAGCTAGACAAATCGCCATGTATATCGCACGTAATTCAACGGATCTGTCTTATCCTGAAGTTGGCAAAGCATTCGGTAATAGAGACCATTCAACAGTTATGCATGCTTTTAAGAAGATCCAAAACCAGCTATCGGAAAACCGTGATCTTTTCAACCGTGTACAGCAAGTCCAGCAACGTGTCAACACACGCTGAACGGTTGGTTTTTTTCATGCACAAAGCCATGATGATCGCATCGAATCCCATACACCAAGTCTTACAGAACCCTTGGTGGGGTTCACGGCGGAGTAGGCGAAGCTGAAATGGAATACTCGAATCCATGCTCTCCTCTACAAAGGAAAGAATGTGGACAATCTACCGACAACACACCTTAAACGTGTGGAAAAAACTTCAAGTTTCCACAACCTGAAGTTCACGCAGATTTGATCTCAGGGATATCTGGGGATATCTTGTAAGACTGTTTTTCTCGGTATTTCAAGTAAAGAGCAGGATAATCCACAATCCACAGGCACTACAACTTATAGTGTTTTATTAATGAATATTTAAGAAATAGTAAACAACCCAGAAGGAATAGACTATGCCTCTGAAATTCCGTTGTGATCGGAATAGCTTCTTGAACACAGTAACCAACGCTAATAGGGCAGTTGCCAAACAAAGTCCTCTGCTAGCTGCATTATCCGGTTTGTATTTCGAACTGAACGGTGACACTCTCGCCGTGACGGGGAGCGATCTTGACTTGACTATCACGGTAATGACTGAAGTAGCAGGTCAAGAATCAGGTGAGGCGGTGATACCGGCCAGACTACTGCTCGATGTGATAAGAGTGTTACCGGTCGGTAGTTTAGAGGTGACAGTAAACCACGAGGAGGCACAGATTTCAACCAATTCCGCAGAGTTTGCAATCAAGGTGCTTCCTACCCACGATTGGCCTAACCTACCTTTGATCGACACAAACTCCCTCCAAAACATGGGAGACGGTTCCCTCCTTGAGACCCAAGGGCCGGAATTCAGCGAAAACGACTCCGACGATCCCAAAGAATCGAACAAAGAACAATCCGAGAAACAGCAATCTGAGCAGCCTTCTTCAGCGGAATATTCCGTGACAACAGATGTCAGCGCGTTTCGTGATGCCTTAAGTCAGGTTGTCCGTTCGGCATCTACCGACGATACACGCCCGATACTCACGGGGATTCTAATGTCCTCAGAAGGTGATGGTTTGCGGCTGGTATCCACCGATTCGTACAGACTCTCGTTGAGAGACTTGCCTGGTGCCACTCTTCTTGGGGAAGAACAGCAAGTGCTGGTTCCTGGTCGAGCTCTCAATGAACTGCAACGCATGATACAAAGCACCGACAAAATGACGCTACGACTATCACCCAAGATAGCTGAATTCGAGCTCGACAAGATACGTTTGACCACCCGATTGATTGAAGGAGATTTTCCCAACTATAGGACTTTGATACCGCAGGTAGCTGAGAAAGACGAATCCGCGGGGGAAGAGACTGACAAAAAAGACAACATCTTGACAGTGCAAAGATCCAGACTGTTGGAAGCTGTACGTAGAGTCAGGCTGTTAGCGCAAGATTCAACACCAGTGATCATTTTTGCAAGTGAGGATAATCTTGAAGTTCGTGCTGACACAGAATCGATTGGTTCAGCCAGTGAGACAATCGAAGCTCAATACAACGGTGAGGAAATTTCAATTGGTTTCAATCCGGCTTACCTTATAGATGGACTTGAAGTCTCGGGTGCTGAGGAAGTTACCCTGCAATTGCAGGATTCTCTTAAACCTGCTCTGCTGTCACCTGTTGATGACGACGGCTTTCTTTATCTGTTGATGCCGGTAAGGATCCCTTCCGGGTAGTTTTATAACGAGATTTTGGAATTTGTTTATTAGTTGAAGTCGATTGACCTATCTGCTGATCCGACATTCATAAAAACGTTTAGACACCCCGGTAAGCGGGTTTCCCACTGTGTTAGCTTCAGGTTTGCGGTGTGGTGGGTGGCGGGCGTCGGTTGTGGTGGTGTCGGTAAGCGGGTTTCCCACTGTGTTAGCTTCAGGCGTTGAATGATATGCGGGTGTGCTCATTGGAGTTATTCGATTTTCGCAACTATGCGCACGCAGAGCTGGGATTCGATGGGGGACTAACTGCTATTCTGGGGGATAACGGCCAAGGGAAAACCAATCTTTTGGAGGCGATTGGAGTTTCTGGTGGCATTGGTTCTGTTGTTGGTGTTCCTCATGCTTGTCTAGTACGGCAAGGAGCCGATTTGGCTGTAGTGAGGTGCCAAGTCCGCACCGATAATGAACGCGATATTCTAATCGAGTCAGAGATATCCGGTTCAGGACGGAACCGTTTCAGACTCAACAAGCAAAACCTCAGTCGTCGGAGAGATTTGTTGGGTGTACTCACATTGACGGTGTTTGCTCCAACTGATCTCATGTTGGTTAAAGGATCGCCGGTGGAACGTCGCCGGTGGATTGATAATGCCCTCTCAACCATTGAACCCAAGTTCGGATTACACTGCAGCGAAATAGAACGAATTCTGAGGCAGCGCAATGCGTTGTTGAAACAGATAGCCAAAAAAGTTGACACCCACGCTTTTGCTACTTTAGACGTATGGGACAACAAACTTGCCAAAGTGGGAGGTATAATTCGCGCGGGTCGTAGAAAGCTGTTACAAAAGATATCCCCGAAACTGAACACAGATTACCGGCATATGGCTGGTAGAAAAGCTGTAGTGTGTGCCCGATACGAATCATCCTGGGACGAGGAGACTTTGCTGGATGCATTGGTGGAAGCTCGTGAAACAGACGTCAGAAGAAGGTACAGCACTGTAGGGCCTCACCGTGATGACATAGAACTGTTGGTTGATGGTATGCCTGCACGAACCCATGCTTCACAAGGTGAACAACGATCCTTGGCAATAGCTTTACGTTTGGCAGTAGATGCTGAGATACGTGAATGCCGACGACTACGCACCGTGGTTTTGCTTGACGATGTGTTCTCTGAGTTGGATGTAATACGCGCTAATGCTCTCTTGGAGATACTTCCTCCCGGTCAACATATCCTCACGAGTACTACCGCTATGCTGCCGGATGGAGCAAAGCCTGATCAGATAGTGGACATACAATCAGGAACCCTGAGCATACGCAGCTAAACCGATACAAAATAGCACGAACAACTAAAATTACTTTAAAATGCTTAAATCTTATGAAATGCATCTATACTATGTAAATAGTATAATAATACTTTGTCTCAGAAACGGTGTAAGCATGCTTGTGTCATACACGGTGAGTAGAATTAGGAGATGTTTGTGAGTCGTGGGTATGTAATATTGGGGATTTGTGGTGTTGGAGACGTAGGAAAAGCACCACGAAGACACAGAAGATGGAACAAGGGTAGTTTGTATGTTTGAACATCAAAATGATGGACCTGTTTTAGTATCGAGTTATTTGGATCGAATGCTTGAACACTTGAAAAAGCCGTCTTCAGGTGTGTTAGCTGTGGTTTTCGGGTCGTGGGAGACGATAGTAGGCCCTGAACTGGCGCGCCATTGTCGTCCTGTGGCTGTCGACTCCAATAGTGTGATAGTGGAAACGGATGAGCCTGTATGGGCAGATGAACTTAAATGGCATTCAAAAGTGCTGTTGGAACGAATTGAGGAAATGTCGGGAAACAGTCAACTCACCGAACTGGTAGTGCGAGTCGGTTGTCACGGTTCGGCAGGCAAGTCACCAACGACATACGGACTACTCAAGAAAGTCAATAGTCGAGTTTGGGGGTAGGTTTACATTTGTGAAGCTGTTTTTTAGTCGATCACAACAGCCAATCAACAATATTGAGGTTAGTATTGAAGAGAATGATTGAAAGCATTTTTGAAGCAGTGTTTCCTGCTGGCGGATTAATCACAGTGATGCCTGCTCGTAACGGCAACACTCAACAACATCAGCGTATTCAACGACAGATTAGTGAAGGCTTAGTAAAGGCATTGGATTGAAGTGACAGTTTCTTCAACTCTTTCCCAAGAAGCCTCAAAAACCACTTCTTCGTATGAAGCCCACGATATAGTCGTCCTCGAGGGGTTGGAAGCGGTAAGAACTCGTCCCAGCATGTACATAGGCTCGCGTGGTCATGCCGGCTTACATCACTTGGTATGGGAGGTGGTCGACAACGCCGTAGACGAGGCCATGGCCGGGCACTGCTCCGACATCGATGTGATCATACATGATGACGGGTCATGTGAAGTGTCTGACAACGGACGTGGTATCCCAGTGGAACAGCATCCCGATCACGACGATATATCAGCATTGGAACTCGTGATGACCGTTTTGCATGCAGGAGGCAAATTCGGTGGGTCAGGTTACAAGATATCAGGGGGATTGCATGGCGTCGGCGTGTCGGTGGTCAATGCTTTGTCGCGACGACTTGAAGTGAAGGTAGACCGTAATGGGCGTAGATACCTTATGACTTTTGTGGATGGCGGACAAACAGAAAAACCTCTTATCGATGTGGGGCTCGCTCCGTTGAAACCGAATGGTGAGCCTGTTTCAGGAACCACCGTGCGATTTTGGCCTGATCCTACCATCTTTGAAGAGACAAACTTTCGACATCAGACCTTGATCGAACGACTGCAGATGATGGCTTTTTTGAATCGTGGTTTAAAGATCGGTATTACTGATTTGCGCGTTGACACGCACGAACACGCCGACCCGTCAGAAAAGACAGAACCCCTGGTCTTCTGCTACGAAAACGGCATAATAGATTACGTAAACCAGCTGAACCGGTCCAAAGCCCGACTTTTCGATGTTGTGGGATATTTGACCGGTGAGGAGATGATCGACGGTGAACCTCATCAAGTGGAAGTGGCTTTTCAATGGAATACGGGTTTCAACTCGGACGGTCTTCATAGTTTCGCCAACGGGATCGCCACCACCGAAGGCGGTACACACGAACACGGCTTCCGAGCCGCTCTCACCCGCACTGTCAATGTCTATGCCAGAGAAAAAGGATACCTCAAAGAAAACCATGACGGCCTCAAAGGATCAGACATACGTGAAGGCCTGACAGCTATTATCAGCTGCCGCCTTATGTCCCCTCAGTTTGAGGGGCAAACAAAGACCAAGCTAGGCAACTCTTCGATGCGGTCGCTGGTTGAGCGTATCTCCAACTCGATCTTGCGGGAATGGATGGAAGAACACCCCAAGGAAGCAAAAAAGGCGGTTTTGAAATCCATAGCTGCAGCGCGAGCGCGTGAAGCTGCTGCTCGTGCTCGTTCGGAAATTCGTTCTAAGTCGCTATTGGATGGGGCTGGCATGCCCGACAAGCTTAAAGACTGTTCAGTTGGCGATCCTTCTCTGCGGGAGCTTTTCATTGTGGAGGGAGACTCAGCAGGTGGTTCTGCTGTGCGAGCGAGAGACCCTACGACACAAGCGGTTCTGCCGATTCGAGGCAAAATATTGAACGTTGAACGAGCACGTGTGGAACGAATGCTCAAAAACAACGAAATCAAGGCACTTATAACCGCTATTGGTGCGGGTTTCGGTTTTGACTCCGATGTCAACGGATCCTTTAAAGATGATGATAATGGATTCGATATCACCCAAGTTCGTTATCACAAGATAATACTGTTGGCAGATGCTGACGTGGACGGAAGCCACATTCGCACACTGCTGCTCACCTTCTTCTTTCGTAAAATGCGGGAACTGGTGGAGGCGGGGTTCGTGTACATAGCACAACCACCCTTGTACTCCACTAAAGTGTCCAACTCCAAGACGGTATACTTGCTCGACGATGCCTCAAAAGAAGCCTTTCTAACCCGAAGACCGAACCATAAGAAAGAGTTTCAACGCTTGAAGGGTTTAGGTGAAATGGACTGGCAAGAGCTGCGTTCCACCACCATGGATCCAGCCTCGCGCAGCCTGCTTAAAGTATCACTACAACAGGCGGCCATAGCAGACGAGATCACGTCTATTCTCATGGGCACTGATGTTGAACAGCGCAAAAAGTTCATTGTCAACAACGCCCGAGAAGTCCGCAATCTCGATTTTTGAACTGTCGTCAGCGCAAAAATCAGCCATGAACAACAGCGAACCGGACTTTGTAGAAGCTCCTATGGGTGTTGAGGGTACTTCTAGTGGAACCACGGGGGTAGTGGCTATCGAAATTCAAGAGGAGATGGAGCGATCGTTCCTCGATTACGCCATGTCCGTTATCATCAGTCGAGCTCTACCGGATGCTCGCGATGGTCTTAAACCGGTGCACAGACGAATACTCTGGTCGATGCGGGATCAAGGCTTCTATCCTGACAGGAGTTACGTCAAATGTGCCCGTGTGGTTGGGGATGTTATGGCCCGCTTCCATCCTCATGGGGATTTAGCCATCTATGATGCTCTGGTTCGTATGGCTCAGCCTTTTTCGTTGCGCCACCCTCTGATTGATTTTCACGGAAACTACGGGTCAACCGAACATCGCCCAGCCGCGCCACGTTATACAGAATGTCGTCTTGACGTGTTAGCCACAGAAATGCTGGCAGACATCGATGAGGACACAATCGATTTAATAGGCAACTACTCCGGAGACTTCAAAGAACCGGAGGTGCTTCCATCACGTTTTCCGAACCTTCTGGTAAACGGTAGTCAGGGGATAGCTGTGGGTATGGCCACAAATATCCCACCCCACAATCTGGGTGAAGTCATAGATGCGGTAACACACCTACTCGATAATCCTCAAGCCGCAATCGACGACTTGATGATGCATGTGAAAGGCCCGGACTTCCCAACCGGTGGACAGATATTAGGGAGTGAAGGCATCAAATCCGCATACCGTACTGGTCGTGGTTCAGTGAAGATGCGTTCACACGTGGAAGTTGCTGAAGAAAAAGGTCGAAATATGCTGATAGCCAGGTCGCTGCCGTATCAGGTGTCGGCCGACACGGTAGCCCGCAAGATTTCCAACCTGATACACAGCAGGGAATTGGAAGGCATCGCAGATGTCAACGATGAATCTTCAGGCGATGAAACTCGTTTCGTCATCAAACTGAAACGTGACGCCAACCCGGAGGTGGTTTTGAACAACCTCTGGAAACACACTCCACTGCAGTCGAGTTTTGCTGTGAACATGGTGGCACTGGTTGATGGTGTGCCTCGTGTGCTCACCCTGAAAGACGCCATCGACGCATATGTGAAACATCAGATCGACGTAGTGACAAGGCGGTCGAAGTTCCGTTTAGACCGGTGTCTGGGACGCCTACACATTTTAGAAGGCCTTATTTACGCCTTGGATTTGATTGATGAGGTTATCGCCACTATCAGAGCCAGCAACACCAGGGCTGAAGCACAAGCTGCGTTAGAGGTCGAGCCATTCGGATTTTCTGAAACCCAAGCGGTCTACATTCTTGACATGACTTTAGCGCGACTTACCCGTATGGGTCGTGCCGCGTTGGAGAATGAAGCGGAAGAAAAACGCACACAGATAGCAGAGCTACGGGCGATACTCGCCGATGATGACAACTTGCGTGCTGTGATTCGGGGTGAGCTGACAGCCGTTAAAGAAAAGTTTGCTGCCCCACGGTGTTCAAAATTGGAGATAGATCCAGGCGAACTCGACATCGAAGACCTGATCGATGACGACAACCTCGTTTTCACTATGTCGGCATCAGGTTATGTGAAAACAATGTCAGATGAAGAGTTTCGGCGGCAAGGAAGAGGTGGGCGAGGAGTAGCCGGTAGCAAACTGAAAGGCCCGGAGGACACGATTACGCATCTCGTTCACACTTCAGCCCATTCTTATCTGTTGCTGTTCAGCAATTTGGGTAAAGTCTATCGTTTGAAAGCACATAGAATACCCAGAACATCACGCCAGGCGCGGGGGACGGCTATCGTTAATCTTCTCCCCATGGTTGAAAACGAACGCATTCAAGCGGTTATCGACACACGAGACTACGAAACGAACCGCTACCTGTTTTTCGCTACTGCACGCGGACTGGTTAAGCGCACTGAATTCACAGCCTATGACTCGTCTCGCCAGGCTGGTCTTATCGCCATAAAGCTGAACGAGGGCGATGAATTGGTTTCGGTGCTTCCCTCCAACGGGATTCACGATATTCTTTTATCGTCGAAATATGGGCAAACCATACGTTTCGCTCAACAACGAGTGCGCCCAACGGGCAGAAACTCGGTCGGAGTGATAGGACTCAGATTCAAAAGTCAAGACGACTCGATTGTGTCTTGTGCTGTAGCATATCCCGAAATGGATTTGCTTTACATAACATCAGCAGGTTTTGGTAAGCGCACGCCCATAAGTATGTTTCCGACCAAAGGACGGGCTGGTCAAGGCGTCATCGGAATGAGAACGAACGTTGACAAAGGATGGGTGGCAGGCACACTGGTGGTAGACGGCAACGAAGAAATATTGACGATTACCAGTTCAGCAAAGGTAATCCGCACGCAGACCTCCGAAATTTCAGTACAGGGGCGTGCAGCGTCGGGGGTTAAAGTGATGAGCCTTGAAGAGGATGACAGTGTGGTAGCAGTAGCTTTGGTGAGTGAAGGTGATGAGGATTGAACGCCGGCGTTGGGGTCGACCAAGGACAGGTGACGATACTCATGGTGGTGGTGCTGTTTTTGGTGGTGGGTGCGGCACTGGTGATCATCGAAGGTGGAAGGATACTCGAGGAAAGCACTAGAGCCCGAACCGCAGCCGACGCTGCTGCTTTGGCAGGGGCTGTTGAAGGAGAGGAAGTAGCAGCTGACATAGCATCGCTCAACGGCGGAACACTCGTGTCTTACACTGAGGCTAGTGTTGGCTACGACCAAACCGTGGCAACGGCAACTGTTCGGGTGGGCAGGGTATCACGAATGGCCAAGGCTTCAGCTCAACTCAAATGGGTGGTCGCAGAGTAGGTTGGGTAGATTGGAGAGCGGGTTGGGCAGGTTGGGTTGGTAGCAGGTTCATTACATAAAACAAAATGCCTAAGAAACAAAATGCCTAAACAATCAAAACAAGAACTCGCTGACCAATTTTTCAGTCAGCCCTCTGAAGCTCAGGGCCCGCTTTTTGATGATGCCCGATTTTTGAAAAAATCTTCCACTCCGGGATGGTGGCAGAAACGCACTGCCCGGCGGCTCAGAGCACGACGGGTGCGTAGGCTTGTGAGGCACGTGGAGCCCTGGTCGGTGCTGAAAATTGTGCTGCTTCTCTACTTATGCATTTGGGCGGTGATGCTGTTCGTAGGGGTTACCTTGTGGAGAGCGGCCGTCAGTGTTGGGCTCATAAGCAACGTCGAAACCTTCATAACAGAATTGGCGGCTTTGGAATATTTTAAAATACACGGAGATCAGATATTTCGGATAGCAGCAGCAGGCGGGCTACTTATAGTGTTAGCAGCAACCGGTTTGACGGTTTTGGGTGCAGTACTGTTCAATCTGATCAGCGACATAACCGGAGGCGTGAGATTTACCGTGGTAGAAGAGGAAAGTGCTAGGTCTCGACCGCGGCTTACACCCCAAAAACGTAGAGTGGTCATGATGCCCAAGCCTCAGCCGGGTACTGCTCCGAATGCGGTTGCGAAGCCTGAAAGATCACCGCCTGCACGGCAGTCTTAAAACGCAATCAAAACGCAATCAAGTTTCAAGCTCAAGCGGAGATCAGTGGAAATCTCGGCTCACAAGTAGTTTCAACTACGCTGTATCCTCTTCATGCCGATCGTCTGAGTTCTGCTCTTGTTCTTTTGAAGAGGTGCCCTCCAAATAGCTGTCTGTGTCGTTTTCCGACGGATCGGAATCGCTACTGTCGGATTTTTTTGGTTTAATGCTCCATCCTTTGGGGCCGCGAATCCGGCGAACCAGGGCAAACAGAAAGAAAGCCACGATTAGTGCAGCTAGTAACACTAAGACGAGAATCAGTTGGTTCAGCTGGTTCTTTAGTTTGTCTAACTGGTTTTCAATACTGAATAATTGTTCTTGCAGATGGTCTTCCACACTGTCTAACCGTTCTTGCAATCGACCTTCGGAGCGATCTAAATGTTCCTCCAGCCGCAGTTCCAGTCGATCCAACTGTCCGCCTACTACACTCGATTCGTTCGAACTCCTGGCCTTGGCTGCATCAGCGGCTTGGCTGCTGTTATCAGAAGCATCCGGATCTTTTGAGATGTCTATGTTGAGTGCGGTGTCCAAGCTGCTAACCTGCTGATCTGCTGTTTTTGCGGTATCTGTAGGCGCGTCAATGGTGTTTGTGGTATCTGAACTGCTGGAACCGCAACCAAAACCCAATCCAACCAACATAAAGACTAACAGTATCTTAAATGCTGCTTTCAATTTCTTCCCTCGCTTTCAAATCAACGTGTAGTATCATGCTATAAATTATTTGTGGTAAGTTGATGCAAAAATAATCTGGTAAGGTGACATAAAACTTCTAACGGGAGCTAGCATTTATGGAACTTTCAATGGAGCTATGGGGCTATAGCTCAGTTCGGTTAGAGCGCACCCCTGATAAGGGTGAGGTCGCTGGTTCAACTCCAGCTAGCCCCACCACTTTCAAGCCCTTTTCGGCTATACGGGTAGGTTGGTTATGAGGGTAAACGAGGAGGCGTGTATGGTCATATCTCCTTTTGGTTATATTGGTTTCTTTTGGTGATACGGGAGGGTTTGCAGTGGAATCGGGAGTTGTTATATTCATGCGTCGAATTCTTATAGCCATTATGGCTGGACTATTGGTGGCTTTGGTTATAAGAGTGCGAGGTCGTGGTGGGGTGCCGCCACAAATAGGTGGCTGGCGAAAGCTAAAAGATGATGAGCTGCGCAATTGGCCTGTTAACTAGTGTGGTATAGTGCCACGCGAAGGTGGCTTTGTGCGGGCTCTGTTTTCCGCGCTGCCCACAGTTGGCAGGCCGCCACCGGTTCAAGGGTTTGATAGTGGCTTTTGTGCGGGCTTGTTTTCTATAGGATTAGCATGCGGGTAGTTTTGTTTGGTGCTGGTGCTACGGGAGCCCGAATAGCTCGTATCCTCAATTCGGATGAACGTATCACTTCCATACGTGTGACTGACAGCAGTGCCGCTCGGCGAGTTGAAGTGGCGAGTTCGCTTGGTTTGAAAGCAACTTCAAGCAACAGCAGCGACATTGGAAAAGCCACTGATTTGGTGGTAGTAGCCACACCTATGGGGTCGCAAATCGGGCTAGCCCGCAAAGCCATCCAAGCGGGAACACCTGTCGTCACCACCACCTGTGAAACAACCGAGGTACAAGCCCTTCTCAGCATCAGAGAAGAAGCACAGTTTCAGAATGTGCCGTTGATTGTAAGCGCAGGATTCATGCCGGGCTTGACTTGTTTATTGGCTCGCTTGGGTGCGGACAAACTTAGTTATGTAGATGAAATACATGTAGCCAAATTCGGCACAGGTGGACCTGCCTGCGCTCGTCAACACCACAAAGCGTTAAGCAGTTCAGCTATAGACTGGCGCGACGGACGTTGGGTGCGGCGAATCGGCGGTTCGGGTAGAGAGTTGTGCTGGTTTCCCGAACCGGTAGGAGGTTTGGACTGCTACCGGGGCGGCCTTCCTGACGCCTTGTTGCTTGTGCCCGAATTTTCGGGAGTGTGCAGGGTTACAGCCCGCATGGCGGCAACCCGCAGGGATCGTTTCACGGCTTTCCTGCCAATGTTGCGTCGTCCTCATCCTGAGGGGCTTGTGGGGGCAATAAGAGTAGAAGTGCGAGGCTGGAAAGGAACCGAACGGAGAGTGCTGATGTTTGGGGTGCAATGTTGCCCTGCCGAGGTGACAGCGATTGTAGCGGCCTCAACAGCTTTACACATATTGGATGCGGACAACGAAGTAGAAGCCGGGGCGCGTGGGCTTGCTGGTATAAGGTCACACCGTAGGCTGTTGCTATCCATTGTTGGACGAGGAGTGTGGCTTGAGTGTTTTGAAGGAGCTTGAAGGAAGCCAACAAGGAAGTCAACCCTGAGTCTAGTCGTCCTCTACCCTTAAACTGAGTGCATACTCCAGCAGCCTATCGTAGTTAAAGCTCGGGTTGTCAGAAGTGCCTATGGCATCAGCACAGGAGAGTCCCGCTTCGGGGGCTGTGGTAGACAGGCGACCCAAATAACCGTTGAGGAATTCTTCCACTAGAGGGTCATCCCAAGACTCAACCGCTAACTGGCGTTCCCATGCTGATAGAACCAACGGTGATTCCAAGCCAGGATAAGGCGATGCCATCAGATGCGTTTCAGCCTCGACGCGGGCTCTGATAGGGTTAAGCACCTCAGGGTTCACGTCTGGGCGGTAAGCCACCCACACAGCCCCATGTTCAAGTGAGTGTACTGCAGCTTCATCTATGAGGGGCTGGGTATAAAAAAGGCAGTTATGCCAGAAATCAAAATGGTCTCCCCCGGTGGGTGGGTGGGTTTCGTACTCGACTTTTCCGATCACGTGGTCGGCTTGATCAGTAGGGTGTTCGATTATCCTGTTTCGGGTACTATCGTCCTGCGCGTTGAGGTCGGCTGAAGAATCAGTGGAAGGCTCAACCGAAAACTCTGTTTTTTCGTTTGGTGGTGCAGCATTTTCCTGCGTGCTGCTGTTCGTGCATCCACCGAAGACCATGGCCGCAAGCACAGTTGCCAAGCAACGCCGACATCTTCGCGGGGTCATCCACAAAGCCGCCGCCCGACGCACAGCCCGAACTGTGTTTGTGAGGCATGTTTGTGGAGCCAGCCACAAAAAAGTCCGTAGACCTCGCAGGCCATGGTAAAAGTATCGTAGAAACATCCAGGCTGATCTTATCGTGTGTTCTGCGAAAAGCATTCAAGCAATTCTTCATGCACGAATCCGTTCGATCCCAGAGCAGACCCGTTTTGCCAGTCGTCAACTCCAGTCACGCTGGAAAACCGTCCGCCGGCCTCTTCAAGTATTACAGCTACTGGTGCCACATCCCATGGAGCGCATTCAGGGTCGATCATAGCTTCGGCCCGCCCGGTTGCTACTAACGCATATCCGTAAGCATCACCCCAGGAGCGTATTCGTGCTCCAGTCTGCCGCACGCTGTTCAGCGTATTTTTTGGCCAATAAGAAAAACCGCTGGTACACACAAAACCACCGCCTTTCAAGCTTTTGCGGTTGCTGACTTGGCATAGCTTGTCATCCCAATAGGCACCCTGACCGCGAAATGCCCAAACACATTCGTCTAAAGCAGGCAAGAATATAACACCCAACAATGGGCCTTTCTGATCAACCAAAGCTAACAGTGTGGAATAGAGAGGCACCCCCTGAACGAAAGCTTTGGTACCGTCGATAGGGTCTATAACCCAGGTGTTGCCGCTTTTCCCTGGGGTGTCTCCCTTTTCTTCGCCAAAGATGCCGTCTTCAGGGTAACGGGATTCTATGAGTTCACGCAAACAATGTTCGGCAGCTAGGTCGGCTTCTGTCACGGGAGTTCCGTCGGTTTTGGTGCTGACTTTTAATTTGTTCTGTTGGAACCACCGCAAAGTCAAAGCTCCGGCCTTACGAGTAGCGTCTAACGCAAAAGTCACCAATTCCTCAGGAGCAGCGGAAATACTTTTCGTGTTTGTCATAACTTACGTCAGTGAGAAGCGTGAAGTCAGAGACCTTCGTTCCAACGCAGGAATACTTTTCGTGTTTGTCATAACTTACGTCCTAAACCCAAGTTTAGACTATGTCTTTCATGTCCAGCACGTTTTTGTCAGGATATTTGATATAATCTTATGCATGTACAATATTTTTGATGTTGTTGACGAACTTCCTTATCATACTTTGGAGTTGATAGCTGATAGAAGCTATGAGCAGGCTCTCGCACTAGAGAAACGTGCAGCTCATTGTCGTGCTGTGGCACGAATTATCGATGTACGGCGAAATGCCATTACAAAACGCCATCTGCCAGCTGTGGAGCTTCATAATGAACAAGTATGGAAAGGCCAAGCAGCTACAGTGAGCAGAGAACGACTTCGGCAGACTGCAGGCATGCAGCTGCATACACTTGATCGTGATCTTGCTGCTACGAGTCGGGCGATTCTGCTTGAGGCAGCAGATCTAGAACAGAAAGCGACTATGATGTACAGGCAGTCCCGACTAGCTGAAGAGGCTGCTTCTGCCATGCTCCACAAAGCAACCACAAGTTAAATATTGCGGGGCAGTAGGGTGAGATTGAGCATATCCTCAGCATACTAATGCTAGAGTACTAGGGCAGGCTTGTCGAAGCACCTGAACCCGTGTTGCACCTCATGTCGCTTGACTTGCTATAGAATCCGTGTTGCATAAGAAGATTTCAACAAGAACTTGTGGACGATTTCGGTAGGTGATCACGCGCAGATGGTTTGTATGGACAGTTCGTGAATAATTTGGAGATATAGGTGGTCGAGGTACCAGAATATTTACTTGCTCGAAGTCGTAAGCGCCTAGCCGAGCTAACCGGCCGAGATGACTCAGCGGCAACTTCAGCTGATGCTATTGAGGCTTCCACAGCTTCGACTGCATCAGAACCATCAGGCGCGTTGAAAGCAGCTGTCACTCCCAGTGATCCTTCATCCGGTGGAGCTGCTTCACCACCGCAGGCCACAACTCCATCTTCGGCGCCTCCGTCGAAACCCGATCCTCCACATATCCAGTTTGCGAAAACCCGCAAAAAGATGCCAGCTTGGGCGGCTTTTGTTATGGCATGTCTGCCTATTTGGTCTGTCTTTTATGTTGGCACTCTTGAACCACCTAGTACTGAGGAACTGCTTTTACAGTCCAACGGTGCCGAGGTGTTCAGCACGTGCGCTTCGTGTCACAGTCGTGATGGTGCTGGCACAGCCACAGGACGTCAGCTCAACGATGGTGAGGTGTTGTTGACATTCCCTGACAAGGAGGGGTTCAACGGGCTTGCGCATCAGCTCTCGTGGACGTATCTCGGAACGCAAGGATATCGAGATTTAGGGCTAACCCATTATGGTGACCCCGAAAGACCTGACGGTCAGCGTGAGATAGGCAGTTTTGCCAGTGGTATGAGCGGTTTCTCCAATCTGAGTTTAGACGACCTTGTGTCGGTGGTATATTACGAACGGGTCACACATGGCGGACTTGATCCTGGGCAAGCAACTTTTGAGGAGGAACTACTGTTAGCCCTAGCAGCTGATCATCCTACTTTTGAAACCGGCTCGCCTGAAGAAATAGCAGAGTTGCTTGCAGCTTCAGCTGAGGCGCATGGCATACCCGCAGTGTTTGCGGGTGCTCAAAACGGGTAGCGACCCAGCCATAGAAGCTGAGAATATGGCCATATCAGCTACCCCGGAGTGGGCGGCTTTGCAGGCGCACGCAACTGAACTCAAAGCAACTCACCTGCGTGATTTGTTCATAGCTGATCCGGAAAGGACTGAAAAGTTCATAGTGGAAGCGGGGGATTTGCTGCTGGATTTATCTCGGAACATTATCACTGAACGTACTGTCGAATTGCTGACAGCGTTGGCGGAGCGTGCCGATGTGAGTAAGTGGGTGTCGATAATGTTGAAAGGCGAACTCGTCAACCCCACTGAACATGCTCCGGTTTCGCATACTTTGCTGCGCTCTGCGGTTGATAGGCATGCTTTATCCACAACTCCATCCACAGCAACGACTGCTGAGTCTAAAGCAACAGATGAAAGGCGGGTTCTAGGCGAAACCTACGCCCAGCAAGCCCTCAGGTCCGAACCAGCAGATGAAACAGCGGTCACAACGGACGAACTGAACGCGTTGGCAGAGTTAGCACGCATGGAAAGCTTTGTCCATTCATTGCAATCAGGGGAATGGGCGGGTCATACCAACAGAGCCATCCGCACAGTAGTGAACCTCGGGATCGGTGGTTCGCATTTGGGGCCAGCTACAGCGTATGAGGCTTTAGCTGCTTTCCGCCACTCCCGCTTACGGTGTCGTTTCGTCGCCAACGTAGATCCGGTTGACTTGAACATGATATTGCAGAGACTTGATCCCGCTGAAACTTTGTTTGTGGTTGTGTCCAAAAGTTTTGAAACACCAGAAACACTGATGAATGCTCAAGTGGCCCGAGATTGGATCATCAGCACACTGGGCGGCGCAGCCGTCAAACGTCATTTTGTGGCAGTGTCGGCTTCCCCTGCTGTGGCTTCCGGTTGTCTGGGTATACCTCATGAGAATACGTTTGCCATGTGTGACGGAGTGGGAGGACGTTTCTCGCTGGCTTCGACTGCCAGCCTGTCGTTTGCGTTGGGTGTGGGGTTTGCCAACTTTCGACAAATGTTACAGGGGATGCGAATTGTGGATAAGCATTTCGGCGACCACCCGTTGCGCTCCAACGCTCCAGTGTTGATGGGTTTGTTGGCTGTTTGGTATCGCAATTTCTGGGATTTGCCGTCTCGGGTGATATTGCCGTATTCGCAGCGACTGCATGCCATGCCCGCATATTTGCAGCAACTTGAAATGGAATCAAACGGCAAGAAGGTGCGAATCGACGGCCGGGCTGTGGACCACCACACCAGCCCAGTAGTGTGGGGTGGAGCGGGAACCAACGGGCAGCACTCATTTCATCAGATGCTGCATCAAGGCAGCACAGTGGTACCCGCAGATTTCATAGTGTTTGCGAACCCGGACACGGATGTTGCCGCATTGCCTCATACAGCGCGACATCATGACACTTTAGTGGCCAATTGTTTAGCCCAGGCTTCTGCTCTGGCTTTTGGATCCGATGAGCAGGACACTCACCGTGAACTTCCTGGTAATCGCCCTGCTACGCTCATTATAGCCCCACGGTTGACCCCTTCGATTTTTGGTCAGTTGGTAGCATTGTATGAACATCAGGTTGTGGTGCAAGGTGTTGTGTGGGACATCAACAGCTTTGACCAATTCGGCGTGGAACACGGTAAGCAGCTGGCTGAGTCATTGTTGGAAGACTTATGTCACAGTCGGTCTTACAATGATGGGCATAACGATGAACATGACAGTAGTCACAAGCACGACCCAGCCACCGGATCCTCCTTGTGCCGTATTATGCAGTTGCGCAAGGAGTCAAAGAAGCTTAATTCGATTTGAATGTCAGGTTTTCCAGTCCTCAGGAGTTGCTACGGCCTGGATGCTATAGCCTGTTTGTGTTGTAGCATGATTAAGTAAAGCTATTGTGTCATACTGGATGTGGATGAACCCTAGGGAAGGCTAAAAGTGCTAATGAGAACAACTGACCGGTTAGTAGCAACGACCAACCGAAAACTTCTTGCTTGGGTTGATGACTGGGCTGGTATTCTACGCCCCGACAATGTTCATTGGTGCGACGGATCAGAAGAGGAGTACCAGCTGATATGCAAACAAATGGTCGCTTCAGGTACTTTTATCGAACTGAACTCCGAGGTTCGCTCTAATAGTTTTCTAGCCCGCTCAAACCCCGACGACGTGGCCCGTGTAGAGGATCGCACTTTTATATGCAGTGAGACCGAAGCAGAGGCTGGTCCCAATAACAACTGGAAAGCCCCAGCTGAGATGCGCAGGGAGCTGCTCGGCTTGTTTGCTGGTTCAATGTCGGGGCGAACCATGTATGTGCTGCCATTTTCAATGGGGCCTCTGGGTTCGCCTATCGCTCATATTGGAGTGCAGCTGACTGATTCGCCTTACGTGGTTGCTTCTATGCGTATTATGACACGCATGGGACAGAAAGCCCTCGACGTGCTCGGGGATGGCGATTTTGTGCATTGTGTTCATTCATTGGGAGCACCGTTACTTTCAGAACAGGAGGACGTTGCCTGGCCATGTGATCCCAAGCAGAAATATATAGTCCATTTTCCGCAGACTCGCGAGGTTTGGTCCTATGGTTCTGGCTATGGGGGAAATGCGCTACTCGGCAAGAAGTGTTTTGCTCTGCGGATTGCTTCAACCATGGCCCGGGATGAAGGCTGGTTAGCAGAGCACATGTTGATCGTGGGTGTCACTCCACCTAACGGTGAAACCGTGTATCTGGCTGGAGCTTTTCCATCTGCTTGTGGCAAAACCAATATGGCGATGATGGTACCCACATTGCCAGGTTGGAAGGTTGAAACCGTAGGAGACGACATAGCCTGGATGAAGTTCGGCGATGACGGGCGGTTGTATGCCATCAACCCGGAGGCAGGCATTTTTGGTGTAGCACCAGGCACTTCTGCTGATACCAATCCCAATGCGATAAAAATGTTGAAAGCCAACTGTTTATTCACTAATGTTGCGTTGACTTCCGATGGTGACGTGTGGTGGGAACGACTCACCTCTAACCCACCGCCAGGACTAACGGATTGGCTGGGTAACGCCTGGAATCCATCAGAAGGAACCACCGCAGCGCATCCCAACGCTCGTTTCACCGTTCCTGCTTCGCAGTGTCCAACAATCTCAGATAAATGGGAAAACCCCAACGGGGTGCCTATCTCCGCTATCCTGTTCGGTGGTCGAAGAGCTACCACAATACCACTAGTGACGGAGGCATTGAATTGGGAGCATGGCGTATTCTTAGGGTCAGTGATGTCGTCCGAAAAAACCGCTGCCGCAGCAGGTGAAGTCGGCAAAGTAAGGCGCGATCCGTTTGCTATGCTGCCGTTCTGTGGATACAACTTCGCCGACTATTTCCAGCATTGGTTGGATATCGGTGCCACTGCCGGGGCTCGACCGCCGAGAATGTTTTACGTCAATTGGTTTCGCAAAGACCGTCAGGGACGTTTTATTTGGCCTGGGTTCGGCGACAATTCTCGTGTGCTCAAGTGGGTACTCGAACGTGTTGCGGGGAAAGGAGAAGCCGTTGAAACGCCTATTGGTTTTTTGCCGACTCCCGGTTCGTTGGACACCACAGGCCTCGACATATCAGAGGAAGACCTCGAAGCCTTATTGACTTTGGATAAAGACGCTTGGCATACCGAGCTAGATCTCATAGATGCCCACTATGACACTTTTGATAGTCGTCTCCCAGCCGTTCTTCTTTGTCAGTTGAGCACTCTTCGAAACAGTTTGTAACGGTTAAGACCCGGTGCTGCACTACGGTGCGTCGGTTTGTCCGTAGGTGTTGTCTCCCCAGCAGTCTATGTCACCGCTGGTGTCTATAGCGCATGTGTGTTCGGTTCCACTGCTGATGGTGGTGTAGGTGCCTGCGGGTGCGTCGGTTTGTCCGTAACTGTTGTCTCCCCAGCATATGGCATTGTTGTTTGTGTCGATGGCACATGAGTGAATGCCACCGATATTGATGGTGGTGTAGGTGCCTGCGGGTGCATCGGTTTGTCCGTAACTGTTGGAGCCCCAGCAGGTGATGGCGTTGTGCGTGTCTATAGCGCAAGTGTGTGAGGTGCCACTGCTGATGGTGGTGTAGGTGCCTGCGGGTGCGTCGGTTTGTCCGTAACTGTTGGAGCCCCAGCAGGTGATGGCGTTGTGCGTGTCTATAGCGCAAGTGTGTGAGGTGCCACTG
>JAPPJC010000025.1 GCA_028820455.1 Acidimicrobiaceae bacterium
TCGGTTTGACCGTTGTCGTTGTTGCCCCAGCAGGTGATGGTGTCGTTGGTTCCTAGTGCGCAGGTGTGGTTGCTACCGGCTGATATGTTTTTGTAGGTGCCTGTTGGAGTGTCGGTTTGACCGTTGTCGTTGTTGCCCCAGCAGGTGATGGTGTCGTTGGTTCCTAATGCGCAGCTGTGTTGGTCACCTGCGGATACAAGTATGGGGATGCCGATTTTTGATGACCCCGCTTGGTTCGTGTTATCTGAATTATCAGAGTTGCAGGAACTTATGATACCTACAAACACAATAGCGGAAGCTACTATCCTGTAGAGGAGTTTTTTCATTTTGATGAATACTGATGAATACTGATGATGAGTGATGATCGAGCTTCAGATTGGCCGCATTATCTTAGCTTATCTTGCGATCTGAATGCCGTATTGTGGATATCATCCCTAATTGAACTCTAGCTTCCCCTTGCGTTCACACTTGCAGTAGCTACCATGTACACAATGCAAGTAATCGATACTACCGAGTATTATTGTCGTGAACATGAGGGAGATACCAATGCTTGAGCGTGGTACGTTTTCGGGTCATGGCGAAAACGATTTCCTACATGCCAACAACGATTTCAGCGGGTGTTCAGATGAGATAAGCTTTAGGTTCGATTTCTTGCAAAGGACACGATCTCATCACCGATATCAACTACGATAACCCACAAGTTGCAGTAATCACCTATCAGCAGCCGTACGCCCCATAGCATTATATGTTTGATGGGCTGCTACCAGAACCTGCTTTCGACGGCAACACCGATATTTAAGGGTATTGGAATGACATGATCACAGTTTCGGGGGTCCGTGGTTACAAGAATCGTGGGATGAAACGCAGCATGTATTGGTTGCAACTGCAATGCGCTAACCGGCTGCCTTCTATGGATTTTGACCCCGTGGCTTTGTATGCCAATGGTAGCATCCCGGATCCTTCAGTGGTCTCCTTTGAGCAGTTCTTTCACTTCGGCTGTTGTTGGGAGTGATGGTTGAGCACCTGCTCTCATCGTTGTAGCTGCACCTACTTGGGTAGCCCACCGGGTAGCCTCAGTGAGACTTGCATTGTCGATAAGAGCATCTGCCAAAGCGGCGCAAAAGGCGTCGCCTGCGCCAGTGGTGTCTAAAGCTGTAACTTTGGGAGCTGGAATATGAGTGGATTCTGTGTCGGTGACTACTGCAGCTCCATTTGCGCCTAAGGTTACTATGACTGCTTTTGTAGGTAGTTTGCGTGCTAATTGTACGGCAGTACTCCTATCGATGACCGGATCACTATCCGAGGGGCTGTCATAACCTGCTAGTTTGGCTACTTCAGTCTGATTGGGGATCAGCAGATCAACCTGTTCCAGTAGAGCGTTCGGGAGTGGTTCTTCTGGGGCGGGAGCAGGATTGAGTATCACGATGCTGGATGATGCACATTGCACAGCTGCCGCTACTGCTTCCACAGGTACCTCAAGCTGCAGCAGAACCACAGACGCAGTGCTTAACAAGTTGCTGTGCTGTTTGACATCAGCGGCGGAGAGCTTGCCATTCGAACCTGGGCTTACTACGATTGCATTATCACCACTAGCGTCTACTGCTATTAATGCCGAACCACTCGGCATCCCTGGTGTTGTCATTAGACCCTCCGTTGCAACACCGGCCGATTTAACGGACTGTTTCAGCAACGCTCCCGAATTGTCATAGCCTACTCTGCCGATCAAGGCTGTTGATCTTCCCAAGCGAGCTGAAGCTACAGCTTGATTGGCACCTTTCCCGCCAGGTATATAGCGCAAATCGCTACCCCTGACAGTCTCGCCTGCTGTGGGAATTCTCTCTACTTCAACCACAAAATCAAGGTTGATACTACCCACAACCACTACTTCAGATTCATGAACTCTCATATGCAGCCGTAATTGACGCTTGTCCCTTCGTTTCCCTGTGATTTCGATGTTTGTCAGCAGTTACCGCACTGTATATTCTACATATTCTACGGGGTTTGCTGGATACGCATAAAGTTTGTTATAATATGATGATATGTTCGGCTTATACCTTTTCGCAGTGCTTCTAGGCTTACCACTACTTCTTTGGTTTGCGTTCGCAGGTGATGCCGATGGGGGAGGAGACGTTGAGGGTGGTAGCTATGCCGTGCTGTCTTTGAGTTCGCTGATTTTTGCGATTGCTTTCTTTGGTGCAGGGGGACTACTGGCAACTGTTTTAGAGCTTTATTGGTTGATTGCTCTGGTCATAGCGGTAGTTTCTGGTCTGTTGGCTGCTCTTTTGAATCACTATGTTTTTTCTTGGTTGAAAAATACGGAATCATCCAGCATTATTTCAGATAGAGATATAGAAAGCACGGTTGCAAGAGTCACTGTGCCCATATCGAAACAACAGCGTGGTCGTATAGTTTTCGGCAAAGCAGGTTCGCGCATTCAGATGACTGCCACGGTCTTGGAAGATGATGTTGAAATCGACGAGGGCGAAAGTGTTCTTATTCTGCGTGTGGATTCCAATGTGGCTGTTGTAACGCCAGTGTCTTCCGACTTGAGTCTGAGTTGACAGAATCCAAAAACATCTGAGCCTGAAGCTAGCTATATAGTATTACAAGAGTATTCACCCTTGCTAAAGAAATGAGGTACAATTAATGTTGATAGCAGTAGATCCGGTAACTGGGGCGGGAAGCTTTGCTCTGCTCCTAGCTGCTGTGATTATTTTGGTTTTGTGGATTGTCAAGACTCTGATTATCATTTGCCCTCCCAACCGTGTGGCAGTGCTCTCCGGACGTAAACGCACACTTGCCGATGGAAGAACAGTGGGTTACCGTTTACTTAAAGGTGGACGTACTCTACGGATACCATTGATCGAAAAAGTGGCTTGGATGAATTTGAATTCAATTCCTTTGGAAGTGTCAGTCACCAATGCCTACTCTCGAGGCACTATTCCGCTTAATGTGCAGGGAATTGCCAATGTCAAAGTGTCGAGTCGTGACGGCCTGTTGGAAAACGCTGTTGAGCGTTTCCTGAATATGCATATCAACACCATCGGCAAAATAGCTCAAGATACTCTTGAAGCTAATCTACGTGGTGTCTTGGCAACGTTGTCACCTGAGGAAGTGAACGAGGACCGACTGAAATTCAGCCAACAGCTTATAGCCGAAGCTGATGATGATATCAAGACTTTGGGCCTTGACCTCGATGTTTTGAAGATACAGAATGTTACAGATGATGTCAACTATCTTGAATCGGTTGGTAGGCGTCTCACAGCTACAGTTATTCGTGATGCCCGTGTAGCAGAGGCAATCAGAAAAGCAGAGTCAGAACAGTCAGAAGCTACTGCACGTCAGACGGCAGAGGTAGCTTCAATTGAAGCAGACAAGGTGATCGTAGAGCAACAAAATGCTCTAAGAGTGACGACAGCCGAATTGGAGGCGATCTCCCGGGCCCGTGAGGAAGAAGCACTCGTTGCAGGAGAAACCGCTAGAGCTGTTGCCAGTCAGGAATTGGAGTTGCAGCGTATCGAATTGGAGAAGCGTCGGGCGGAAGCTGAGATTGTTGTTCCGGCTCGAGCCAGTCTGGAAGCACGCCAGCTGGAAGCCAAGGCTAAAGCTGCGCCAATTATTGAAGATGGTAAAGCTCGGGTTGAGGTGTACCGCCGTTTAGCAGAACAGTATCAGGCAGCAGGAGCTGATGGCCATGATGTTCTCGTGTTGGAAATGCTGCCTGACCTTGTTGGTGAGATCGTATCCACAGTAAAAGGTGTGAACATTGACCGTGTTGCCGTGGTCGATGCAGGTTCCGGTGGTCAAAGCAGCGGAAACGGTAGCGGCATACCCGGAATGATAAGCCAGCTTCCTGCTGCAGTAGTGGCTATGAATGAACAGATCGAAACAGCCACAGGTGTGGATCTGCTTGCTACTTTGAATCGTAATAGGGGCACAGAAGATGACAACAACCGCAACACCGAAGATCGCAGTGAATCCGGTATGTGAAATCAAGTGTGCCGACTACTGTGGCGTGTGGTGTTGCCAGCTTTTGAAGCTCTGACAACTCGCCACATTATAAAGCTTAAAGACACCACTAGTGCGCTTAAGGTAGCCAATTGAAGCAGGCCACCTCGGTCTCCGTGGTCTTGGGGAGACGGACCAGGTTCGGGAGAGCCGATTATGCGTCCGGCACTATGGGGCACATCGTTCACTGTGGTGGTCATTTCATGGGTGTCGGTTGAGTCTGGGCTGTTGAGATCTGGGCCGCCTTGATGCGGATACTGCGCAGCGGATTGTGAGGCAGTCGCAGATATCGTTGCACCAACAGCAGCTAAGCCCATCACAATCCAAGTGGATACTGGCTTAAACCTGAATCCTTCGCCTCTTTTGAATGTTTTAAGCATCAAGGGAAGTTTACCTCATTTGCTGGTTGCTACTATATGCGGGTATGTGGTTTTCGGTTTACCGTCCAGTGTGTAGTCTGTCTTTTGGTCAATGGATTGTTGAACTATGTGGGGGTGTGGTTTTGGCTTTGATGACAAGTGGGTTGGCTTATCCGTGTGCCATGTAGCGGGGCAGGTGATGAGGTCACTCCTACCCTTGACGTATAGTCTCTTGAACAGTTGGTTGATTAACAGCGTGTGATGCGTAACCCTCTTGATGCTTTCTCTGTTCCTACGCAAGCTTGGTTTTCAGCTACGTTTGCCACGCCAACACCTCCACAGACACAGGGCTGGCCGCCTATAACTGCGGGTGAACACACACTGATATGCGCTCCCACAGGAACCGGCAAAACTTTAGCCGCGTTCATGTGGGCCATAGACCGAATCATGACGCAGCACGATCCTCTGCGAAGTGATGTGAATACTACTGGGCCTAAAGTCTTGTATGTGTCTCCTTTGCGAGCGTTGGCAGTGGATATAGAAAAAAATCTTCGTATTCCATTGAGAGGTATACGTTCAGTAGCGAAGCATAAGGGTTTGAAAGTGTATGACCCCGTTGTGGGTATACGCACGGGTGACACACCTAGTAGTGAGCGTCGGCGTATGATGCGCTATCCTCCTGACATTCTGATCACTACCCCTGAATCGCTGTTCTTGATGCTTACCAGCAGGGTCCGTGGAACCTTAACGGGGGTGCGGCATCTGATCATCGATGAAATCCACTCAGTGGCTGGCAATAAACGTGGAACCCATCTGATGGTGTCTTTAGAACGTTTAGAGGAATTGTGTGACATTGCACCACAACGGATAGCACTTTCAGCTACTCAACGACCCCTGGAAAAAGCTGCTCGATTTCTTGGCGGTTTTGACTTCCAAGATGATGGTTTGCAGCAAGCTCGGCCTGTAACCGTAGTGAATGTCGATACAGATAGAAAGCTGGAAGTTGAGGTAGTAATACCAGCTGTCGACATGACTCGTGATGATGCTGATGGAAAGGGTTCAGCTTCTGACGTGCAGTCGTTAAACACGTCATCCACTCGTCGTGGTATTTGGCCAGCGGTGCATCACAGGTTGCTTGAACTGGTAAAATCGCACCGGTCTACACTTATATTCACTAATGCACGCCGCCTCTGTGAACGTTTAGCAGCTCGTCTCAACGAGTTGAACTTGCAACAACAGCCGACTTCAGAGCATGAAACAGAGTCTGGCCCTTCTTTGTTCTCAGGTGATGAACAGGTAGGAATTGGTATATCAGAAGGATTTGAACTAGTTAAAGCTCATCATGGGTCTCTTTCGCGTTCCCGTCGTTTACTAGTGGAGGATCAACTCAAAAAAGGTGAACTTCGAGGCTTGGTGACTACATCCACTTTGGAACTCGGCATCGACATAGCGGACATCGATCTGGTGGTGCTGATAGCCTCCCCAGGGTCAGTGGCATCTGCAATACAACGCATCGGCAGAGCAGGCCATCAGCCGGGAAGTCCAAGTCGGGGCAAGATTTTCCCCAAGAACAGGGCCGATCTCCTAGAAGTTGCTGCTCTGGTTGAGCAGATGCATCAGAAGATGGTTGAACCCACCCGTATTGTGTCGAACCCTCTTGATGTGGCAGCTCAGCAGATTGTGGCTATGTGTGCCCTCGATGACTGGCCGGTGCATCGTTTGGCCTCTGTTTTGAGGCGTTCAGCTGGATTTGTGGATCTCACAGATGAAGTTCTACATAGCCTGTTGGAATTCCTTTCCGGTGCCTATCCAGCGGAAGAGTTCACGGGCTTACGACCTCTGATCACCTGGGATCGAACAGCAGATATTGTGAAAGGCAGACCGGGTGCACAAAGGTTGGCAGTAACCAACGCTGGCACGATACCCGACCGGGGTTTGTTCGGGGTTTTTCTGGCTGACGGCACCAGAGTAGGCGAACTTGATGAGGAGATGGTGTATGAGAGCAGAGTGGGGGAGCGGTTTCTGCTAGGTGCTTCCACATGGCAAATAGTCGATATCACTTTTGAGAGGGTAGTGGTCGCACCAGCTCCAGGGGAATTGGGTAAAATGCCGTTCTGGCTTGGAGATCGTCCTGTTCGTTCTTTTGAACTGGGTAGAGCTATAGGGAAAATAACACGAGAACTGCGAAGCCTCACCAATTCCAACGCTCGCAAAAAGCGGTTGGAAGATCGCCATGGTTGCGATTCTGTTGCTGCTAGTACCCTGATTGCGTATCTCGATGATCAAGCTGCTTCCACAGGATTGATACCCGACGATCGCACTATTGTGGTTGAGAGGTTTCAAGATCAAATCGGTGACTGGCGGGTGTGCGTGCTAACACCTTTCGGTTCTGCGGTTCATGCACCCTGGGGAATGGCTTTGCAAGCTAGCCTACAAGAATCCTGGGGTTTCAATGTTGACATTATGTGGGACAATAATGGCATTGTGATCCGTCTGCCGGAAGCCGTTGATGACGTAAGCATGGAAGAGCTGGTGTTCGACCCTGAGGAAGTTACAAGGCTGGTAATTGAACAGCTACCCAGAACAGCATTGTTCGCTTCACGTTTTAGGGAATGCGCTGCCCGTGCGCTGCTTTTGCCCAGACGACGGCCAGATCAGCGTACTCCACTTTGGCAGCAGCGGCAACGGGCTGCAGATTTACTGAGCATAGCAACCGAATATCCCACTTTTCCCATGTTGCTCGAAACCACCAGGGAATGTTTGAACGACGTGTTTGATCTGCCTGCTTTGGTGAAAGTGATGTCGGATCTGCGTAGTCGTCGCATCAGCATGGTAGCGGTCGACACGCTTGTTGCTTCGCCTTTTGCTCAGTCTTTACAGTTCATGTGGATTGCAGCTCACATGTATGAGGAAGATGTCCCCTTAGCTGAACGTCGAGTTTTAGCACTGACTCTCGATCAAGACTTGCTGCGTGATTTGCTCGGCGAGGAAGAGCTGACAGAACTGTACAACCCTGAAGTTGTAGCTGAGGTTGAGTCGGATTTGCAGTGTCTGAGTAGAAAATATCGGGCTCGCAACATCGATGAGGTTCATGATCTACTAAGGTTACTGGGGCCCTTGTCTTTGCAAGATATCGCTGCTCGGTCCATGCTGCCGAAAACATCAGTCGATGATCCAATTCAGAAGAACAGATCAATTGAGATTGTGAAAGGCTGGGTGCAGCGACTGGTAGAGGAAAGTCGTGCCATCGGAATACGTTTGGCTGGGCGATCAGTTGTAGCTGATGCTGGAGATGCTCTACGGTTACGTGATGTCGCTGGTATAAAGTTACCGCCGGGTCTACCCGAATCGTATTTACGGCCTGTAACGGACCCGCTGGGGGATTTGTGTGTACGTTACGCCCGAACGCACGGTCTGTTTCGTGCAGACGATATAGCGCAGTGGCTTGGCATCGACACCCAACGCGTAGTCGATCGTTTAGCGGATCTGGTAGAAGAGGGCCGGGTTTCGATTGGCAAGTTTCTGACAGACGGTGATGAGTTCTGCGACCCGGCAGTGGTACGACGTATCCGTCGTCGCTGTTTGGATGCTATACGCAAAGAGATAACACCATCAGAACCTACAGCACTGGCACGCTTTCTACCCGCATGGCAAGGCGTTAACGGTCGACGCGAAGGTTTTTCTGCTCTTGCGGATGTGCTGCGGCAGTTGCAAGGTATGCCTATAGAGGCGTCTATTCTGGAAACCGACGTGCTATCCGCACGAATAAGCGACTATCAACCCGCTTACCTCGACGAGTTGTGCACAACTGGTGAAATAGTTTGGGTTGGAGCGGAATCGCTCGGTGTGGCCGATGCCCGGGTTCGACTGGTTTATCGTGATCAGGCTGCCTCGATTCTTTCTCCTGTGGACACAGAACTAGAGGGAGCTGTCTATGATGCTTTAAGGGGGAGACTACGCGATCAGGGTCCATCCTTTTGGGGTGATATGGTTGCTTCAGTGCAGAAGGCTGGTCTTGCCTATGACGCTGACACGGTGTTAGCCGCTTTGTGGGACTTAGTTTGGAATGGTGAGATAACCAATGACTCTTATTCTCCAGTCAGATCCTGGCTTGCTGCTGGTTCTCGTCATGCACGTGCTTCCTTCTCACAGTTACCGAAGCGTAGTTTTGTCGTGAAGCAAACTCCACGTGTTTTTCGTCACACTCGCACTGCCCGGCGAGGCTATGGATCACGTCTAGGAACCTTGAGTTCGGCAGGACCTGCCGCTGCAGCAGGTCGATGGTCTCTGGTGGCACCTCTCTGTAAACCTGAACCGTCAACCGCTGAAGTCGCTTTAGCCCAGGCCTATCAGCTGCTCAATCGGTATGGGATCGTGACTCGCCGGAGTGTAATGAACGAAACCTATGAAGGTGGTTTTCGTGGGGTGTATCCCGTGCTGAAAATGTTGGAAGAACGAGGCAGAATACAAAGAGGCTATTTTGTGTCAGGATTGGGAGCAGCGCAGTTTGCTTTACCTGGAGCGGTGGATCGTCTTCGAAGTTGTGATTCGCAGTCTATTCCAGAATTAGTGTTGTTAGCGGCTACTGACCCCGCGCAACCTTACGGAGTAACCCTGAAGTGGCCTTCATCGCAAGGAAAACCGCTTCGTGTGGCTGGGGCGTATGTTATTCTACTAGACGGTGTGCCCGTTGTGGAGCTCAAAAACAATGGCCGGTCGCTTGTGACTTTTCCGCTGGCTGAACACACCGAACAATGGATGACGTCTCTTGTTGATCTTGTAAGAAGTAAGAGACTTTCCAAGCTGGAAATTTCCAAAGTAGACGATGTTCCAATCCACCGAACATCGTGGGCTTCTCGGTTGGGAGATGCAGGATTCACCTTCGGGTACAAAGGAATGATATATAGGTGTTAGTTTCGGATTATGCCCTAGTGCCATATAAGCACAAACCAGTTATTTTTTGCGGCTAGTCTGTGTAGCTAGTCTGACTAGTCTGTGCGGCTAGTCTTGGGTGACAGCTTCAAGCAGGTTCATTCGCCCCGCTCGTATCGCAGGGCCGGTTGCCGCTATGAGTCCGGCGATAGCAGCTATTACCACGTAGGTAAACAGCGTATTGACCGGTATGGCGATGTCTTTCACAAAATCGTCGGGTATGGCTTTGACCGCGGCTATACCTGCGACGATACCTATGCCCACACCAAGAAGTGCACCGAACACGGAGACGATAGCCGCTTCCCATCGAATGGCTCTGCGTAGCTGGCGTCGGGTCATTCCCACAGCTCGTAGCAACCCGATCTCACGTGTGCGTTCGAACACTGACAACGCTAAAGTGTTGGTGATACCTATGAGTGCTATCAGAAGCGATAAGCCAAGCAGCACGGTTATAACGATTAAAAAAGAATTGAGCTGGTCTTCGTAGTTCTGACGGAACTCCACACGATTCTCTGCTATTACGGGATAGTCGGCTAGAACATCGGCTAAGTTTTCTTCAAGACGTTGCAATAGCTCGCTTTGTTGTTCCGAGCTGAGGCTGTCAGTCAAACCTTCCACACCTATACTCAGGAAGGCAATTTCTCTGCGAGTGAAGTGCTGTTCCCACAGTTCCATGCTGATGAGCCAGTTGCCGTATACTGATGCATCATCATACACGGCAGCTACGGTTAGCTGTTCAACCTGGTTATCGGGGAAAGTTATCGTAACAGTGCCACCCACTTCCACTTCGAGTTCATCAGCGTAATTTGAGTGAAGAGCTACACTGCTAAGCGGATCAGCTGAGGCGATATCACCTGAAATTATGTCGCCGTCTATGTGTTTTTCGACGGCCGCCAAGTCGGCTGCCAGTATATCTACAGATGCTCCATCTTCTGGGTTGTCTCCAAGCCCTTTGACTTTGGCCGCCCCAAGTCCGAACCGGTATCGAACGACATCTTCAATCTCATCTATTCGTGCAAGATCATCTGCTATTCTTTCAGGAAAACCGGCTGAAGGGTCTAGTTCTGTCTTAGGGCGCACGAAATAGTCGGCTTTAACAGCGTTGTCGAGAGTGTTTACCACTGTCTTTCTAAGTGATTCGCCGACCACTGTGGCGAGTCCTACCAGAGCAAGGCCAATCATGAGAGCACCAGCAGTTGAAGCGGTGCTACGAGGGTTACGGACGGCGTTGTTACGTGCTAACCGACCAGGCATTTTCAACACTGCCAGTGGTTTACCGAGAAGTCCTGCTATTGGACGGACAAGTATTGGGCTCAACATATTGACCCCCACAAAAGTCAGTAAAGTACTGACACCGATCAATATCAAATTCGTTTGAGTGGAATTTATATCGGAAAACAATCCAATGGCAAGGCCTGAGACACCTAAGATAGCCGTTGTGCCGCCACCTAGTAGCCGCCCGATTATCTTCTCTTCATTGTTAGAAGAGCTATCCAAGTTCAAAGCCGAGACGGGGGATATCCGTTGTGCTTTCAAAGCCGGGATTATGGATGATCCTACGGTTACACCCAACCCTACCGACAGTGCCAGCCAGATAGTACGTTGCTGCAGCACTTGTGGAGTATCAGGTAAAGCGAAACCTCCCTGCTTCAACAGATATTGCATGGCACGAGCCGCTAGCAAACCCAAGCCAATGCCGAAAACAGTACTCAGTAGTCCCAACAATGCTGATTCACTCAATACTGAAACGGTCACCTGCCGGGGAGTAGCACCTATGGATCGCCAAAGCCCTAGCTCACGTACTCGCTGTCCCAGGATGATTTGGAAAGTGTTATTGATGATAAACGCTGAAACGAACACTGATATGAAAGCAAAAACCAACAGAACGGTATTGAAAATATCGATGAACTGATTGAATCCTTTTCTTTCTTCTTCAGCCGCTGCTTCTTGAGTTAAAACCTCGTATTTGTCGCCATAAGTGTCTTCGAGCATTCCTTCGAGTTCGGTTTGCACTGTCAATGGGTCAGTACCTGAGGTCACCACCACATCGATTTCTAAGTACTGTCCTTCATAACCCAAGAACTTTTGGGCTTTGGATAGTTCGAAAGCGGCCATGGTCTGCCCTAAACTGTTGTTGGTTTCGCGGGAACCGAAGTTGAAAATACCGACCAGTTCGAAGCTTTCTTTAGCTAATGGGCCGCTGATATTGTACCATTTACCAACTTGCAGGCCATTTTGGTTGACTGTGGTAGCGTCTGCAGCGAATTCAGAAGCCGCGTCGGGTGCTTTTCCTTCAATCACGAAAAATTGGTTCGGAATGAAATTGAAACCGATGGCAGGGGGTCCGTTCGGTATTATGGGTTCACCCTCGTTGTCACTGATGACCACATTGAGGGCAGCTATTCCAGGAATTGTTTCTGCGACACCGTCGATCTGTTTGATTTCCTCTTCAACAGAAGCGGGAATGCTGGAACGATCGAAATCCTCACCGATTGCCTGGTTAGCTCTAACTTTAAGGTCGGCGTTACCTGCTATGTCGTCAGCTAGGTCAGAGAAAACCAAACGAAGACCGTCAGTGAGTACGAAAGCACCCACCATGAACATTACCCCCACCACGATAGACAGCATAGTCAATGTGAAACGGATCCACTTCTCGCGTAAATTGCGGATTGTCAGCTTGAATAAAGTTAGCTTGAGCATAAGTCCTATTGTATTGTTTTAGCCTTGTTGAGGTTGGTGACGGCCGTAATCTTCGGGCTGTGCTGTTTTTATCCATCGGCAATAGCGCGGAATACTTCCATGCGACTAGCGCGGTAGGAGGGTATGAGTACTGTTACAAGTGTGAACACCATTGTATTGACTAAGATTGCGGTTATTTGAAAAATCGGTATGGATAGACGGCTTGCAAGATCATCTGGTATGGCTAGCACGGCTACCATTGCGAAGATGAGCCCTAACGCTACTCCCATAGAAGCCCCATACCAGGCTATTGAAGCTGCTTCCCATCGTATCGTTTTCCGCAGTTGTTCTTTTGCCATCCCGACCGCGCGTAGCAAACCTATCTCGCTGGTTCTTTCAAGTATTGACGAAGTAAGTGTATTGGCTATACCCATAAACGCGATGAGCAGTGAGAAGCAAAGAAATACGTAGATGAATGTTGTGAGTAAACCGAACCGTGATTCAGTGGTCTCTTGAAACTCTTGACGGTCTTCTAACTTGGTTTCAGGGTAAAGAGCCAACACGTCTTCGAAGGCGGTTTCTACTTCTGCTAGATCGATATCCGACACTTTCACGCTGATAATGTCGTCGGAGGCTTTTGTAGCTACCCGATCATGCAGCGATTGGTCTATTATCCATTCGTTCCAGAATGCACGGTGGTTGTAAATGGCAGCCACATTCATAACTTGTGTATCACCGGTCAGGAAAGTAACTTCAATGTTGTCGCCTACTGTCATACCAAGTCTGCCGGCAGCATTATCGTAAACCAGTATCGAACTATCCGGGTCGAAATTGTCAAGATCGCCAGCTGATATTCCTATGTCGGCAACCGCTTGAAGATTGGATACATCCACTACAGTAACGGACACTTCAATTTCAGGCTCAGACGATGCAGTATCCTCATCAGCAGCACTAGACCTACCGATAGGTTCCGCAGGTTGAGTATCAGCGCCTTTTTTGTGAATCTTTTTGTGAATCTGCGGATCCTGCAGAATTTGTATACGATCACTCCCGAAAGCGACCACGTTACCGATGTTTTCGGCTTGCAGATCATCAGCCAATGTCTCAGGTATCCCTGAAAACAAATCTGTAGTCACGAAAAAGTCAGCCTCCACCGCGCCAAGCGTTTGTTCAGTGAATGAAACCTTAAGAGAGTCTCCCACTACGGCAACTAAAGTTATGAGTGCCAACCCCATTGTGAGAGGTGTTGCCGTAGCTGCTGTACGTTGCGGGTTGCGGACTGCGTTCTTGCGAGCCAATTCACCTGTGAAACCAAGCAACTCAGTTATCGGGTGAACTAACCGGGAAAGAAGTACACGCACTACAAACGGACTCAACAGAGTGACGGCCATGACAACTAGGATTGCACCAACACCCAAAAAAGCCATCTGAGGTGTGATGGTATCGAACTGATCCGTGTCGGGGTCGAACAGAGGAGCGATAGGGCCGAAGTCGAAAAATAAGCCGAACAGTGTCGAGGACAATCCGATTACTGCAAGGCTGGTACTGAGTAGCATTCGCTTCTTCTTGCGATGCTGTTTGATTGTGGTGTCACCATGGTGGCTGTGAAGACCGGCAATAGGTGACATACGAGATGCTCTAATCGCTGGGATGAGCGATGATATCAGGGTGCAGGCTATTCCAGTGCAAGCTGCCCAGAATAAAGTGCGTGGCTGCAGAGAAAGTGGACCCTCTGGTATTGAAGTGTCCAATGCTGAAAATAAGCTACGAAGTCCTAATGCGCCGAGCATGCCCAAACCCACTCCAACCACAACAGCTGACAGCCCTATGACTGCTGCTTCAACTAGCACTAGTTTTTTTATTTGTCTAGGAGATGCACCAATACAACGCAGTAAGGAAAACCCGCGCATTCGCTGGTCCAATAGAATATTGAAAGTATTTGCAACAATGAATGTGCTGACAACCAATACCATGAACGCGAACACTAGAGAATAGTTTTGCAGCAGTTGGGCGATCCCCGCAAAGACATCATTGTATTCTTCGGTGGCTGTTTCTGCTGTGATCACCTCAAAGTTATCGTTCAACAGTTGAGCGATCTGATTTTGAACAGTATCCGGATCGGCGTTGGGTTTCACTCTCACAGAGATCTGATTGAATTGACCAGGATAGCCGAGAACTTCGGCTGCTGTAGAAGTATCGAATACCGATATTACCGAACCGACACCAGCATTATCAGGATAACCGAATTGCATGATGCCTGTGAGAGTGAAAGTGCGCGGACCTGTGGGCGTTACAAGTTTGTACTCATGGCCAAGCATAAAATCGTATTCTTGGAAACTGATTATGTCGATGGCGAATTCTGAGATACCTGATGGTCTTACTCCGTCGGTCAGGTAAAGCTGCGAGAGAGACTCATCGACTGTCCATCCGAGTCCCACGTTGGGTCCCCCTATCTGTGAGGTGACAGACTCACCGGAACCATCTGTAGGAATCACACCGCCTACGGAGAAGGTGCCTTCAGCTTTTTCTACGCCGTGTACCTTGCGGACACTCTCAAGCAATTGTTCGGGCACTGATCTAGCTGTTTCTTCTCCAATCTCACCGAATGGAAGTGCTCCTCGAACGATAAAATCCCTATCCTTGTAGACATCGACTGCTAGATCCCCTAAAACTGATCGTAAAGAGTCGACAGTGACAAATGAAGTCACCACAGAAGCAACACTTATAGCGACTGCTCCAGCGGTCAAAAAAAACTTCGTCTTGCGTTCGAGCAGTGCTCGCAGTGTCAGATAAAGCACCATCACACGAAATCAGGTGCGAAGTTCTGCTATGGCATTCTGTATGGTTTGGTGTGTTGGGTCGTTGAGCCGGTCTTCGATTTTTCCGTCCACGAGAAATACCACTCGATCTGCGTATGATGCAGATATCGGATCGTGAGTAACCATCACAATGGTTTGACCCATCTCCGCGACGGTTGTTTTCATGAAGCTGAGTAGATCTGCACCAGTATTGGTGTCTAGATTACCTGTAGGCTCATCACCGAAAATGATCGCTGGTCTACTGGCTAAGGCCCTGGCAACAGCTACTCTTTGCTGTTGACCACCGGATAATTCGTTAGGTCGGTGCTTTAAACGATCTCCCAGACCAGTAGTAGCGATCACCTCATCGATCCAGTCTACATCACCCTGAGAGCCCGCCAATGCCAAAGGTAGCTTGATGTTTTCCTCTGCGGTAAGGGTAGGCACTAGGTTATAAGCCTGAAAAATAAAGCCCACATGATCACGTCGCATCAATGTACGTGCCCGCTCGCCAAGTTTTGTAAGATCGGTATCTCCGATGAACACCTGACCGCTAGTGAGCGTGTCAAGCCCAGCCATACAATGCATCAATGTTGATTTCCCAGATCCTGACGGCCCCATGATTGCAGTGAATTGGGCTTTAGGAAAGGCGACTTCGATTTCATCTAAGGCACGCACCTCTGTTTCGCCTGAACCGTATATCTTGGAAGCGGACACGGCACAAGCTGCGGAATCTGCATACGGGTTTGGAGAATCGTTTCTCTTCTCGGTGTCTTTAACTAGTTTTTTCATTTTCTTTTTCAGTGTTATCTTGTTTTTCAGTGTCGGAGTTTTGGTCAGTCATAAAGCTTCTCTTTCACATGTCATAAAAGCTTCCCCTCTAAAGATTTCAAACCGGTTTCAGTTTCAAGCAACCAAGCAACCAAGCAATGATACAACTCCATTATCCGGTTTCCTATGTTCAGTTTGTTACTATATAAAAAAGTTTTCAACAACCCGCTGCATTTCTGGATATCAAACGGAAATTACCGCCGAAAATATGGCAAGTTGTAGTTTTGTGAATGTAGTATGATAAGTAATGCTCCCCATAATTGATACTGTTGGGTTGACACAGCGGTTCGGCAGTATAGTAGCACTGAATAGTTTGAATATCAGCGTTCCTGAAGGCATGACTGGTTTGGTAGGTGCAAATGGTGCTGGCAAGACTACACTCATAAATGTTTTGCTTGGTTTGAGGGTCCCCAATGCAGGGACAGTGTCTGTGCTCGGTTGCGACCCGATTACCGAGGGATTCAAACTTAGATTGCAAGTAGGGTTGGCACCTGAACGTAATGTGCTACCCAATGACATGCGCGCTGTTGATTTTGTGCGTCATCTGGCGGAGATGCGGGGGATACCGAGGAAAGAAGCACGAACTCGAGCCTCTGACGCATTATGGTTGGTGGGGCTTGGAGAGGAGCGACTCCGTGAACTCGGCACCATGTCCACCGGTCAACGTCAGCGGGTTAAACTAGCTCAGGCTGTTGCTTCTGACCCTAAACTTGTTTTTCTTGATGAGCCCACCGATGGTCTTGACCCCGTGCAGCGTAGAGAGATGCTGGATTTGATATACAAGATGTCATCTGAGTTCAATATAAACGTGCTGTTGGCATCTCATGTGCTTGAAGAGATCGAGCGAGTGTGCGATAATATCGTGGCCCTGGATGCGGGAAATCTTGTTGCTTGTGGGACGATCGACGATCTTGCCGCCGGAAATCTTGTTGTCCGTGGAGCGATCGACGATCTTGCTGCTGATGGTACCGATGCCGGTGGTACGGATCTTGCAGGCGACACTGAAGGCATTGTCTTGGAGCTAGTCGACATAGAGACATCGTCCGACACTTTCGATTCCGTGGAAACAGTGGAAGCCGCCTTACGTGAAAGTGGTCTTGAAGTGAGACGCAAAGGAGCAGTCTTGAACATCAAAGGATCCGAGTTGGGTGGAATGTATGACCACGTTAGGGACGCGGTAGCTGATTCGGGGGCTCGCATACACCGTCTTGAAAAGAAAAGGTTTTCGCTTGATGACATATATGCGAATATCGTTGATGAGTGATTCCGTGGAAACAGTGGAAGCCGCCTTACGTGAAAGTGGTCTTGAAGTGAAAGGCTTGTCGGATGAGCGATTTTAAGCCTTCTGCTGTTGAAAACCCTGAAATCAAGGTTGCTCGAGCTGACGATGCACAAATTATCGACAGGGGTTACAGGCCTTATGAAGGGCTTAGGACAGGTTTGCCGCAGTTGATCAGTTCGGTAGTCGTTTATTCCGCAAAGTATGTGCTAGGAATAGGACGCAAGTTCAGATACAAGATTTTTCCTGCTATTGCCCTCATCATTGCGATATTTCCGGCATTGGTGTTTGTCGGTCTTTCCTTTGTACCGGATTGGGATTTACAGGAAACAGACATTTTGCCTGCTTATCATTTGTACTATGAGTGGCCTATGGTGATTGCTATAGTGATGTTCATCAGCTTTGGTGTGCCGGATATTCTTGTAGCGGATCGTCGTAACGGGATGATGGATTTTTATTTTTCCACACCCTTGCGGTTGTGGAGTTATTTGACGTCTAAGGTACTGGCCGTCTTTGTAACGATGCTGATTATTACAATAACACCGATCTTACTGTTGCTGGTAGCTTACGTCCAAGAAGATGCCGGGCCTTCTGGAGTCGATGAGTGGCTGATACTTTTGGCACGGATACTTCTTGGTGGAATTGCCGCTGCAGGAATTATAGCCGCGACTACTATGACGATAGCAAGTTTTGTCGACCGTAGAGGACTTGCGGCAGCGAGTGTACTTCTGCTGCTGTTGGGCAGTGCTTTTCTGACGACCATATTAGCAAGGGGGGGTACTGGTGCTTGGGTTTATTCGTTTAATATTCCGGAGATTTACATTGAGTCGGTTAATAGGATTTACGGGGTGTTGCCTGAATACGTATTCTTGGGTGAAGGTATCGGGTCAGCAGGCTTGCAAAGCCCGGGAGTGACTCCCACCCAGTTGGGGGTCAATCCGGTTTCTATTTCCGACCTATCGACTTTGCTGTTGGTGCTTTCTTACGTGGGGTGGATTGCGCTGAGTTCAGCGGCTATTTGGTTTCGGTATCGGCGTTTGGTGGTAAGCCGGTAAGAGGGGTGGATGATACGTGGTGGCTGTTTCTTCTTTGCAAACCGATTTATCTTCGGCACCCATGATCCAAGTGACTGGAGTGTCGAAGGTGTTCGGCGATGTGGTGGCTGTTTCCAATGTGACGTTTTCTGTGGGTGCAGGTGTGACAGCGTTGCTAGGCCCTAATGGTGCTGGAAAGTCAACCTTGTTCAGGATGATTTGCGGGCTTGCCAAACCGACTAAAGGATCGGTGAGCATTCTAGGTGCCAATGCACGTTACGATAAGATCGTAAGAGGCCGTGTGGGGTTAGTGCCCCAGCAGGATGCCCTTTTCGATGGTTTTACCGCATTGAAGTTCGTGCGTACGATGGCTGCCACAGAGGCAGTGACTGATCCTGACTCAGCTGCTTATAGGGCCTTGGAAACAGTAGATCTCGATCACGAGGATACGAGGCCTGTGTCTCAATACTCAAAGGGAATGCGTCAGCGAGTGAAATTGGCAACGGCTTTGGTGCATGATCCTGAGGTATTAGTGCTGGATGAGCCTTTAGCAGGTTTGGATCCCCTGCAGAGACGTCGAATGATTGAATTGTTTCATGATTTGGGCGATGAGGGTCGATGCGTACTGGTGTCCAGCCATGTTTTGCAAGAGGTTGCTCGTTTGGGTTCACGAATACTGGTGGTTGTGCAAGGTAGGCTGGCAGCTTCAGGCGATTATCAGAAGCTACGGGAGCTTATGGATGATCGCCCATACCGTATTCGTGTAGGTGTCAGTAATCCTAGGATGTTTGCAGCTGCTCTGATGAAGAAAGAACAGGTGATGGGAGTGAACGTGAGAGGTGGTTCTGTAGTAGTAGAAACCATGGGTGCAGACGAGGTCGGTCGTGAGATCGCTCCTTTGGCTCAGAGACTTGATGTCCGTCTTACTGAAGTAACGCCTTTGGATGACGATTTGGAGTCGGTGTTCAGGTATTTGTTGGAGAGATAGCAGAGGGTAGGTTCAAGTGCTATGAACGATACTGAAGTTGTCGACGCTGGAGTTGTCGATGAGCGGGATGAACTGGGCGATAATCCGGCGAGGGGATCTGTGGATAAGGCGTATGTGCCCATGCCACGTGCTGTTGTTCTATGCTTCCACATATTGATCAAGCAGATAGTCACTCCGGGCAAACTTATCGTCTTGGGTTTTCTGGGATGGTTCACGGTTTTTGCGGGCTGGGCTGTCGGGCACTACAACCCATCGAGCCACGATGGCTTGATGCTGGATCAGGGGGCTAGACTTGCAACCTTTCTCGGGCTTTTCTTTTTCATACCGGTGGTGTCGCTCACGTTTGCTTCTGCTGCTTTCGGTGATCTGCAAGAAGATGGATCCTTGGTCTATCTTTGGTTGCGTCCTATGAGCAGGTTCTCTGTGGTGATGGGAGCGTATCTTGCCGTATGTACCATAGTGTTACTGTTGGCAATAATTCCGATGGCTACCATTGGATGGCTGGGAGCAGGATTCAGGTCGGGTTCCATTGATTTTCTATGGATGGGTACGTTGTTAGCCGTTGTAAGTGTGTCAACCTACGTTTCTCTTTTTATTCTGTTCGGGCTGTTGACGAAACGTGCGATTATGTGGGGGATCGTGTATATGTTGTTCTGGGAGGGCTTGGCTACAGGTTATGGATCTTGGGCGATTACATCTGTGCTGTCTTTGCCAAGCTACACGTCCTCGTTTTTTAATCATCTTGTAAACAGTAGATTCAGTAGATTTGATGTCGCCTTATCTTTTTCACATTCTTTAGCGGGTTCGACAATTGCGCTTTTGCTGTTGACAGCATTTTTTTTGATGTTCAGTGTTGTGCGGTTACGTCGTATGAGCGTGGCATGAACCGGCATAAGCTTATGGTTGCTGGAAGTCAACACCTAAACTAGGTGTGAGCACTTGAAGAGCACATAAACACACGAACACATCAAAGTGGGGATGGAGTTGACCGAAAGGGATGATTAACAATGGTGTCTTCATCTGACATGGAATCTGATATTCTGGAAGCCGGTTTTGCTTTTGATGAGCACCCCGAGTCCGATGCTGTAGTATCGACGCAGTCGCCAGTAGTGCAGTCATCTGGGTTAAAACGTGGAGCTATGCCATTTCGAAAGTATCTACCCTATCCAGAAGTAGGACTGCTGGATCGTACTTGGCCGGACTGTCGTATAGCCAAAGCACCATTATGGTGTTCTGTCGATCTGCGTGACGGTAATCAGGCTTTGGTCGCGCCTATGGATGTCAGCCGTAAGAAACGCATGTACGAACATTTGCTCGCCATGGGATTCACGGAGATTGAGATTGGCTTTCCGGCTGCCTCACAGCCTGATTTTGATTTCTGTCGTTATCTCATAACCAACGACCTCATACCCGAGAGTGTGACCATACAGGTGTTAACGCAGGCTCGTAATGAGCAGATCGAACGCACGTTCGAAGCTATTGAAGGAGCTTCTCGTGCTATTGTTCATCTCTACAATTCCACATCTATCACACAACGCCGAGTCGTATTCAAAACTGATCGTGCAGGTGTTGCTGCTATAGCCGTTAAAGGAGCTGAGCAATGCTTGAGATCACTCGAAAAAGCACAAAAGTCAGGTCACGGGTCGGGTGTTCGCTTCGAGTATTCACCTGAAAGCTATACCGGTACTGAGCATGATGTTTCGCTGGAGATATGCGAAGCGGTGATGGATGTGTTCAGTCCTACGCCTGACTGGCCTCTGATACTCAATTTGCCGGCAACTGTAGAAATGTCTACTCCTAATCTTTACGCAGATCTGATTGAAAGGTTTCACCGTGAAATACAAAACCGTGATTCTGTGGTGCTTTCCTTGCATCCGCATAATGACCGTGGCACAGCGGTAGCTGCAGCTGAGTTCGGTGTTATGGCCGGTGCTGACCGGGTGGAAGGCACACTGTTCGGTAACGGTGAACGCACTGGTAATGTTGATTTGGTAACTCTCGCACTCAACCTGTTTACCCAGGGGGTTGATCCTGAGCTTGACATCAGTGACATCAGGGAAACTCAACGAGTGTTCGAGTATGCCAACAGGATGACAGTGCATGAGCGACATCCCTACGTTGGCGATCTTGTTTACACGGCTTTCTCAGGTAGTCATCAGGACGCCATCAAAAAAGGAATGGCAGATATTTACAATGTTTCACCTGGGGAATTGCTAAGTGGTAGTTACAAGCGTTGGGATGTCCCGTATCTGCCTGTCGACCCCCGACATTTGGGGCGCAATTATGAGGCGGTGGTACGGGTTAACAGTCAATCCGGCAAGGGGGGTGTGGCGTATGTATTGTTGCATGAGTATGGCTTGGATTTGCCTCGTGGCTTGCAGGTCGCCTTCTCCCAGAACGTTCAAACCGTTGCAGAAGATACAGGCACTGAGGTGACTTCTTACGAGATTTACAGGCATTTCGTCAACGAGTACGTGGAGCCGTCTGAACCGCATATAAGCCTTATAGGTCACCGTACGTTCACAGACACTATAGGGTCGGGAGACACTGAAATAGAAGCCCAATTGAACATTGCAGGCGCAGAAACCATGGTTAGGGGGTCAGGTAACGGCCCGATCGATGCTTTTGTGTTTGGGCTGAAGAGCTTAGGACTTTTCATGGGTGATTTGGTGGACTACTATGAGCACGCTATCAGTGCTGGTAGTGATGCTACAGCTGCCGCTTATGTGGAAGTCGATACAGGCAGTCGCGACTCTATTTGGGGAGTAGGACTGCACCCTTCAATTGTTACTGCTTCTCTTCGAGCGGTTGTCAGTGCTGTAGATCAGATGTATCGTTTAGCTGTGATCAGGGAGGATGCTCCAGTAGCAGTGAGATGATCTTCAATATTCACCGACCACAAGGTTCGCTATGCCTTACAGTTGTTCTTGTATAACTCTTATAACCCTCTACCGTAGGTTGGTGTATGGGGTTTGTGCATCGGTGGTGTTGTCGATGTTTGCGTTGTCGGTGTTTTCGCCTCCGACAGCTGCTGTGAGTGGTCAAGCTGACCAGGTGCCTAGAACCACACTTTGCGCAGGTGTGCCTACGGGTAATTTTAGTGATGTTTCTACGGATCACAGGTTGGCTGATGCTATTGATTGTTTAGCATACTGGGGGATCAGCATTGGAACCGGAGATGGCACAGAGTTCTCTCCTGAAGCAACGATCACACGAGCTCAGATGGCTGTTTTTTTAGTTCGTACCTTTGATTTGTTGCAGGGACATGAATATCCAACCGATCGGACCCCACCGGATTTCACTGACCTAGGAGACGTGTGGCCAGGAGGCAGGGCGGCCATTCTGCGGATTTACGCTCTAGACATGTCGGTTGGGCATACAGAAACACAATATCGTCCCCGCGATACAGTAACACGTGCTGAGATGGCATTGTTTCTGGTTCGGTTATTACAGCGCACGTCCTGTGCTGTCTTTGTGGATGAGACCGGCATATACGCTTACGATCATAGTTGTAGGCCGTTTAAAACTGATGATAGGTTTTCCGATGCAGACGCATATTCTCCCGAAGTTGGAGATGCTGTCTCCATACTTTATGAGCTTGGCATCACTACTGGATCATCCACTGGGTTATTCTCACCATCAGCACCGGTGAAGCGTGCACAGATGGCCGCTTTCCTCACACGCTCAATGCAGTTGACCAGGTATATTCCTACTACACCGCTGTCGAATACCGATAGCTCGATACCAGGTATTACTTCGGTGTCGATTATAGTGCCGGTTTCTTCGCCTGCTGGTCATTGTGCTTCACTTATATCCACGGAAGATGTTTATGCTTGGGAGACATGTGCCCTGGATTTAGCCCGGGTGGCAGGGGTGAGTATTTCCAATTTCGACCACTTGGAAGCTGTAAGCTTGGCTGAACGTATCTGGGTTGAAGTGTCTTTGGTTGGCAAGCCCGCGCTGCCTCCGGAAATTGACACACAATTGAATGGCATGGAATGTGGTACGGATCCGGGTATTACCGGATGCTATTTACTTGGAGCGCATCGCCTGATTCGTCACAGTCTAGACGGCTACACTTTGCTCCATGAGTTGGCACATGCTTTGACATCCGAACATCCAACAGTCAGTGATTGTGTCAACTCTATTGATGTAGGCATTTGCGCGCACAACGATATTTTTCGATGTGCTGCGCAGTATCTGTATACGACGTACGCGGGTATGCCTGACCCTGGTGTATGCGGTACAACAACATGGCCGAATATTGTATAGTTCGTATTAGTTCGCATGTCGGCAGCTGTTTCATTTGTGTGACAACACTCAACGCACAACACTGAAATTGTTTCCTTGATTGTTTCCTTCCAGGTCTCCGTAGCCTTAGGTCTCCGATTAGAGGAAATACGTGTGCCCGTTTCTAGTTTTCATGGTAAAGGTTGTAGGGCTTTGTGCTGAGTTCTAGGGTTGGGGTGTCCAGTGGTTTTGTTTGATGTCGGGCCACCAGGTTGTGGTGCCTTGTTGGATGTTGGTGGGGTGTGTGAAGTGTTTGCGGTAGCCGGTTGTGAGGTTGCCGTTGGTGTCGCTGCGTGCGAATAGTCCGCGGTGTTTGACTGTTATGCTGCCTTGTATTTCTATTGTGGGGTTGTTGCCTGTTTGGCGTGGCAGGAACCATTGATCGGCTATGAGTCCCCCTGCGGGTGCTAGTATTGCTACGTTGGCGAGTTTGAATCCCATGAAGTCGCAGAGTTCGTGTAGGGGTGCGGGGTCTTCCATGACGTAGGCGGGCCAGTGGTCTGTGGCGTAGCCTATTGTTTGGCTTGGGCCTGGTTTTTTGGTGACCAGCCCCGGTTTGGGGGTGTTGGTTCCGGGTGTGTAGTCGGGGTGGAATTCTCTGCTGGTGCCCCCTCTGGGGGGTCCGGTACCGTGGATTCCGCTTTTGAGCACTGTCAGGGAGTCGGGCCCGTGGTCGGCGGTGCTGCTTCTGGGGTGGTTCTCAACGGGCGGGGGATCGGGATCAGTGGGGTCTGCGCTGGGTGTTTCCCAGCCTCCTTCGAGGTCTACTGTGGCTTCGGCGACTTCGGGGCTCATGTGCTTGCTCAGAGTCGTCCACGTGGTGTCGTGGTAGGGGGCTGCCAGGTTGGTGCTGTTCGTGATGCTGTAGCCGTAGGGGAAGGCGGGGTGTTCGTTGGTGGAGTCGGGGGCGTCGGGGATGCTGAAGTCTATGGGCTGCCAGGTTTTACGGGCGGGTTTTATCACCCAGTCCCCCCAGCTGACACAATACGCGTCATCTGTGCCGTCTACGGGTGGAGTGCCCGCGGCTGGGTCCAAACGTTCGCCTGTCACGGGGTCTTTAGGCCCAGCGGTGTAGGCCGTGGTGCTGTCCCGGGTGATGCCGTGGGGGTAGCTGCGGGGAGCATCCACAGGCGGAAAACGAGCAGGTTTAGGCTTAGGCGGGTTCCAACCACTCCAAACCCGGTACTCCCGGTGATACTCCGAAGCCGGCGCACTCCAACTAACACCACTGATACCGCAACCCCCGGTAGTGTCATGCGAATTGTTCACACTCACATCCCCGAAAAAGCCGGGGGGAGTAAGAGAATCGTATGGAGAATCAGCAGGAACATCGCAGATCAGCACGGGGGAGGGGATAGATGCAAGACAAGTACTATCACCAGCACACGCAGCGACAGCAGCCTGGTGATCCGCCTGGCAAGTGTCACCGCAGCCATTGCTAACACTCGCGGGACCTCTAGATGGTGGTGGGGCTGGTGTCAGAGAGCAGGAAGTCACTGAACTGCAAGACGCCGTAATACTCGTATGGCTACCCCCAAAGGAGCTCTCATAATCTGCCATCGCAGTGTTATACTTACTGATAGCATCGAGATAATCTGTGATGCTGTAGTCGTCAGGGTCGGGTGGTGCCATTAGTGTAGAGGTTCTGTTATTATAGCAGGTTTGTTCACGACCTGGGTCTATTCTATCGTTGTTGTTGCCGCCGTTGGCAGGGTCATCACAATGCTCTTCAGCATCAGAAAGCGCGTTATCGTAATCACTTTTACGACTCTGATAGGCCCCAGGCCCACTATCGAAGGCGGAACGCACAGCTCTCGCAGCACGCTCAGCAGTATCTATAAGAGTACTCTGACGTTGGGTGATGTCGGCATCGTTTACGTCTCGCCACCAGGAACGCTGACTTCCATCAGGCTCGACATGCCCAGTACCGTCGCAGGTGCCACCGGCCGAGCCGTTCTTGCAGGACAGGCTGCCTATGGTACCCCAACTCGCTGAGAGTGACGCCCAGAATTCGTGGGAGTGTCCGTGGGTTGTCCAGCCGTGGCCGGGGTATGGGGGTCTGGTGTCTTCTGGTTCTTTGGGTCGTAGTGGGTTGGTGTCTCCTACGGGGTTGGGTAGTGTGGTGTCGGGGTTGTGGTAGTTGATGTGTATGTCGCAGCCTGCTATGAGTGC
>JAPPJC010000049.1:0-26602 GCA_028820455.1 Acidimicrobiaceae bacterium
GGAGGGCTCACCCCACTACCCCATCAACCCAGATACAACGTCCACGGTTATCACAGCTAGGTTAACACCGTCTCGGCAGAGAACACATCGCCGCACCAAGGAACTGGGTGACTTCCAAACCCCAATCGAACTGGCGATCGAATGTGTGAAGGTGATTTCAAGATTCAAGTTTGAATACGGACGAATCCTGGAACCGACCTGTGGTCGAGGTAGTTTCTTATTGGCAGCGACCAAAGTGTTTGAACAGCCACTTGATCTTTTGGGAGTTGAAATACAGCCAAGACATGCTGAGGAAGCCAGGCGGCTGATTTCTCAGTCTGTTCGTCCGGATGTCACGTGGCGAGTTCATGTTGGTGATATTTTCGATTACGACCTCAAGAATCTAGTATGGAACTCGGTTGGCCATCTCTTGGTCCTCGGCAATCCTCCCTGGGTGACATCCTCAGACCTTGGAGCCATGGATGCGGTCAACGTCCCAGAAAAGTCCAATTTTCGCTCACTGAGAGGTATCGAAGCATTAACCGGGGAATCCAACTTTGATGTCGCGGAATACGTCTGGCTGAGACTGCTGTTAGAATTACAGTCTTCCAACCCCACAATCGTCATGCTGTCCAAGACATCGGTTGCTCGCCGCGTTCTAAGTGCCGCTGCCCAACTCGGATTGCCTGTAGCTGAGTCGATGATGTGGCGTATAGATGCGAAAACAGCGTTTGATGTTGCCGTAAACGCTTGTTTGTTTGCGATACGACTTGAAGAGTCTGAGGCGAACTATTACTGCCAGGTATTCGACTCTCTGAGTGCTCGCGAACCAGCCACGACAATGGGCATAGTCGATAGAACACTTGTTGTCGATGTCGCCTCACATGCCGTATCGCGACGCTTTGACGGAACGTCACCTGTCGAATGGCGTCAAGGCATCAAACATGATCTTGCCGCTGTCATGGAACTCAGAGAATCAGTAGACCACGTATTGCGCAATGGCTTGGATGAAACGGTTCAGATTGAACCGGAATGGGTCTATCCACTCCTTAAGGGTTCTGATGTCAACGCTGGGCGTAAACCATCAAGGAAAGTAATAGTGACCCAACGGTCATTATCGGATTCACCGCAATCCCTCCAACATACAGCCCCATTGTTGTGCCGTTACCTGCAATCGCATTCTGATCGATTCAGAGCGCGTAGGTCATCCATCTACTCGAACCGATCGGACTTTTCCATGTTCGGAGTGGGGGCCTATACCTTCACGTCTTGGAAAGTTGCTGTTTCCGGGTTGCACAAGATACCGAAGTTTCAATTGGTCAGCCCCATGAATGGTCGACCCGTTCTACTTGATGATACCTGCTACTTCACCCCTTGTAAGACCATAGATGACGCTGCTGTCATCTTCTGCACGCTCAACAGTGGAACAGTAGCACAACTTCTGAGATCACTCATGTTCGTGGACACCAAACGTCCGGTAACCAAAAAACTGCTACAACGGATCGATCTCCGCCAAATCCTCATAGACAACCGGGATGATATAGCCGCCCGCACTCTTGATGTGCTTTCTGACTATTATGAATCACCGCTACTCGATCATGCTCATGTCGCCATCGCTAATATTCTTGCAGAGTGGAACAACAACGAACCTCTATCTCTGTTCAGCGAAGTCAATAACCATATGGCTATGAGCCATCAAATCAATTGAGGACAACCTCGCTGTGGTGGTTGTTCAGTCGTCAGTGGGTCTGGTGGGCTCCGAAGTTGAGGGCGGGATTCGTCGGTAGCGAGATTCCATATATTCGTCCACCCATCGTTTGGAACTATGCCAGCGGCCGTCGCTGCCGCGGGTGGCCTGGAGTCTCCCACGAAGAGCCGCACCGCGCATAGCAGCCACTGTCAAATCGTCGGAGGTTAGAGCTTCAAGTGGTACTAGCCGGGTGGGACCGGCTACAGCGGGCAGTGTAAACCGGTAGAGGCTGTCGAGTATCGCTCGAGCGAGCATCTCACCCAGGGGGTTGAGTGTGCCTGCGTCGGCTTTCTGCAACGCTTGAAGATACTTGGAGCGGTCGCGTTTGTATATCACTACCGGTGGATAACCGAGACGCACAAGTACCAGATTCAACACAAGCCGACCAGTGCGGCCGTTGCCATCGATGAAAGGGTGAATCTGCTCGAAGCGGCAATGCGTTCCAGCGAGAGCTTCAGGAAACATCAGAGAGTTCCTGTCGAGAGAATTGACCTCATCTTCCCATGAGGTCAGGTTGCCGGCAATCAGCGGCCACGACACCGGCGTCATGCCACCAGGGAAGGTGTAGATATCATGCCGACGGTAACTACCAGGTGCTTCTCGGTCTGTAGCTTGACGGTGGGGAGCTACCTCCCACACGGGGGACATCGCAGCACGGTGAATCTCGCGCACCTCGGCTAAGGTGACAACCCTGCCGTGTGTTGAGAGTCCTTCAGGTCTGATCGCCTGCCGGTAAACCCAATCAGCGGCCTCCGCGTAGCCCTTCACCTCCAGATACTCGCTTAGCTCCTTGTTGCCGACAGCTCTGCCTTCGTCAAGTAGTTTTCGCACCTGTTTGAGAACCAGGGTGTTGCCTTCAATGGCAGTGGAATGGTGGGCTTCCTCATACCAGATGGTCCGCCATATGCCGGTAGCCTCATCGGGTAGTGGTAACCCTCCCATACGCTCTTGAAGTTCACTTACCTGAATGTGGAGCCGCTGATACACTTCGCGATGGGATGGACGGCCACGACCCCGTAACAGGGCAGACATAGAGCTCTCCTTAATACATCATAAGAATTACAGCTATGAACACGATTTTGTTGAGTTTGAACAAAACTAAATGCACAAAACAAAATATAACAGCCATGAACACGGTTTTGTTGAGTTTGAACAAAATGACCGGATTCCGGTATCCTGCCCGCAAGATAGTATATGGTGTTGCCATACTATGAAATATGGGTAGTATGGTATTATGAAGACTACCTTGGATATCCATGACGAACTATTGGAACGTGCCAAACGGCACGCACGAACGACTAACCGCCCGTTGCGGGCTGTGGTTGAAGATGGACTCCGCAGGGTTCTTTCTGCGCATACACCCACTCCGTATACGCTTCCCGATCTGAGAGTGGGCAACCCTGAGGCGCAGGATCCGTTAGTATCTTATTCCTGGCCGGAACTGAGGGAGTTGATCTACGATAACACTAAACCCGAGCCCGAATGATCGCTGTCGATACCAACATCCTCGTTTACGCCCACCGGCGTGACACACGGCTGAACAGCAAAGCATGCGCTGTCGTGACAACGTTGGCGCAGGGCGACCAACCATGGGCAGTCCCCTGGCCCTGTGTCTACGAATTCATCAGTGTTGTCACCAACCGTCGTATCTGGGGTGACGAAGCCACCACTCCCACCCAAGCGTGGCGTCAGGTTCATGCCTGGGCTACTTCGCCGTCGAACCACATGCTCGGAGAGACCGAAGACTTCATCGGCATCCTACACCGGTTCATCGACCGCCCTAAGATCGTCGGTGGCGTGGTCCACGATGCGAGGATCGCAGCAATCTGCACCGCCCATGGCGTTGAAGTGTTACTCACACGAGACCGGGATTTCTCGATGTTCCCGGAAATCACAACCAGCGACCCATTATCAGCCTGACACTGTACCTTATAGCAGTGGAATTCAGCAGCGAAACCCACAACATGTCTCCATGACAGATTTGTCGTATGCCTTCAGGTAAGGTCAGCCCCACCCGGAGAAGTCAGGCACAGTCCGCACGGTTGTAAAGTATTGTGTAGTCATTGGATATGCAGACCTCGTTACCGGATATGCAGACTGCGTTGTCGTCTGATATGCTGTCGGCCCTGCCTTTGGATGACGGTAGTGGTCTTAGGGTGGTGCGCGCTGATTTCGTGGAGGAACAGAAGTTCGATTGGGATTTGTTCTCAGGTTACGCCAGTCTACGGGTCTTGACCTATTCAGCTAGCACTAAGGCTATCGTGAGGATGCTCGACGAGTATTCCTTCGACAGGTTCAAATGCGTGTTCGGATGTGAGGGGACGTTGCAGAACGTCAAACAGATTCTCGCTTTCCAGAAGGTGGTGGTCGGCGACACCCGTGCTGCCATAATGGGCCTCGAAGATGAACGGCATGTCCGCATTCTGGAGCAGATGGCTGAAGGCCGGGCCAGTTTCCATGTTCTGAGGAAGTCGATAGCCCACGCCAAGCTGTACCTTCTGGAAGACACAGGACGCACACGGGTGATCATCGGCTCGGCGAACCTGTCTGAACAGGAAGTCCGACAGCTGATCGATCGACGGTGACAGAGTAATCGTCTGTGAATAGCGCGACGCTTTCGGTAGGAGAAGCTTCGAATGGGAGGATCTGCCGTCCACTCTGATAGACGAAGCCGCTAGCGGTGGCGGTAGAACTGTACTACGCAAGAGTAGTCTGGAGGACTTCCTGGGAACCAAACTACGCCCACCCCGCTGGTGGTTGCGGCGGCGGTAGGGGCTGGTCGTTCCGGCTCGTTCTCGCACGTCGTTTGCGGTGTCAGCACTGGGGGTAGCCTGGCAGGAATCGTCTGTTGGATCAGCTATCCTTGTTAGTATGACTTCTCCATTTGCGCGCTACTCGGCGTTGGCCGTTTTGTTGGTTGGACTTGCCGCCATAGCTTGGGTGGCTTTGCGCAACAGCGACACCGTTGACAGCACTGTTTCTTCCAACACCGTCACAACTGTCGATGGTGATGCTGTCGATGGTGACACAGACGCAGCTTCCACGGATACCGACACGGATCGTGGTAGTGTTCCGTCCACTGGTCAGTCTGCTGCTACTACCCCATCTCAAGACGACCCTGAAAGCGATTCGGCCGCAACACACACTGACCCGGACGCCTCAGATCCTGTTAAGACTCCGAAAGACCCCACCAGCTCGGCAGTTCGAGAACCTATTGAGATACTAGGGGAAGCCGACACGCTGACCGATCTCGATGGTTGGCTCAACACGGACGCTAACTCACTGGAAGAGATCCGTGCTGCCAACACTTTGACGGTAGTGCAGTTCTGGACGTTCGGGTGTTACAACTGCAAGAACACCCTCGAAGCTCTCCAACGCTTGTACGCCGATTTCGGTGACCGTGGCGTGGAGATCGTAGGCGTGCACTCACCCGAGTTCTCCTATGAGAAAGACGTGGACAACATTATCGAGGCAGCAGCGGAGTTGGGAGTCACATGGCCCATAGCGTTGGACACTCACAAACGCAACTTCCACCGCTGGCAGGAAGGCCCCACCGCTTACTGGCCCCGTGTGTACGTCATAGACAGCGACAACCGGATTCGTTACGACAAGCGAGGTGACAGGGCCGCCACCTACCAGAGGCTGTACGAAATAGTGGAACAGCTTCTGATGAAAGCCTGACGGGTGTGCAACGTGTCGCCCGCGGTGGGCTTTCTCTAGGGTCGAGCAGCTTCTGATGGAAGCCTGACGGTTACGTGAAACCCAACGGGTATGGATGGACGTTATGGCGACATTTCTTGAGGGCGTGGAGGGTATCGGTGCTGCGTGCACCCTGGTGGTGCTCGTTCCCGCTGTTGCTCTGGTCCTGGTGGCTCGCAACGCCCGTCTCATGGTTGCGGTCTGTTACGTGGTGGGCGCGGTTGTGCTGGTATGGGCTCGGGTGGTCGGTTACTGGGATATCGGACTGAGTGGACTGGTGATGCCGTTGGCGGCGGCGTTGGTGGTCGGCGCGTATGTCTTCGCATACCGCAGCACTGGACCCGATTCGCCGTCGGCTACGGGTGCGGGTATGGTCGCTGGTGCGCTGGCCGGATGGTTGTGGCAGCCTTGTGTTGGCCCCGAACTGGGCGACATCCTCAACAACGCGGCCACCGAAAGCGTACGATCGGGTGCGCTGCTGCTCGTGTATGCGGCTGGAGCACTGCTCCCCGCTCTGCTATTAGCGTTGACGCCTCACGCACTACCCAAGGCGAAGCAGATATTGGACAGGCTTCCCGTAGTGGTGTTGGGTGCCGCGGTGGGCGTGGTTTACGCAGCGACATTGGCTGTCGGCCGCTACAACGACCTCATCGGCGAGTTGCACCGTATCATCATTCGAGTCTGATCAATCAGATTCATGACGTTTGTCGGGTTGACAGCGTTTTGCATGTATGGCTGACTCACGAGATCACCGAAGAACGATTCGGGTGGACAGAATAATCAACCTCGAACAGTAGCACGAACTCGATGCGTGTTCGCTGATGCTACTCTCACGCCTTCAGGGGCCGAGCAGTGCTGCGGGGATCACTCCGATCCCGTCACGGCGTCGGTATGCGTGGTGGCCGGTTGTTATCACAGCGGCGTCGATGAGCTGCGGCCCGATCCGTTTGGCGAGCCAACGCAGGTGTCGGAGGTCGTTGTCGTCAACGGTCGGGGAGAGCTTCACCTCCAGTGCCACGATCCCGCCGTCGGCTTGTTCGACGATCAGGTCGATCTCATGTTCGTCTCCGTGTGTGCGTAGATGCGACACCCGAGCCTCGCAGGCCTGCGCGTACACACGCACTGATAGTGTGACGAGCGACTCGAACAGCACACCGAGCAGCGGTCTGCCTCCGCTCAGACCAGCACGACCTGATAGCAGCATGCTGCTGGTGATACCGAGCAGCCGTGCAGCGATAGCTGGGTCAGCCATGTGATGGACAGGAGCGGATGCCAACCGTCGGAGACGGTTGGTGCTCGGCAACCAGGCCGGCAGTTCTTCGATCATCCACAACCCCTCAAGCGCGGATCGATACGAAGCAGCGGTTTTGAGTGCCGTTTTGTTGGCCTCGCCGGGTGACGCCGCGTCGCGGATCTTCTCGAATGCCGTTGCTGTGGACGTGGTCGCAGCGTAGGCGGTTATCCATCGGCGCAGAGCGGCACGGTCGCGGAAGGTGTGGCCGAACCGGTGGATGTCGTGTTCGACGATCCGGTCGATGTAGCCGTCAATGAGGCTGCTGCGCACTCGGTCTGGTTGGGTTCGTAGCCCTGGGAACCCTGACCGGGTTATCTCGTCGGCGTACTGTTCGATCCCGACCGATGTGTCGCCTTCAAGGTCCGGGTGATCGCCAGCGAGCAGCTCGGCTAGGCTGACCGTCGGGTTGCTGAGTCTTCGTTCTGCCAGCGACATCGGTCGCATACGCACAGTGATGATACGTCCGGCACCGGTATGGGTGGGGGCTTCGGAGGGCGCGGTTGATCCGGTGAGCAAGAATCGGGATGACTCCGAATCGGCGTCCACAGCGCGGCGCACCAGATCCCATGAGCTGGGCAGGCGTTGCCATTCGTCTATGAGCACCGGCGGATCACCTGCTGTGACTCGTCGCGGCGCAGCAGCCAGCACCGCTAGTTGTTCGGGGTCGTCGAGGAGGTGGACTGTTCCGGCCCGTCGTAGAGCAGTCTCGGTTTTACCAATAGCGCGGGGACCCTCAATAGACACAGCAGGAGCTGCTGAAAGATCGTCAAGTTCTGCGTCAACGATCCGGGGAAGATACTTGACCATACACCTATATTACAATTTCGACGCTACCTTGACCACGGTTTCGACAGACACACGAAGCATCTTGAGAGGTGAGTCGAATTCGAACATCAAGCTCTTAAGCTAAGAACCGCTTCCCGAGGAAGAGATCAATGCTTGGGAAGGCATGTGACGCTGCACTTGCACTCTGAAGAGGCGGTGTTGTCAGCTGTGACCGATGTCGAGTGTGTTGTTGGCAGTCCGCCTCGTTGACGCTGCACCGGTGTCGGTTGGTAGAGTTGATACTGCTGTTATGATATGGTGTATGCGGACTCGGGTTGCTCTGGAAGCTGAGCAGCACGCTATGGTGAAACGCAAAGCTGCTGCTTTGGGAATTAGTATCGCCGAGTACATTCGTCGGCTTATTGATCGTGATCTCGCTGTGTCTGAAAATGAGCCTGATATTTCTGACATTTTCGGTCTGGGGGACTCTGGGGGCAGCGACATAGCGGTAGACCGCAAGAATGCTACAGCTCAAGCCTTAGTTGCTCACCGCTCAAAACGGTGACTGTCTTTGTCGATACCTCAGCTTGGTATTGCCGCAGCGGACATCGCCGATGTTCATCATGTACGGGCTAAAAGTCGCCTTGAGGAGTTCTCGGGTGATCTGTTGACAAGTGATCACGTCCTGATCGAAGTTTGGTTTCTTGCTTCAAGCCGTTTGGGTTTGGATGTTGCAGAGACGTTGGTGAACAAGGTTAGAATGGGTCTTGCCCGTGTCGAGCCAGCGATCTCTGCTGATTTAGAAATAGCAGCACAGATTCACGACAAGTTCTTTGATCAGGGATTTTCAATAGTGGATCGGACGAGTTGGGCGATAATGCAACGCCTGGGCGTATATGAGGCTATCGCCTTTGACCAGGACTATTCGATATACCGATTTGGTCAGGATCGGCATCAGGCTTTAAGAGGACAGTTGGATGTGAAAGTCGAGCAAGAAATCAACGTCGACATCTGATCTCACATCATGAGTTGTCCCCGTTTGCTTGCAGAGATACCAGTTCCAGGCCGTTCCATTGATTCAGGACAGAGACAGCGTCATCCACAGCTGCTTCCAGTGAATCTGCTTGAGCAGCAAAATGTATGTAGTCGCGTCCTTTTCGGCTCATATGACCGATTGCACTGCTGTCTGCTGCGACCCACTCCGCAAAATCGTTTTCCGAGCAGCTGGAACGAACGACTTCCAATGTGAAACGAAACTCAGCCATATACGACTGTAACCTCCTGTTGTTTCTCTATTATCAGTTTATAGCTTGTGAGAATAGGTGGCGACATCGGAGCGGATCGCGGTTGCAAGATCATCGGGATTGCCTTGTTTCGGCCATGTTCGTGGTCTTGGAGCGTGACGACTGCTTTTCTGATAAGCTGAATTCTGGGTTGGAAGATGTCTATACAAGAGGTTTGAGCGGGTTGTCTGGTGAACTTACAACCTCCTGACCCTGAACTGCTAGATGCCCTTCGCCTTGAGTTTGGGGACAATGGGCAGAGAGCTGTGAGGTTTCTTGAAACTGCTCATGCTCTCCTCGGGCTTGATGAAAAGACATTTCCTAGTGTTGGCTCTGCCGTTGCCTATTGTCTTCGAGAGGCCATGACGTCAGTCTTGGACTCTGCTATTCTCGGACCTTCAGATACCTGGAGTGATGTCTCCCACAAAGTTGTTGAGGCGCGCAAGCACTACGAAAAAGTAAAGAAAGAGAATCTCCTAGGCGAAGAGCCTGATAATGCCTTGGAGGTTCTATTTAGGTGCATAACGGAGTTAGAGGACTTTCATGAGCAGGAATCCCTACGTCAGCAGCAGTTGATTGCTGTGATCATAGAACGCACGGGAGTTGCACCTTTGTCATCTGGTGCTGAGTTGGTTACTAGATATAAGAAACTTCTTGATCATCTCAACAGGTCATTGCACGGATCTTATACAAGTATTGATGCTGAGAAGCTCTGGTCTGAGTGTATTGATGTGTGTCGACGGCTGTTCATGCCACCCAAGATCAGAAATTCCAAGCTCTTGGAACTTGCACAAAACGAGTCTCCTATGTCTGAAGATGTAGAAGCTGTTCGCAAACTGCTGGTGAGTCCGCAGCACCTGCGCTATTTCTTGAGCAAGGTGACAAGTCCTGTCTGGCTGGATACGCTAAAGCCGACAGGCATCCTGAACCCGCCGGGTGTGGAGGGTGGGTGGCCTGCGTTTTCTGGCGTTGTACGTCTCGCGGGGGACTATCCCAATGAAGTGGCCGCTTGGTTGGAAAAAATGTACAGTTCACACGAGGCGGAACCTGAGTCTTGCGCATACATCGCTAATGCAGCACTCAACATAGGTGGGTCGGTGTTCGGTCTAGTTTTAAAGGCTGTTAAACGTTATCCACAGCACAGAGGTCTCATAATGCTTGCCATCAATGCTGTTGACAAGCTTGACGCTTCTGATGAATTTATAGAGTCTTTTGCTGACGTTTTACTCAATGAGAGCATCCGGTCAACTTTTGCTATTGTGCATGTCGAACCCCTAATGAAACAGCTCTCGAGTGGTATCAACGAAGCGAACGCTCTTCAACGCATCCAGTTGTTGTGCTACAAGATACGATCTGTTTCAGCAGATCACAGTCTATGCAGATTTGAGTGGCCTGTCTCGGGGTCTGTAGCTGATCAGGATGATTCTAGACAGTATGGTCATTGGCCTGAGGATCGCTTTGATGCGCTGTTGTCATGCATGGTCGATTCCATAAAAAGAGCGTGGGTCTGGGTGCCTGTCGGTGAACTCCTGGAACTACTTGAATATCTGCTTGAAGATCTGCTTGAAGATCTGCCGATTGTGTTGCGTCAACGGCTTCGAGCATGGATTCTTGGATCTGCTCCCAATGTTGATCCCAATCTACTTGTCCGGGAAGTTGAGCATGCGATCGCGTCACGAAAACCCACTGGTGATGATCTTACGTTGATCGAACGAGCTGCCGAAGACTGCGAACCACTCACATACGTAGACCGCTGGCGAAATGCCCTCGGGTCAGCACCGACGATAGAGCAAGCTGCCGCCGCTGTCAAAGCAACAGAAAAAATGCCGTCCGAATGGAGCAGGGTGCTGTATTGGTTCTCATTATTGCCCGACAAGGTGACCGAGGCTTGGGCAACACCATGCGATATCCTTGCAGCACCGTACAACCCACCAGGCAGAGAAAGACTGAAACGCCAGCCGAGAGTTAGGGCCATGCGCGAGCAGAGCCCGTTCAGTTTGGAACAGCTACGATCGATGGCTCCCGACAGTGCTGCCAACATGATCTGCGAGTGGCGGCCCGATCCTAACGATTGGCTGGTCACCGCTAGTGCGCTTGCACGAACCCTTGAGAGTGTAGTGAAAGATGACCCACAGCAATGGTTCGCATCGCCGCTTCGGATCATAACGAAGCTACATCACCCCATCTACATCAGTCGCTATCTACAGGCTGCTGCGAATGTGGTGTCGAATCACAGCCTTTCTGTTGAAAAAGTTCCCGTTGAGGAATTGTTGGGTGTGATCAAGATCGTGAGAATCAATCCATGGTTGTCTGTGGTACTTGGCGATGATCGGGTGGACCGCAACGACTGGGAAGACGCAGAGAAAGCGGCGGGAGACCTGATCGAAGCAATTATCAGATCCGGCTGCACTTTGAATGACAGAGTAAACGAAATATGGGAGATTCTGGAATCTGAGGCTAGGAACTGCTCGCGTAATACTGTCGTAGGGCTAGACGATGATCCATATGCGAGAGCTATCAACCGACGCTGTACTAGAGCTCTTACAAATGTGCTGTTGCTAGTTGAAAAGGAGCACCGAGAATCTAAGACCATCCGAGCGGAAGCGATCAGTTTACTCAACATGAGTTTGCGCCTTACCGGCCGGGATGGAGCCGAACACCGGTCCATCCTTGCGCCGCGTATCGGGTTCCTCCGACACGTGCTTCCAGCTTGGACGGAATCCAACCGTGATCTTCTTTTCGGTGATGAAGCCCCAGAAGACCTCGGGCAGACAACCATCGACCTGGCACTACAACGGGGTCACACGGACACGTGGCTACTGGAGAACTTTCGAGACGGAGTCTGCAACGCAGTCGAACGTGGGGTTAAGAATGCGCTTGACCACTTACTTGTGGCCATGTTATGGGAAATCCCAGGCTATTCCATAAAGGAAAACGTTGACTTCCTCCTAAGATCATCCAAATCTCCTGAGCTTCCTGGGTTAGTATCACGATCTGCTATAGTGCTAAGCAAGATTCTGCGCAATAGCGAGCTTGAGCAGCGTTATCTGGAGATCGCTGAAAAGTTCTCTGGCGTGCCATGCTCCGAGACGCAACCGGCTATGAGCTTTTGGCCTTCGGATTGTTCTCAAAGGTGGACGCGATGGACTCTGAACTCTGGGCCGAACTAACATTGAAGACTCTCAAAGCCTCTCGTAGACAAACAGTTTCACATTCTGTTCCCACTGAAAATGACAAGACATCTGAGCCCATTAAGCGTCAGTCATACTATTGGGTGGTTGGGTCTGTGGTCAAGCGAGTTGCTGCGTCATCTCCTAGCCGTACAGGGTTGGAGATCATAGACATGCTCATAAGAGATCGGCACGATGCGTGGCACGCGCGACGTGTCGCAGAACAAGCGGTCGACATACTTCATTCCGCACAGGATTTAGCGGGAACCGACGAGTACAAGCGGCTGCACAATGCGCTCCTCGAGCGAGGTGTGATTGAGAGTTGATCTGCATCAGCCAGTGAAATCGCAGTTGGGATTTCGTCAACCGGTTGACGTTGGATAGAGTCAACAACCCACTGGCAATCCCATTCTGGTACTTGTGGTATGGAAGCTAAGGTGGTCGCTGTGGTATTTGCGTAGTTTTTGCCTCATACCGGTTTGGTCGGGATCAGCATCAGGCTTTCACTGTTATAGTCCCACAGGCGGATATGCTCGTCACATATGGCCGCGATCTTGGGGTTTTCCCTACTTTATGTTGAGCACAAGGTCTTGTTCGCTGCGGGCAATGTACGTGACTCGTAGCATTATCATTTATACTTGAGGTACGATGACTATGAAACCCACGGGAATGCGATCTGTTTGGACGGTGACTGAGGCCGAGGCGCGTCTGTCGCAGCTACTGCGTCAGGCTGAGGAGGAGGGTCCACAGAGGATTGGTGCTGAGAAGACGTTTGTTGTGGTCCCAGAGCACGTGTGGGAAGCCCGCTCATCGTCACCGGTGTCCCTGGGTCGCTGGCTTGTAGAGAACATGCCTCGCGGTTACGAACTGGAGCTTCCTGATCGTGGCTCTACTCGTGAAGTGCCGTTTGCTGACCGGGACAGCGACAGCGGATGAAAGGTATTCTGCTTGATACCAATGTAGTATCCGAAGTGGCCCGGCCGAACCCTGATGCTCGTGTGCTTACTTTCCTTGCAGCGGAAGCGGACTTGTGGTTAAGGACTTCGAAGAGCTCGATCTCAAAGTGGTCAACCCTTGGAACTAGATTATCTGAGGTTGCCCCTGTTTAAGCATCTGTTTTACGATGGGTTGGCTGGATTGCTCTATCAAAGTGGTTAATCATATCCTGAGGTGGATAACTTGTCTTGCTTCTGATAGATGATGATGCTTTGTTCCATCTGCGAAAGTGCGTTCTGGGTCGAGGTGTATGCGGGTTTGCGAATCCGAGTGAGCCTTGGGTCGGGAATGCGTTTTTGGTTTCTTCTCAGGGGTTGGAGGTATCGATGCCTTCCGTTAGGGGAGCTGGGAGGCCGCTGATGGTTCGTTTTTGGACTGAAAGGCTACGCCAGTTTTCGGGTGAATCCGATAGGGCGGATGGTAGCCCACTGACTATTCGGCTGGTTTCAACGGACACCCGCACGAGTCGCTGTAGGTGGAGGATGAGGTTGGCGGGTTCGTCGGCCCACACGCGCCAGTGGTTGGCGTCGTTCACGATCCCCGAACCTTTGTCCGTGGTGACCTTGAGACGGCTGATAGCCCATTCAAGCGGGGTTTTGCCGTTCACCACGTATTCATGCGCCTCATCGGGAATGCCTTCCAAACGGCAGAGGTCGTTGACATGCAAAACAGACTTGTCTTTCACCAGTCTGCCGTTCTCGTCACGGACTTTACCCCAGCTCATCTGCTTGCGGATGCGGTATGTGTCCGGATTGTCGGGGTCGCCCTCCACGACCACCTCCAGCGGCCACGGTTCGCAGGTTTCATATCCGAGATGCAGATCGATGAGTGACTGGCCTGCCTGCGCGAACGCCTGGAAGTCCGGTGCGAACGGTATGCGCGGCAGACCTTTGCGAAGATCGTTGGCGTACCTGCTGCGCCAATCCTCAGCGTGCAGCACTCCGTAGATGTACGCCCAGATGTCGTCTTTAGAGATAGGCGTGCTGCTGTAATGTTGCTGGAACTGGGTTAGGCACCAGTCTGTGATATTGTCGACACGGCCGTACTCGTCCGGAGGATCGGCAGTATTAGCAGAATCATCCAGATCCAACAGCTTGGGATGGATTACGTCGCTGGTCTGCTCGCCAGACGTTTTATCACTGGAGGGCTGGTTGGCGGGCGTGCTCATTTGTGAACGTAGGTGTAACGGGGAAACATCTGCCCGTTGCCCATGAACTGGATATCGGGAGTGACATTCGTGATCAACACCGAGAAGCCCCCTTTCCACCCAGGTCCTGTGACCCCGATCGCCTGATTCGGTGGCTTGGCTCTGGGAGTGTTTCCCTGCCGGGTCTGGGTGGGAATGTTCGCCTGCCGGGTCGGGTTTGGTGAATGGTGGGGATTGTGTAACGGTATCGGGGGAAGGCCTGCCCGCCGGAGAGGAGGTGCAGGTCGGGGGTGCTGCTCGTGATGAGAACCGAGAATCCGACGCTCGCCCCCGGGCCGGTGATGTAGATCGCCTGGTTGACTGCCGGAAGTGGGGGGGGGCCCGTTCTCATTGACGAAGCACTTGGCTGTGCAGTGTCTTTGGCATCGCTTCTGACTTCTGCGTCTTCATCGGTTGCTGCATACGCGTGTCTTGGGAAGGCCTGCCCGCCTCCAGCGAGAATATTCAGGTCAGGAGTATTATCTGTGACGAGCGTAGAAAGCTCAACTCCTGAGCCCGACCCTGACACTCCGATAACTTCGTTTGGTGTGGCTGCAGTGGGGAAGATGGAGGGAATGCGATAAACACGGTCAATGCACAACGGCTCGTAGTAGAGCCATTGCTTGACGAACGGGCGGTGGTGAACAATCCGCAGGTTCTGACGGTCGAACACGATGCGGGTATTGCGCTTGAGGCGTGCACGCAGGTCTCCCGTCCATTTGATCAGGTGTAACGCATCGTTTGTGGTAGCCTGTTTGAGATGCATGTCTCCGGCCTTGACGGCATGGCGACGACGTTCGTAGATATTGATCATCTTCTCGGTTCGCTCAGCCAGTGACTGGTTGTCGAAGGAGTACAGATAGGGATCGCGGTTTGTCTTGATCCCCCCAGAATAGAGACGCATAGCGGTGTCGGGGGCTTCCATCTTGACTGCTCTCGCGTCTTTATGGCCTAGCGGTATCAGGTTCTTCCAGGCTGGGTCTCTTTGATTGATCCAGTCGTGATGCTCGTCGGGAGTGATATCCTGCCAGTCACCGATTCCGTCGGTTGATCCCAACTCGACGAGTGTTTGTAACTTTTGTTCTCTGTTCAGGTAGTCGCCGATGTCACGGTAGTGGATACGGCAGCCGGAGTGTGACGCATCGGGGTTACGGGTCATTATGGTAACGGCAACTCCTACCCGGGAGTTGCCACCAAAGACTTTGCCGCCTTCACGTCTCCATGCTTCTCCTTGGAGGCGTGCATTGCCTCTCAGGTTGAAGATGTGCAGGGTGGTGAACTCATCGACGAGACAGGAGCGCATTCCCGATTCGGCATTGCCGTCAAGGAAGCCGTTGGGAGTCACGAAGGCGATGATTCCCCGGTCGCCGATCCGGTCGGTGGCCCAGCGGATGGCCATCTTGTAGAGATCCATCAGGGCGTTGCGGTTCTGGGCTTTGCTCCGCGCGGCGTAGGTTTGGCGTATTCGTTTCTCAAGGTCGGGGTGGGGTATGTTGGGGTTGTCTTCCCCGGCGTTGCGCTGCCCTGTTGACCAGGGTGGATTGCCGATGATGACTTTTATGGGCAGTTCTGCCTGTTTCCGGGCGCGTTCACTGTTGGCACTCATGGTGGGCATGGGCGGCTGTTGAGGATTCAACTCGAAGGTGTCGGTCAGCACGATACCACCGAAGGGCTGGTAGTTGCCGTCGGGACGGCGGGTCATGTAACCCTGTTCGATCTTGACCGCGGCGATGTAGTAGGAAAGGGGGATCCATTCGTTGGCGTGCAGCTCCGATTCGTATTTGCGTGCTAGGTCCTGGCTGGTGATCAGCCCGGGAAGGGTCAAAAGACGGTAGATAAAGGTTCCGGTTCCTACGAACGGGTCGAGAATGTGCACGTCTTCGTCGGTGAGACCTCGCCCGAATTCCTGACGTGACACCGTGTCGGCGGAGCGGAGGATGAAGTCCACGACCTCTACGGGGGTGTAAGCGATCCCGGATTGGCTGGCTAATTTTGGTTCTACTCGTTGGAAAAACGATTCGTACAGATCGAGAAGGATTCTTAGCCGTCCGTCGGGGTCGGTCACTTCCTGCACCCGGGTTTTGACGCTCTGATAGAAATGATCGAGGTCACGGGCTTCGTTGACGAGTCCTTCGCGGTCTAGCACTGTGATCATCGCGTTGAGTGCTTTGACGACCGGGTTGTGTTGAGCGAACTCGTCCCTGCCGAACAGTGCTTCGAACACGGGCAAGGTCACCAGATGTCCGGCGAGCATTCCGATTACTGTTGTGGCTTGTAGGTGTTCGTTGATGGTGTGGCGCATCTCGGCGAGAAACCTGTCGAAGGCTTGGCGTGTGTCGTGACGGTCGGGGTGATCGAGTAGTTCTTGTATGCGGGTGCGGATGCTGTTCGTGACCGTGCCCACGTCGTCTCCCCAAGTAGCCCAGTAACGTTTATCGCCGCAGCGTTCCACCAACGCGGACGCGATCTCATCGTTGAGGGGAAGAGACATCTGACCGATGTTCCGAATCGCTGCCATCGGGTCGTTGTTGTCATCGCCAGGGCCTTCGCCGGGGTTTTGGCAGTTGATGACAAAGATGGGGGGTTTACTGCCCATATCGGCGGTGTTGACCCACACGTCCATTCGTTCGTCGTGGGCTCGCAACGCCGAGATGACATCCCATACCGGCTGGAACTTGGAGCTTCTGAGGAAGTCACTGTCGGTGACCCGTTTGCCTTTGGGAACGATCACGGGTAGCACGATGTAGCCCCGTTTCTTTCCCGGGGCGTTTCTCATGACCCGCCCCACTGCTTGAACGATCTCTACTTTGGATTTACGGGGCTGCATGAACAGCACCGCGTCCAGGGCGGGAACATCTACACCTTCGGTGAGGCATTTAGCGTTGCTGACGATCCGGCATCGGCCTTCAGGGATCTCAGCACGGAGTTTGTTGAGAACCTGCGCCCGGACGCTAGCCCGTGTTTTACCGTCGATGTGCTCCACGTCGAGTTCGAGAAGCGTCTCACCCAGGTCGTGTTCCCGTCCGACATCCGCTGCTTGACGGCGAATCACATCGGACCACCACTTCTCCAATTTCAGCGACTCTTTGATCGTGTTGGAGAAAGCAATAACACGGCGGGCTGTGTGGTGAGGGTTCAACAGCCCGGTCACGCGTTCGCCTGGTCCACGGCTGGTCGGGTCTGCGAGAGCATCCCAGCATCCCAACAGCTTCACCACATCGGACACGTTCACACCGGTCTCTTTATGTTCTGCCACGAAATCTCCCGCCAGATTCGCATACAGTCCGTCGGAGACCGTCACAATGGCAACCTCATAATCCGACAGGTACCCCTCCTCAACGGCTTCTTTGAAGCTCATCTCGTAGAACACCGGGCCGTAGGTCCCCTCGTCGTCCATTGAGTACACCGCCACCTGGTGTGCCTGAGCCTTCTCCTTGACATTCGCGCTGTACAGCCGGGGAGTGGCGGTCATATACAGTCTGCGCTGGGCTGACACCATCTCGTTATCGTGAGCCGACAGCCAGGCCGAGACGGTGTGATTCCCCTTCTTCTCCACGCCAGTAGTTCGATGCGCCTCATCGCAGATCATCAGATCGAACCCCGCCGCTCCTCTATCCTGCGCGTCCGCTATGACCCCCAACGACTGGTAAGTGCAGAATACGACCGTCATCACACCAGGAATGTCTTGACCCAAAGCGTTGGTGATGGCTTCGGGGTCGGTGGTGACCGGAATGGACAGCTCCGTAAGGTTGGCGTCCTCTGGACTGCGACGGCCCGCAGAGCTGTCCGAGCACACCCCGATGTACCGCTGAAGAGTGCGACGCTGGGTAGCCCACTCTCTCATAGTCTGGCCCAGCAAAGAGATGGAAGGCACAACATAAAGCACCCGGCCACTCTCGCCCGCCAACCGTTCAGCAGCCCACAATGCCACCACAGACTTACCGGTGCCACACGGCAGGATCAACTTTCCCCGCCGATGCCTCTTGAACCCTTCGACGATTTTCCCGACAGCCTCCTGCTGATACGGTCGAGGCTCATAGACGTTTTCCTCGAACACCAGAGTTTCGGGTTCGTCCACGAACTCCGTCCAATCCACCGGCCACGCATCAAGATCCCCATGTGTCAGAACACGACAGTTCGGTGCCTTCTCAAGCTTCCGTGATCCCGCTTGAGGTAGAGCACTCTTGGATGTGGACACAAACAACCGGCAATCAAACTTCGTAGCCGCCGCAAGGAACGAATCGATCCCTTGAGTGGTGACCTTCGTAGTTGTGTAGTCTTTGCACTGGACAGCCCACTCCGTGCCGTCGTGCTGTCGAGCAACCAGATCAACCCCGATATCAGGCCCGTCACGGCCCGGATAATCATCCCAAAGCCACACATCCGAAAACCGATCCCGGAACTCGCCCGTGTGGTTCAACAACGCCGCCCTAACCAACCGCTCAAAACTACGTCCCTTGAAGACAGCGGTCGAAACCCGCAGACGGATTGTCTCCAAAGCGGTATCTAGGTTCGGCACGACAAGCCTCCTTCGGTCATCGGTTATGGTATCGTCGGTATAAGCCATGCAGACCGGTTGACACTGATTGTAGTTTCACCATCACCGCCCTTCATGGTAGTAGGATCCGGAGCGTGAATCAATCACTTTCCAACTGAATCTACTCAGCGGCGGTAGCGGATCGCATCACGTCCGGTATTGCTAACGTCGGCAACCTGTGGGGTACTGGCACAGTGATACGATAGCGGATCGCATCCGTCCTACGATCTGCTTTCTGCTGAGAGAAGTGCTAGTCCGATTTCAACCGCTCCTCGTGCCATCTTAAATTTGTCATTTTGTGGCCAGGTGCTTCTGACTGCTTTTGCTTTTTCAAGAACGATGTCATGGGCGAGTGCGGGTATCTTGCCTTGAACGGTTGCGAGTAAAAGCTCTGGAACCAAGAGTACTTGCTCTTTGACTTCGGCTGCTTGGTCGAGGAGAAAGGCGAGCGATTCCCGTATGGAGACGGGATCATCACGCTCAGCCCACCATAGCTCGCCGGGTTGCAACCAGCGAATCATTGAGCATACGATCACCGCGTCGAAGTATGATCTGACGATTCGGCTCATGTTGAACATCACCCACCTTGGAGCGGCTTTAGGGTGTTCGTTGAGGCGTGTGTAGTTGATGACAGAACCCATAGCAGCATAGGCGGTGAGACAATCCAGTTCCTTGCCGTATAGCGAGCGTCCTCGCACTTGTTTCTGATGAATGTTGTCGTGTGACATACCCCAGAATATGTGCTCAGGATGAGCTTGACTGGTTGATGATTCAAAACGTGGCGACCAGTCGTCTTCTTGCTCCGAGTAGGTATCGTGCATGTTCAGGAACTGCTTGCGACGTTCGAGAAACATTCGAGCAGAGTCGGATATGGCATGGAGATCGATATCGGATGTGTCGAGTAGTAGGTTCTCATCTCTGAGCGGCGAGCTCCATGGAAAGCAGCTTGACCATAGACATTCCAATGTGTCTGGTTTGAACTGGTTCTGCTGCGCTGTCCATTCATCCGGAGAGCTAGGCCGTGCATGAAATACCAATCCGTTTAAAGATCTTTCGACTTGTTTGGACCCCAGAATATCGGCGATCTGAAGTTTCAGCCGCCGCAGTGTCAGACCAGTGACCGATCTCCAAGAGAACACCATGATACTCTTGTGTGAGGCGAGGTCACAGATCTGTTGTTCAATTCCACTCTCATCGTCTATATCGACAATCGGTGTGTCTTCAGCAACACCTATCCCACTCAGCACACATCTGAGACTCTCTTTGAAATCCACATTGCGATTTCCGTTTCCAGCAAAAGCAGGAATCGGGTGACGGCTGATATCGTATTCTGTGGCGACAACCAGGCCTGTCTTGTGAAACCTTTCCGCTAGGCCACACTCCTTTTCGGGATTCTTCGCCTGTCTGTGTTCCTCTGAAATTTCACGCCACCGCTTTGTCACGACCTCTTCCAGGCCGTTGGCTTGGGCTATGAGTTCGAAGATTGGACGGACTGGCAGTGCTATTCGTTTACCTCGTGCCATCTGTCTTGCTTGGTGCGGATTGGCTTCTATTGCTATTGCGCGATGCTCGACTGCACGCTCCCAGAAAAGACTGCCGGCTGTTGCGTAGTGTGTATCGGGCATTACAAGGTGTGGGCCCGGTAGAGTCATGGCTCCGTACGTTCTAGGGTCAACCCCGATGACAGTGGCCTTAGTGGCGTTTCTGCATAATCCACAGGAGCCGGATGACTCTGTTTCTGCCTCTCGCTTACGATTGATCCACACGTTGAGTTTGTTGGTGTTGCTATTCGGGGTGGATATTGGAGCAATGTCATTCGCTGATGTGTTATCAACAATCACATCCAACGTGTAGTTGATCCCATCGCTCTCAAAGACCCTATCCAGTTCGTCCATTAGCGTGTTTAGCAAGCTACCGGTTGAATTTACAGATAGTACGCCAACTATTGGTGCTTCTGAGGATATCTGCACACTTTCAACTATTTTTCTTACTGCAGGACGGCCAGCAGGATATGCTTGAAGAATCGCTGTTGGGCCGATCTTGAGCTTATGTTGATTCAAAAAGCTCTCAAGTTGGATGAGGATGGGAGTGAGACCACCGGTATCGACAACTACGCCGCAACCATTCTCAATTCGGTTCGATAGCCAGCAGGCCATAACATAGGCATCCTGTGGTTCATTGATCGCATCAGCAACTCGGATAAATACGTCGGAGTGTTCTCCACTAGGAAGTCGATAATGATATTCCTTCGGTTCCCAAACAGCGTTCCGGTGGCGAAGCAAGTATTCTACTTCAACCCTTCGCGCATGATGTAAGATGCCATCATCATGTAAGGTGGCGTCGTTGCAGTGAGCCGGGTTGTTGTCCCAGCATAAAATCGGTTCGTCTGCGACTCGATGTTGGATCACGCCAACGCGAATACCTGAAGCAAATACAGGCTCATCCGGGGTTTTGCCTGTTTGACCTGTAAGACGTTGAATCCAGTTATTGATTTGCTCGGTGTGCGTTTCATCGCCAGGACCGACAATCCATGGCCATCGGAGTACTACTAGATCAGTCTTCGAGCACAGATGCCTGTGATCTTGCACTGCGTTGGTGAGAGACTCGGCCTGTGAGACGCTGGGAGAATATGGAGTTCGAAGGCGCGTGTACAGATCTACGAATGTGAGTTCTAGACCGTTGTCAGATACGTCAATCGGTTGGTTGTCGCCTTCGTGATTTTCGTCTTGGATGCCGTCAATACTGACGCGTAGGTAGTAGCTTGCCGCCATTGTTGCGGACTTATCCGATTATCGGTTCGGTGAATGTTAGTTCGAGTTGGTGGGAATCTTCGTCGGGGATGCGATTTTGTAGACCGAGGGAAACCCATATGAGAGTACCGCGAATCGGGAGACCTTCGACGCTGGAAGTGCCTGGATTTTCGGATTCGGAATTCCATTCCAGACAAGAGGCGGAATGATCGGAGTCGCCGTTGGTGACGATGTGAATGCTGCTTGCTCCTCTGATGTTGCTCACGTCGTCGGTGTATTGGTTAGCAATCTGGCGTACGAGGGTGAGCCCGACCCCTCGTCCACCGACCTGGCGTGGTAGGTCTCCCATCACAGCGTCATGGAGAGCCTCTTCCGCTTTGCGGGATCGATCCTTATAAATGGCTTTCACCCGACGGGGTATTCCCACTCCGCTGTCAAGTACTGTGAAGTGGAGCCGGTTATGACTCTCGCGTCCTCCGCCGAGAGTTAGATATACCTGCCCGAGAGAGCAACCGGCCGTGTTGGAGCCCAGGCTGGCGTGGTCAGGGATATTAACAACGATCTGATAGAACACCTCGACGCAGTCGACGAGCGTTTTGACCATCTCTGAGCCTGGTTTAATACGCAGTCGTCTGCTCAGCCATAGGTTAGCGATCCGGTGTAACTCTTGTCGCAGGTGTCTCGCGGGTCTGGTGTGAGGATGTGGAACGGAAAGCAGATAACGCTGGAAAGCGGCCCTTATCACCCACGCATCGTTGTCGGGATTTTGGACGTCGACCAACGCCGCTCGACGCATCTTCACGTCGTTGGGATGAAACGGATTCACCCAGGCCTTTTCCACGTTGTTCCACTCTTCGGGTGGTTTGTCTGTCCAGCTCACCCTAGGACGGTTCGCTAAAGCGAAAAAGAATCCTCCGCGAGCCAGTTGTAGATTCAAACCCTTGGAATCCGGAATTTGTACAGTGATTGCCACATCTCTGAAGCGACTTACAAGCAAGTTGGCTACAACCATGATCGAAGGTATCGATAAACGCACTGCCGACGGATTGGATTGGTCAGATATCGCTTCATCTGAGAGATCCAAACCGCATGCAGTGTCTTGGCTCTCTGCCGTTTCGAGCCGACCAGCGAAATCAGCTAGCTTACGAAGGTCGAATGTGGTCAGACATGGAGTTGTTGTCATGTGCTCATCGTATCCTTACTTGATGTCCAGGGTCGCCCGGCCAGACACGTTCCATACTAACTATAGCAACTCTAGCCTCCAACTGTCCTCTACCATCGGTTTGCAGTTCATAGAGGCAGGCAGTGCACATGACCACGGTTCTGTCCACTCCACAACCCATACTGCGTCCCACTTGGCTTCCAGCCCTTCAAGGGGGCAGTGCACATGACCACGGTTCTGTCCACTCCACAACGAACGGTTACGCCCAGCAACTGCAAGGCCGGATCATGCCATTGGTTGTCGGGGTCGGTCACCTCGCCTGAGCCAAGGAACAGTAGTGTCACAGTGGTAGCTTGTCGGTGTCGCGGTTGAGAATACGAAGTGCGAGTGCTTGGGCGCGTGCCAGTCCTTCGGGTGTGGGGTCGCCGACTTTCTGGGTTATTTCTTCGAGATACCGGTCGGTTTCGTCTAGTAGTGCGCGGCGACGGATCTCGGCTCTAGCCGCGTCTGTTAGCAGTTCCGAAGTGGAGATGTCTAGTTCTTTCAAGGCGTTGTGGAGTTCATCGGGGAGTTCTATTTCAATTCTACCCATCTAGTGATTATACATGTAAATTATTATATTACATCAATATTATCTACTTAGTTTGTCATTTTGGGTTGTCCGTCTAAGCTCTCAGAAGAGGCTGGTAAGCCTTACGCGCAGATCATGCCACCAGCCTCTAGGGGTGCTAGACGCCCGGGGTGGTATCCTAGGTTTAGACGAGTATCATGTTGTCATCATTTGTGGATTTCTCCAGGTCTTCAGCCAGAAATGCCGTAAGTGTGCAATCACCAGTGAGGTATTCCACAACGAACCAGAAATGACACGCCACACATTGATCAGATCCGCAGCAGCACCGTTGGGATCACCGTTGAGACCAACCGGCAAACCCTGTAAGCCATCACGCGCACCCCGCCTCACAGTGGTTGTGGCTATTTCAAACGCCGCTGCATCATCCCTGTGATCGTGTCGCCATCACGCGCACCCCGCCTCACAGTGGCCGCGGCTATCACTACCGTGGTGGTGATAGTCATGGTTCCTGTACTGGTGTTGTGGGGAAGCCAGGCCACCGGCCAGCAAGAGGATGACGGACTGTTCACTCTGACTATCCTCCACAACAACGATGGTGAGTCGAAGCTGCGTCCTGCTCCGGATTTGGGGTACCCGGGTGTGGCTGCCTTTGTCGAGGTGCTTGTATCGCTTCAATCAGCGGCAGGTGATGCGGTTGTCACCCTCACCTCCGGCGACAACTTGTTGGTCTCCCGCGAACTGGCTGTCTCTCTGGAGCGGTCCGGGCCTTTTTACGACTCTCTGGCACTTAGCGGCCTGTACGATGCCATGGCTTTGGGTAACCACGATTTCGACTTGGGTCCGGACGTCACCGCCCGGTTCATAGGAGGCTTCGATCCGGCGGTGCCGTTCCTGTCGGCCAATCTCGACTTCTCGGATGAGCCGGTGCTTGAGACTTTACTCGGCTCGGCTCGGCTGGCTCCGTCGACGGTGCTGGAGGTAGCGGGCCAGCGTGTCGGAGTGATAGGGGTGGTCACCTCAACACTGTCTACTATCTCCAGCCCCCGCAATGTGGCGGTCTCGGCTGTGCTACCGGCAGTGAAAGCCGAAACGGAGAAACTGATCGCCATGGGGGTGAACAAGATCATCCTTGTGAGTCACCTACAGGACGTGGCCGAGGAAGTAGCATTGGTAGAGGAACTGGCCGGTGTGGATGTGGTGATCGCTGGGGGAGGCGACGATCTGCTCCGCAACCCCGGCGACAGCTGCCTGCCGGAAGAGGCGGCGGTCGGCCCTTACCCGATACGGGTGAATGACGCCTCAGGAGCGGAGGTTCCCATCGTCACCGTCCCAGGTGGCTACCGTTGCATCGGTAAGCTGCAAGTAATATTCGATGCCGCGGGAGTGGTCGTAGCGTCGTCTGGTGGTCCGGTGGGGGTGGGGCTTGATTTGGTTGGCGACACCAGGGTCGACAGCCGGGTAGTCGTTCCCTTGAGCGAAGCTGTAGCGGCTATTGACAGTGAGGTCATCGGGAGTAGTGCCGTGGAACTCGACGGTCGCAAATCCCGAGTCCGTACTGCCACCACCAACGCGGGTAATCTCATGGCCGACGCTTTGCGAGCCACAGCCACCCGCCTGGCCTCCCAGTACGACACCCAGGTGCCCGATGTGGCGATCCAGAACGGTGGCGGCATCCGTAACGACTCGGTGATATCCCCTGGTGATATCACTGTCGGCACTACTTGGGCCATCGCTCCGTTCCTCAACTTCGTGGTGGTCGGTGCGATACCACGCGGGACTTTCAAAGTGCTACTGGAACAAGCACTTGACCGGCTTCCCAACGCCGGTGGTCAGTTCCCTCAGGTATCCGGTTTCAAACTCACCTACGACCCATCGGCAAAAGTCCGTGAGATCAACCGGGATGACTGTTCTCTGGTAGGCCACACCGGCAGCCGGGTTACTCATGCCGTGCTGGATGATGGCACGGTGATCGTACGCGACGGCAAGGTCGTGCCCGGGGATCCGATAGTGCTGGCCACCATAGACTTCCTGGCAAACGGCGGCGACTGCTACCCGCTGGACGGCTTGACGATGACACACCTAGGCGTCAGCTACCGTCAAGCGTTGGCCGATTACATCGCCATAGAACTCGACGGTGTTATAGCCGGAGACGACTACCGCGTCGACGGCAACAAACGCATAACAGCGCAGGACTCGGCAGGACAAGATCCGGCAGCGCAAGACCCGAAGGTTGTTACCCACATTGTGGTTGATGGCGACACGCTCTGGGGAATCGCTCGACAGTATCTGGGCTCGGGCGCTCTCTGGCAGAGAATCTTCAAGTTCAACGAAGGAGTTGATCAGCAGCACCATGGTCGTCTGATAGGCCCAGAACTCATCCTCCCCGGCTGGGTATTACTCATTCCACGATGACCATGGAAAAGCTTGTCCTCACCAGTGCCGCATCAATCGTCACTACAGTGGTTTTGGCAAGGGGCCCGGCCGATGAGGGATTAAAGGCAAAACTAGCAGTGCTTTCTCGGGGACGTCTGAGAATTCAGCAATGATGCTGTGGCGTTCCTGGAGTGTGTTCAGGATGTCGCGGGTTGACGCGTTGCCTGCTCTCATCCAAATGGCCTTGGGAGGTGGCCCCAGCAAAAACGCTAGCTGCCGGAAGTCGGAATCCTTAGACACGATCATGATCCCATGCTCATCCGCATGGTTCCAGATAGCGTGATCCGTTGTAGTGTCAAGTCCGAGTTCGGTGACATGGCGACTACCGGGATACTCGGCTGTGAGTACTCCTACGAGTCGACGAGACAGGTTCTGATCGAACAGAAGTTTCACACTGGAACAGCGAGACGACGTTCACGCGAGGAAGAAGCGAACTTGGCGATGAGATGTCTACACCCGTCGGTGAGTAATGCTTTAGGCCGGGCCCCGCCAACCTATGTGCCGTGTAGTAGGGCACGGTCGAGAGCTGGAGTCAGCGGCTCGCCGTTTTCCATCCGTTCGGTGGCTTCTGCCATTTCAGCTAATGTGGCTGTGTCATCGGCTCGGACTGCGTATCGTGTTGCCGATGCTTGGAAATCGAGCGCGCCGATGCGGTCTGAGCTACGAGCAGCCTCCACCCCGATCACTGCGCGCCGACACAACGTGGCGTTTCATCGGTTGGTGGTCACCGAGTCTGTGGTGTGAAGGGAAAAGAATCCAAAAAATATGCCATGTCATCGATGTTGTCATCGGCGCACGGGGTGCTTATAGTTCTTTCATGCTATTGCGCTCAAATCGGAAGACTCGTGGAAACATTCTAGCAATCTTGTGGCGATGGGCTTGGAATAGCCCGACGAGGCCGTTCGCTGGAGTTTGGCGGACGGGGGGGGGGGGGGGAGGGGGAGTTTGTCAAATTATGCCCCCCCCGGGAAAAATAAAACCCCCCCCCCCCCACCCGGGGAAACAAGTAAAAAAAAAAACGGTTTAC
>JAPPJC010000049.1:26612-31498 GCA_028820455.1 Acidimicrobiaceae bacterium
GGGTAAGGGTATGAGGTACCTGGTGGCCGCGGCGGTGACATTGCTCGCCGCGGCCGCCGCTCCGGTGCTAGCAGTCTCACAAACAGACGGTTTCCCAGACGTCGTCGGGGCCCATAAGCCGACCATCGACGCACTGGCCCTGCGCGGCGTCTTCGACGACACTCTTTGCGCAGACGACAACTTCTGCCCGGACGAGCACATAGACCGCGCGACGATGGCGGTATGGATCGTGCGTGTCCTTGATGGGGACGACCCGCAGCCGGTGACTTCCACACGCTTCGCAGACGTTGATGCAGGGCATCCTCACGCAGCGTTCATTGAGCGTCTGGCGGAGTTCGGTGCCACGGGATGCGGTGACGGCACCGAGTTCTGCCCCGATAGTATCGTGACCCGCGCCGAGATGGCCACTTTCCTCACACGCGCCCTGGTAATCCTCGACGAGCAATCAGCTGACGATGAGTCCGATGCTCAAGGACAGGAGAAGGTTTGCCTCGCGACTCAAGAAGACGCTGAGCTGCTTGTCGCCGGTTCCGATAGGTCCCCTTTCGAGTATCGGTCGATGGACGGTCGGGGAAACAACCTCTACTATCCCTCTTGGGGCATGGCGGGCACGGCTCTCCTGCAGTCGGCTCCAACTTCCTACGTGGATGGCATATCGACACCGACGGCTTTGCGGCCTTCTCCCCGCGCTATCAGCAATCTGGTGTTCGCCCAGGATGAATCAGCACCCAACTCCTTAGGGGCGAGCGATATCGCTTGGCAGTGGGGTCAGTTCATCGACCATGACATATCGCTGAGCCCCAGTAACCCCGAGGAGCCGTTCCCGATCTCCGTGCCGAAGGGGGACCCGGTTTTCGATCCTCACAGGACCGGACAAGCCGTGATTCACCTCGATCGGTCCGCATTCGACCCGGAGACTGGTTCGGACCGGCAAAACCCCAGGAGGCAGATCAATGCCATTTCCGCGTTCATCGACGCCTCCCATGTATACGGCTCAGACGACAAACGAGCCCGAGTTCTGCGCACCAACGACGGAACGGGGAGGCTTGAGACATCACACGAAGGACGATTCTTGCCCTTCAATGAGCAGAGACTCGAAAATGAGGGAGGCAGAGATCTGACTGGCCTTTTTGTCGCTGGCGATCCGCGAGTCAACGAGCAGATCGGGCTTACCGCCATGCACACGCTGTTTGTCAGAGAGCACAACCGGATTGCGAGCATCATCGACAAACGGGATCCGATATTGAGCGGCAGCGAGATCTATCAGTTGGCCCGCAAGATGGTCGGTGCACAGATCCAAGCCATCACGTTCAACGAGTTCCTGCCTCTGTTGTTGGGCCCCGACGCGATCGGCCCGTACTCCGGCTACGACCCAAGCGTCAACCCGGGCATTGCCAACGAGTTCTCCGCGGCGGCCTATCGGGTCGGCCACAACCTGCTCTCCCCAAGACTCCTCCTGATCGCCGCCGACGGAGAGCAAGACCGGATAAGCCTGGCCCGAGCGTTCTTCAACCCCTCGCTTGTCGAGTACCATGGCATCTCGGCGATTCTGCGCGGTCTCGCTTCTCAATCAGCCCAAGCAGTCGACTCACAGGTCATCGATGAGGTACGCAACATGCTCCTCAGAGGACCGACCGGACCCGCCTTCGACCTGGCCGCCCTCAACATCCAGCGGGGCCGCGACCACGGGGTGGACGATTTGAACTCCGTGCGCAGGGCCTACGACTTGCCTTCCGTGGAGAGTTTTGCCGATATCTCTTCGGATCCGGGCGTTCAGCAGGCTCTTATGCAGGCGTATGGGGATGTCCAAGATTTAGACTTCTGGGCCTCGGCCATGACAGAAGACCACCTGCAGGGAGCGTTGGTCGGCGAGACCCTCCAAACCATCATCTCCGACCAATTCCGACGCCTCCGCGACGGTGACCGGTTCTGGTTCGAGAACGACCCCTATTTCCAAGCCAATCCGGAGCTTCTAGACCAGATTCGCGGCACCACCCTGGCCAACGTCATCCGCTGCAACACCCCCATCGAAGACGAGATCCAAGACAACGTCTTCATCGTCAACGAAAACTGACTGAACCCCCCTACTCCGAATGCTGCAACGCACCGCCCACGATTTCACTGACACAGACAACTCCGCTACTCGCTGCATCCTCGTGAAGGAGGTCCGATGAACACGGCCAGGATCCGAGGTTTGAGGAACTTTCTCGTTGCCATGTTTGCATTGGTGCAGGTTGTTGCTGCTTGTGCATCTGGTGGTGACGAGACCGAATTACTGGACAACGGCGGAATTCCTGTGGAGACCGAGCCAACCGTCCGAACACCTTCCGAAGATGACACAGAGGAGAACAATATAGCCGGTAAAGATGAAATCATGGCCGGTAAGAAAGATATGGACGGCGTGGATAGTGGTGTGGACGGCGTGGATGGCAGTGTAGACAACGTGGATGACATGGATGGCGGTGTGGACAACGTGGATGACGGCGTGCACAACACCGAAGAAGTATCTTTTAGCGTGGAAGAACAAGCAGTAGCGGATGCGTGGGTGCGCGTATTCGACCTATCCTCCGAATGGGTAGATAAGGCTGCTCATCTTGAGGACGCCGAGAGCCTGGCAAAGATAGACGACAGATACCGGCGAGACCAATACCTCCAAGCAGTGAATCTAAGAGTAGAGGTCAACGATGTCACCATTGACGGATCTACAGCTGAGATCACTTATAAAATGCTGGTTGGCGGAGAAATTTTCCTGAGCAGTCTTCCAGGCACCCTTGAGCTGGTCGACAGCACATGGACTGTAGCCCGCAGCACCTACTGCACGTTCATAGCATCAGCGACATTTATGTCAACCCGACTGTTTTGTCCAACTGACTCAGACGTGAGCACTGAAAATAGCGAATGGTCAGCCTAAAAGGCCTTTACCCGTTTCCGGTTGACAGCTTTCATGTGTTGAGATGGCAGATAGCATTTGAATGCATGAACACTGGCATCAAACAGGCATCGTGGTATGTGGTGGACGTCGACTCCAAAAAGTCGGCCCGGTTGAACTGCGTAGCGCATTTGCTCACACAGATACCCTACGAGAGACTGCCCTGGGGAACATAGAACTTCCACCAAGACAGCCGATGGGTAGCTACGTCCGTCCATTCGCCCGCACTCTCACGAAGTCTACAAGCTCTAAGGTGATGAGCCGTAAGGGTTGTAAATAAGTTTGAAAGGTTTTAGACTTGCGGGTGTGCAGCTTGTAGGCCACGGTAAACTCGTCGGGTTTGCCGTGGCGATGCTGCTAGTAGTGGTAGTCGGTGTGTTTAATGGTTCTTCTCCATTGTTGGCGACTTCCGCTAGCACGACAACGACGACAACGACTGTCCCATCTGCGGAACCTGACACCCCACCATCGTGCAGTGTTCCTAAAGACCTCACTCTTCAACTCGACCAAAACAACCAAGAAATCGTAGTCTCTTGGAACACACCCGATAACGTACCCGACGGCACAACCACATATGCACTAAAGTATAACCCACCAGGCGATAACGAAAGATCAGCGTCGAGTCCTTATACCATTCCTTCTGCTACAGACGGTGATCTTCAACCCAGTACCACGTATACGGTCAGCGTACGTCTCGACGCAACGGGCTGTCCCTGGGCCACCGAAAGCGCAACAACGCCACCGAGTGTAGTCATTGGTGAGTTCGATACCCGGTCACGTTTCGGCGCGGGGGTGATGAGCTCAGTTTTCACTGTGACACCCAACACCGCTTCATGCACAGCAGAATCTGTACCGGATACATCTGAGGCAACTGTATCGCTCACCTACAACGTTGGTCGTATCCGCGAGGTCAGCGTCGACATCCCGGAAACGGGATCGGCGACTTTGCGGGTCACTTGCTCTGCTGATGACTATACCACATCTTCTAGAACAGCAGAGTTCACAGCCGAGCAGCTTGTAGCTATAAACGGTCTCGATGATACTAAGCGTTGTGGCGCGGGTGAGATGGAGGATGTGTTCGATCTTCCTGGGTCGGCTGTTGGGGCGACATGTTCTGCGGAGCGTGTGTCGGGTAGTGTTGGTGCTGGTGATGTGTCGTTTTCGTTGGCTGATGTTTCGGGTACTGCGCGGAGGTTGGTGGTGACTACTACTACGACGGGGACGGTGGTGGTGCGGGTTACGTGTTCGAGTGGTGGTGGTTATTCTGCGTCTGAGTCCGCGACGTTCACAGCCGAGCAGCTTGTAGCTATAAACGGTCTCGATGATACTAAGCGTTATGGCGCGGGTGAGATGGAGGATGTGTTCGATCTTCCTGGGTCGGCTGTTGGGGCGACATGTTCTGCGGAGCGTGTGTCGGGTAGTGTTGGTGCTGGTGATGTGTCGTTTTCGTTGGCTGATGTTTCGGGTACTGCGCGGAGGTTGGTGGTGACTACTACTACGACGGGGACGGTGGTGGTGCGGGTTACGTGTTCGAGTGGTGGTGGTTATTCTGCGTCTGAGTCCGCGACGTTCACAGCCGAAGTATTAGATCAACCGGCATCCACCGGTCAGTCTGTGTCTATTTCGAGGCTTTCGGATAAGTCGACGGATGCGCTTGCGGGTGCGATGAGTGTGGGGTTTCGGGTGAGTCCGAGGGGGACGGTGTGTTCTGCGGAGCGTGTGTCGGGTCCTTCGGCGTCTGTGGTTCTGCCAGCGGCGGGGTCACATGGTAGTTATCATTCTAATTACACTCTGCAGGTGGATCCGGTTGGTACGGGTGTGGTGAAGGTGCGTGTTGTTTGCGCTAATCCTGGTTTTGACACGAAAACTCAGATCGTGGCGTTCACCGCTGGTGGGGTTCCTTCTATTTCGAGGCTTTCGGATAAGTCGACGGATGCGCTTGCGGGTGCGATGAGTG
>JAPPJC010000049.1:31598-112611 GCA_028820455.1 Acidimicrobiaceae bacterium
GTTGTTTGCGCTAATCCTGGTTTTGACACGAAAACTCAGATCGTGGCGTTCACCGTCGACGGATCTGCCAACCTTAGTGGCCTTGATGACACCACACGTACAGGCGTGGGCTCAATAATCGACTGGTTCGATATTACACCAAGTGGGACGACTTGCTCTGCACAACACATATCAGGAATACCAGCAGGAATAACGCTCTCCGATAACACAGGCACTAGACGTAGTCTACAAGCCACCACAACTACTACCGGTTCACTCAGGATACGTGTCGTCTGTGGTAATCCCAACTACGACGCTGTTAGCCAGACCGTCACGTTCACAGCTGTGTCTGCTGTGCAGGGTTGTGCGGTATTGTTGGGTTCGTTGGGTGTAGATACTGTGACACAGACTGGACAGTGGTCGACTGGGACGTGCCGGTCGTCGCAGAGGGGCAGTGAGCAGTCCCCGCATTATGCGAAACGTTATGAGTTTACTTTGGATTCAGCGGCGAATGTGACGGTTGATTTGACCTCAACCCAAGACGCCTACTTGTATCTGCTGTCGGGGCATGGCACTAGCGGGACGGTATCAGGCGAGAACGACGATGTGGACACTACAAGCGATGATTCCCGGGTGAGTGTCGAGCTGGCCGCTGGAGATTACACGATAGAGGCTACCACAAATGCTGCCAACGTCACTGGTGGCTTCACCTTGACAGTAAACGCCAACTGTCCGACAGGACAGACCCGACAAACCGACGGCACTTGTAGCACTGCTTCACCACCCGAGTGTGAGACAGCGTTGGATATCACCAGTGAGGATCCTCTTAGTGGTGAGCTGACAGCGAACGGCGATTGTGAGTCTCAGCAGCGAACCGCTAGTTCACGGACCTATCACGCCAAACGCTACACTTTCACATTCGAGGCTCCCTCGTGGATGACCATTGATCTCAAGTCCGCAGCAAACCAGATGCCGGCATTGGATACCTATCTTTTGTTGCTTTCCGGGCACGGTGCTGGCGGTGGAATACTCGAACGCGACGACGATGGAGGTGCGAACACAGACTCAAGACTGCCTAACCTGTTCCTACCCGCTGGTGACTACACCATTGAAGTTACATCCTACCACGCAAACACCGAGGGTAGCTTCAATCTCACAGTGCAGACCCAAAGTCAGACCGAGGCCGCGGGTCCAGTAGAGGTGGCAGGAATTCCCCAGTCGATCTGGACCTCGGTAGGTGGGTCGTTGGAGCTACCGTTCACTTTCGGTCATCTCTCCGAACCAGCCCCGGGTGAGGATCCGGTATGGTCGGCTCCATGGGACCCTTACGTGTATTCTGTAGCTTCTGTCGATGAACGTACTGTGGTGCCCACCTATCCTCCAGAGCCGCCGCGAGCAGCGAATTGGTTGAATTTCTGGATCCAGCCGTATCCGTATGTGACAGTCAGCCACGTGGAAGGTAGCGGTAGAATCAGTGTGCGCTCCGCGCGTACCGGGGATTTTCGTGTGGTGTTGGGGTTCCGTAGTGACGATCCTACCCTCAGCGGTGTTGATGCAACGGTTGGTTTGTATGCTTTCTTTGTGAGGGTCTGCTCGGCAGGGCAGCTGGTGAAGGTGGGTGCGAGCACTTCTTGTGCTGTGGATGCTTCGGGTGTGCCAACGATATACAAGAACCCGCCGAGTGACAGTTCCGACGAATCCAGAAAGACCGTGCCTGTGGCTTGTGTTGAGCGTGCTTCTGCGGGACGCTGGTTCACGACAGGGGATAGACAGTGGCCGGACACTACTTCCGCAAGTGCGCCTGAGAATTGCTCCTTGTTGGGTGACACCAACAACAGGCCCGCACGTTATTTCGCGTTCGAGGTTCCTTTTGAACGAGCTGAGGTGACTATAAGACTAGCCTCGGAGCAGGATACACATCTTATACTGTTAGGGCCCGTTCAGAATGGCGAGGTATCCATTGATAGCGAGCTGGACTCCAACAATGATGGTTATGCTGGATATGAGAATTCTGACAGCACCAACTCACGTATCGACCGTTGGGACAACTGCGAATCAGACGACGATGACTCAGACGGCTGTGATCTTCGTCTCAGCCGCGGCATGTACGTAGTTGTGGCGACAGTGCCAGCCCCCGAACTTCCAACAGCAACAGTGTCGGTGTCGGGTGATTTCACTTTGAATATAAAGATCCTACTCCCACCTGAGTTTTGCGCAGGATCCACCTCCACAAGTACAAGCAGCATTCACGCAAGCAGTAGCGGCATCGTGGGGGGTGTCGGTGGTGGATTTGGTTTCAACGGAAGTGTTGGCGCGTTGGTTAACACAACGAAACTCAAATTAAAGGAGGCGGCGTGGCCGACGTGCCTTTTAAACCTCAAAGTTTGAGCAGGCGCCGTTTCCTGGTTGTGGTGGGTGGTTCTGGCGCGTTGTTGTTATCTGGTCGTTTAGGTGTGGGGAGGTCACTCGCTGCCGAATCGACAAGCAACGAACAGCTCACTGATAAGGCACCTGCTGATGGGCCTGCTAGAAGCAGAGTCCAGGTTGTGAATGTGGAATCCGGGTTCGTGGACGCTACGAGCTGGCAGGGTGAACTGTTAACACTGCGTCCGGGCCCGTCGTCTGGGATGATAGTGCGCGCAGAGCTAACCGAGGTTGATTACAAAGTGGACGTGCCCGACGGGTTTGCGGGTCGCTGCTTAGGAGCGCACGGCAAACTACTGATTATCGGTGGGCATCGGGTGGTGCACACCAATACTACGACATTCGAAGCTGGCACATCCTATGAGAGTCTGCTAGCCCAGGCAGGCCCGGAAGCAGCACTGCTGACCATGCAACTGGAGCGTCCGGTGGTGCGGGCTTACCAACACGAGTTCGTGGAGCGTTTCCCAGCGTTGCTTGTCACACAGGATCTGCGTGAGTGGAAGCACTTTGATGTGCCAATCCAGGAAGGTACTGGTGGTTCGTTTGGTGCGGTGTTGGAGCGTGGTGGTGTGTTAGCGGCTGATCATTATGCTTTCGCGGAGGTTCCTGATTCTGTGGTGGAAGCGTCGCTGATCAGTTTCGCGGATGCTGTCGGTGGTCGAGTAACCACTGTTCGTGATGCGATTCCGCTGGATCATGGAGCGTTGTGGGGAGCTAGTGACACCGGCACTAACGATCTTGTGGTTGTAGTGGACCGTGTAGGCATCCGAGGCTACGACAACACTAAGCAGGTACTGCTCAGCCTTGACGGTGATCATAAACTGTTAGGGGTCAATCCCGAGGATGGACATCTGAAAGCAGCTGTGAAAACCCGAGACGGTGCACACGAGATCAAGAAGTTCCGCAGTGGGCTCGAAAAAGAAACCACCACACTAGCTGACACCGTTCTCATCAAACACCGCATCTCACCTGATGTGACCATCGCAGCACCCGACGGTAAGCACGCCCTGATACCCCACACCAACATCGCCCAACTCACAACAGTCAGCCCCCAAACCTAGAACGCTTGAACTTCAAAGAGAGCCTTACACCATGACCACATCAATCACACAATCATGCAGCTACAACCCACCGGCACCAGGACCTAATCTCTACCCTTCATATACAATAGGGTCCATTGGTAGAGACAGTGTAAGCGTAGAGTTTCGTCCTATTCTCTCGAATCTGGACTGGATGAGCCTACCGACAGCGGCGATCCGTTTAGACCAGTCTATGAAACAACCTCTGGATTCGTTCGTTACCAATCTGAGTTATTTCACGCGCGTTTTTGGCAACACTGATTATGGTGAGCTTAATTGGATCGGTCATCTCGGCGGTCCTCCGGGTGGACTACCGAGAAACACATACCATAATGTAGGGAAGGCCCTTGATATATCGTGGCTTCACTGGGAGGGTGGTAATGTCTCGCGTCCCTACCACGCAGCAGCAGAGGTCAAAGACACAAACGGCTGGAAACACACAACACACCGTCGTCTAGTGGCAGTGGAAGCAGGGTTACGTAAATGGTTCGGCTACGTTCTTAACCGTGGCATCAGTAATCATGACAATCATTTTCATGTGGATAATGGTTGTCCTGCGGCTTTGAGGCTCAAAAGTAGCAGCTCAAGCAGGACCCATACTTCGTGCCATTTCTTCATGCAGGATTGTATTTATGCTTTCACAGACGAGAAAATAGAATACAACGGTAACTGGGATGACAGTTCTAAACGTGCCTGCAAAACACTACTATCGGATCTGGGTATGGAATGTTTGAACCCTGCTAAGTATGTGAGTCATTACATGCTGTTTCTTGACTATATTATGATGCACGGTTTCGCTGACGCTCCTGCTGGTACTTACCGGTGGGGTGACAGCGCGTTGGTGCTATGACAGTTTTAGTCGTTAGTCGAAAGCGGTTCCATCTGCGACATATAAATATCAAGTTTTGTGCAATCGGGTTGATGTCTGTATTACTTGTACCGTTGGTAACCGCGTTTCATGTTTATGCGATTTTTGGTTCATACTCGTATGAGAATCAACAGGAGATATTGAACTATTCAGGAGTAACTAGCAATGCTATCAAAACCAGCGGTAATCCTGGAAGCACCACGACTACGATAAAATGTGCGTCTGACAATGCTGAAAACATTGCCCCTCACTGGCCGTTTCGTGGAATTGTTAATGCTGGGCTATGGCGTTTTGATGTGGGATATGTTTTGCAGTATCGAGACACTGAGACCGGTTGTGTCAGCGAAATACAACTCGGCGGGAGCATGGGTTATTGTATTAGCCAGCCTTTGGCTACAGAAGAGCATGTTGAGTTAGATGCTTTCACATCAGATATGACGACACGTGTTATCCTGCGGATACCGTGGGGTGATGAGGCCTACCCGCAGATGTCGTTGTCCGAAAGAGTTGTCGACTATTCAGGCTCTGATCCATATTTTAGGTCGGTGTCGCTGGGAGAAGAAGAAATCAAAGTGGAGCTAGTAGAAGGACGGTTCCGCGTCCTCGCTTCAGGTGCGGAGGGATATTATGGCAACAGTTTTTTTGGGCTTTATCCCGAAGGTGGTAGTGCTGCAGAATGGCCACAGCATCCTTCAGATGATTGGGCGAGACCCGTTGTACAAATGATCGGCACTGACAACTTTCACTACGGTTTGCATGTTATCTTTGCAGAACCCGCCTGTCCTGAAAGAGCTGGCTTTATTATCGCGGGTGATACCGGTGAAGTGGTAGCATGCTGGAGAAGCAACCATGGCGGGGGTGCGCTACTGATTGTTCCTGAAGGTGCACCAACCCTTGTTGATCGTGTCGCTCTACCTCAGCCTGTGACAAGCAGGCAATGTGACCAACCCTTGGATATAAGCACTCTTAGAACTCCACAACACTCCGAAGAAACAACCTGATGACACGCTTGTGGACAGTAGGAGTGCTCACACTAGCAGCGTGCGTGGGATGCACCAGCAGTGACACTCTTCAGGTGTCTTCTGACTCTGTGTCAGTAGACGAGGTGTCTCAGTCCTCAGTGTTGACAGATGCACAGAACAACAGCGAAAAAGATGCCAGTAATGCAACTACGGGTGACAAGCCAAGCAGATTAGATACGTTGCCAGTGCCTGAAACCACCCTCAAGCCACAGACCACCAAAACACCGGAAACCACTGAACAATCCACCACCACGATTCAGTCGCTGCAGCGAGAATACTCTCAATTTGTTGAAGCTAAAGCCCCGCCATGGATATTTCGGGGTTTGGTGCAGTTGTGGCCTAATTTTAATTATGAGCAAATACAAGATCGGTGGGCCATTGATGTAGATTGGATGCTGCGATATTGGAACTGGGATGAACCTACCGAAGCCTACCCTGAGGTACCACTGCCGGGCTTGGAAATTGAATGCCTCGGTCGAATAGCCATGGTTGCTGATGTTGAGCATGGTATTGAAATCGGTGGCCCCGAAGATACCACCAACGGAGCGTTCCTAGTTCCTTGGGGTGGCACTGCCCAAAAAATGGGCACACCATCTGACAAACTTCTAGAATGGGTACAAAAGCGTCCCTCCAACCTAGAAGTACACACAAAAGGCGATTTGGTGTACATTAACACCGGCACTCAGCAACAGTCATATGCGATGCGCGATCCTGTGCGACCTGACGGTGACCGATGGACAGTGCAAGCCCGCCATGATGGTGAACTTTTCCTGCTCACAGTGCATCCGGCGCATCTGCCGTGCTATTCTGGTGTTACTTGGATATCACTAGCCGAAACCGGTGAGTTCGTCACGTGTGGTGCTAACACCGCGGCCACACTGTTTGTCGCCCCGGAACCACCCACGGCGGAGCTGATACTACCAGACCCTGACACTATGGGGACTTATCTGTCATGCGCACCACAACTCGACCTCACCAACCTCCCATTCACACAAGACCGGCAACTCACACCACCACGCTGATCATCACACAGGGACGCCATTCAGACGCTGCTGTTTCGTAATAGTTTGCATAGTTTTTGTGTCATTTAAAAGGGTTTGGTAGTGGATATTATAGGCTATGTGAGGTGCTGGTGGCGTGGGGTGTATGGCTGGTTACAGCGTATTCGGGGTAGTTCTGCTTTGCTTGGTTTAGCGTTTACTGGCGCGGCTGTTGGAGTTTTGTCGCCTGAAGCTGATGGGTATGTGATGAGCAATGATATGGGGTCGGTGGATACGTCTACTATGTCACTGTCGGTTGCGTCTGTCAAGCCATTTAGTAGAATAGTTGGCTCTGATACGGATGCAGGTCACGCGCAGTTTGAGGTGTCGAATGTAGCACCGAATTGGCCGTTTGACGGTGTGATCAATTGGTATACACCTTTCGATGTGCATATGTCGGATGAATTTATGTTGGCAAATGAGCTGCAATATCGGAGTGCTGTTGATGGCAAGACTGTAGTTATTCCGTTTCCTATATATATGCCTGCATGTGCTGAAAATAGTTTCATCAGTGTAAGTGAATATGGGACTGTAGTTGTGTTGAAAGAGTCAGCAACTAGTAATGATTTTGCGGTACTGCGTGTGCCGTGGGGTGATGACGTGTACCCTTTTTTTGCTGCACCGAATTTTGTGGATTGGACAGATGATAATGTAAAGACGTGGAGCGAAGAAACAATGTTTGGTGATATTAGAGTTACTGCTGGCATGGTTGATTTTTACTGGCTTGAATTGTCAGCTGGTGATGATGTGCGGTATTATCCTGTGTATACTGATCATTCGGGCCCTCCAGAGGGACATGAAACTCCTGAAAGCTATGTGCCGTCCGTGTCTGGGGATGAGCATAACCCGAAGAATTGGTATCTGCCTTCGACTTCGATGCTTGGCACGGATGGGCAGCTTTACGGTTTCGCAAGTGCGAGTTTTGAGCCTCTATGCGACAATTGGCAGGTGTTCGTACTCGCAGCTGATACGGGGGAGTTGGTAGGATGCGGTACTGCGATGGTAGCACCTGTTTTAGGGAGAACTCATAGTGGGGTGACACGTGTGGAAGAGTTTATATTTCCTGAAACTGATATGGGGGCTAACTATGATGAAAGATGTGGTACGCATGTAGACCTTAAACAGTTTGCATCGTTGTCATGAGCACAAGAAACTGAGTGGCATAATCATGATGACAACAGGACATGATCAGCATGTTAGACAAGCACAGGAGACTGTGGCAAGTTGCGACGCGATCGGTTTGAGTGTTATGTCTCGTTGCCATAACCGAGTGGTGCGTACTTGTGTGTTGACAGTGTTGGTCATGGTGTTTGGCTCTTGTGGTTCCAGTGACAGTAACGTGGACGGCCCGCTATCGCAACCATCGTTTGATGAAAATAGTATGTCACAATCCCCAGACCCGTCATTGTCTTCTGAAACAACTCATCAGTCACAAGCCACGGAAACTACAATATTTGAGCTACCACAGCCATCACAAAATGTTACGCCACCCACCACCACCGAACCACCTCCACAAACCGGGACGACCGTCGCACCTACCACAACTGAAACACAAAAAATTGAGTATGCGACTTTTCGTGACGGCTCAGCACCGCAATGGCCGTTTCGAGGGCTTGTGCAGTTGTGGCCTAGTCAGACAAGTAATACTGGTGATCGCCTCAAGCCGAGTTGGGTGTTGCGCTATTGGAGTTGGGATGTATCTGCTGAAACATACCCGCAGGTTGTGCTGCCCGATTTGCGGGTTGACTGTTTGGGTAAGGTCGCTCTGATAGTACACGCAGAACGTGGAATCGAAGTTGGTGGCCCGCCCGGTACTACTAACAGCATGTATTGGATACCATGGGGTGGACTAGCACAACAGGTCGATGCGCCTTCACAAGAACTGTTACAAGCGCAGCAGTCACGTCCATCCAATGTTACTGTGAACACCGAAGGAGATTGGGTGCATATAGACACGGGCTCGCAGATGCAGTCTTATGCGATGCGTGACCCTATAAGATCTGCTGGCTCACGATGGAATGTGCAAGCACGTCATGATGGTGAAATATTTTTGGTCACTGTGCATCCCACGCATCTGCCATGCTATTCAGGTGTGACCTGGATGTCACTAGCAGCAACCGGTGAACATGTTATTTGTGGTGCTAACTCTGCGGCTACGGCGTTTGTTGCTCCATCGGGGTTTGTGTCTCAACAGTTAGTGCTGCCTGACCCGGACACGTTTGGTACGTACCTGTCATGCGCACCGCAACTCAACCTAGAGTATATGCGATTTACGGAAGCTCCACGATCTTTGGTCTCTTCATTGCACTGGCAAAAATTGGGAATGACACCTAAGAACTATTGAGACCTTACAAGAACTTTTGCGTCATATCCAATCCAGTCATCTATTACATGTAATCGGATCTGAAATGTAATGTGCTAAACAGATAAAAGAATGAACGCGAGTCCTGTTGACTCATTTGTGTGTGATCCACCCTATCACAAGAAAGGCTTTTATGAGTGTGTCAGACTGTACTTATGACCCACCTGATACTATCAGTTTTGCTGATAATGTAAAGATAGAGTCAGCTGATCCTGCTGGTTTAGACATAAAGTTCGCGAATAATTTGTTGCCAACGCGAAACTCACGTCATGTGTTAGGTGCTCCACCTGACGATGCAACACCATTTGTATGGGGTCATAGTTCTTTACAGACACCGTTGGATTCGTTTGTAAAAAACACAAACTATTTCTCGGCTATGTATGGAAATTATGGAACAATGAAAATCATCGGTCATATAGGGGCTCAAAGAGACAGATTGAGATGTGATGTTCCAAACCGAGATTCATACGTGCATTGCCAACGCGACGAATCCGACCCGGCGGAGTTATTGGATCTGGAGACCAGTGCTGTGCTGCCGCAGGGTAGTTCGATCAATCCGAGTTTTCATTATCATGGCAAAGCACTCGACATCACCTGGATTTATTGGGATAATCATGGCGTCCCGATCTATTGCCTGCCTTATGATGCTCTAACAGAAGCGGAAGATGTTACGACTCACCGTCGGCTAATAGCAGTGGAAGCAGGGTTGCGTAAATGGTTCGGCTACGTCCTTAACCGTGGCATCAGTAATCATCACAATCATTTTCATGTGGATAATGATTGTCCTGTGGCTTTGAGGCTCAAAGATAGTAGCTCAAGCAGGACGCATACTTCGTGCCATTTCTTCATGCAGGATTGTATCTACGCTTTCACAGATGAGAAGATAGCCTATGATGGCGACTGGGGCCCGAAGTCGAAGCATGGTTGTAAGACGTTGCTATCGGATTTTGGGATGGAATGCCTGAACCCTGCTAAGTATGTGAGTCATTACATGCTGTTTCTTGACTATGTTATGATGCACGGTTTCGCTGACGCGCCTGCTGGTACTTACCGTTGGGGTGATAGTGCGTTGGTGGTGTGACGCCTTGGTGGTGGTTGGGTGTTGTTATGTGTAAGGTTGTGGTGGTTGCGCTGTTTTTAGGTTTTTGTGTTGGTGGAGTGTTGTACGGGTTTGGTGGTGTGGGCGCAGTTGATGTTGTTGTGGACGGCGAGGTGGTGGTTATTGGTGGTGTGGGTTCACAGGGTGGTTTGATGGCTGCGGGTGGGCGTTCCCCTGTTTGGCCGTTTCGTGGGATTGTGAGGTATGCTGTTAGTGACACGGATGGTCATATGGTGTTGCAGTATTGGAACACTGAAACTGGCGCGATCAGTGAAGTGCAGTTGGGGCCTCTGCCTGGTTGTGGGATATCACCGGTGGCTAGTGATAAGCTTGTTGAGTTGGGGAGTTGGAGTCCAAACTATTATAACGTCATGTCTGATGGTCCGGTCAGGTATGTGGTGCCGTGGGGTGATGAGGCTTATCCGGTGCTTAATGCGCCGGGTTATGGTGATGATATCCCGGTTACAGCGGGACGGCCTGTGGTGAATCAAACGGTTTTTGATGGCAGGTTAGAAGTTTCGCATGTTGGGGATCTCTTGGATGGAGCGTTTGTTCTTCGTGTGGCTACACCGCAGCAGGAAGCGTATTACAATCCTGGTTATGATCCGTCTTCGGATACGGGTAGCGGGTACTGGCCAACGCTTGATGAGGTTCCATTACGTGGTGTTGACACGGAGGATTCTTATGATGAGGGGCCTTGGGTTGCTGCGGTTGGTACGGACGGTTTCTATTATGGCATAGGAGTCTTTTACAACGATCCGGCCTGCCCGGCGGAAGACCTTTATATTTTTGCGGGTGATACTGGTGAAGTGGTGGCATGTTCGCATTCTGCATCGGGTCCCGCTTTAGGAGGCGCAGCGTTTGTGCTGCCCGAAGGAGCGCAGCTTCTTGACCGTTTCGCCTTGCCTCAGCCTTTCACTACCCAGAAGTGTCCAGGATTGGATCTCTGGAAACTGGGAATACCACCGATTCCCAGCAGTGGGCCACCAACCCCTGGCAGCGGGCGTGACTGATGCTTGGGTTGGGGTGTGCGGAATCCGCTGTGGAACCGCCTTCCAACAGAAGACTGGGTTGATGAAGTTCTTGCTGTTGTGTGTTGGTAGTGTGCGGGATTGTCCGCTGGTTGTCTGCTTACTGGGTTTGAGCTGATGAGGCGTTGTTTTGTGTTGGCGATGAGTGTACTGGTCGTGTGTTGCGCGTGTGCTGGTGGCACAACGTCTGAGGAGGTTTCACAGCCGTCGACTACCGAACATACAGTTCTTGAACCACCAACTGAAAATGGCAAACGCAGCACGACCACCGATTCGCCAATGACAACGGATGAACCTGTGGGTGTGGAAACTGAGCGGCCGGTGGTTACCACGACTACGTCTGTTGTGACTACTACCAGCACGCAGCTGCCGTTAGAAAAAGAACTCCCAAGTTTCGAGGATGCGCCAGCACCCGAGCGGCCTTTCACCGGTTTGGTGCAGCTTTGGTACTTGCCGTACGCTGAGCGAAAAGGCTGGAGGTTGCGGTACTGGAGTTGGGACACACCCGCTGATGAGTATGCACAGGTGTTACTACCAGACCTACAAGTAGAGTGCCTCGGTCGGATAGCGATGGTCGCCGACGATGAGCACGGTATCGAAATCGGTGGCCCCGAAGGTACCACCAACAGCGCGTTTGTGGTCCCTTGGGGAGGCACCGCCCAAAAGACGGGTGCGCCTTCTGACAAACTTCTCGAGTGGGCTACCCAGAGGCCTTCTAACATAACTGTGCGCACCGAAGGCGACTTGGTACACGTAAACACTAGTATTCAGCAGCACTCTTATGCGATGCGCGATCCCGTACGACCTGACGGTGACCGATGGACAGTGCAAGCCCGCCATGATGGTGAACTTTTCCTGCTAACAGTGCATCCGGCGCATCTGCCGTGCTATTCTGGTGTTACTTGGGTATCACTAGCAGAAACCGGTGAGTTCGTCACGTGTGGTGCCAACACCGCGGCCACACTGTTTGTCGCCCCGGAACCACCCGCCGGTGAGCTGATTCTACCGGATCCTGACACTATGGGAACTTATCTGTCATGCGCGCCTGAACTTAACCTGGAACTCCTACCGTTTACCAAATCACGTCAACTCACTCGATAACAGTCTCTCAGGGTTATCCGACGGGGTTTATACTTCTAGTTTTGCGGGTAAACACTACTGGTGAATCTGTATTGATAACACAACTTTGCTATGAATGCGCGATTTATTGATGAGGCTGCTGCTATTGTGGATTGTTAAGATGACGTACAAGCGTTATAAGGGCTGGATTGGCAATAAATTAGGTCTGGGTTTTCGTTTCGGCTTGGTTGTTGCTGTAGCTGCTAGTGGTGCGGTTGTTGGTGCTGACATGGCTGCTAGGGTTGGTGTGTCACAGCAGCTGTTGGGGGTCGTTGGTGTTGATAGGCCATCGCAGCTGTTGGCGGGTTCTGAGGTTGGTTTGCAGGTAGGTTCGGGTGGTGTGGTGGAATTCTCAGGTAGGGCTGATGGTGAATCTTTGGGCGTGGGAAGGAACTTTGCGCATCGGGGTGATGGCCTAGCACCAGTTTGGCCTTTCCGTGGAGTTGTGGATTCCGGGAGGGCTGATGATGGGGGGTTCGTGTTGCGGTTTTGGAGCATCGAATCCGGTGGGGTTTATGATGTGCCACTAGGAGCTATGTCACAGAGCGAACCGTATTGGTATTCTGATCGGGAGTATTCCGATGATCACTCTTATGCTGGTGATGTCCTGTATGCTAGCGAGGAGTTCGTGATTACTCAATTAAGTAACAGACTATCTCCTCTTAACGAGGATTGGACTCCTCATAGAGAGGAACGGACTAGGTGGTGGTGGATTGTTGTTCCGTGGGGTGATGAGGCGTACCCTGTTTTGTGGCCTGAAGTTCTTGTGGAATCTGAGTTGAGTCCAGAACGATTATCACAGGCTGAGGGTTTTGAAGTGTCTTTTGTCGAAGATCTTCATCGTGGCAGTGTGTTGCGTGTTGTCACACCACCCGAGGAAGCTTACTACGACTTGGATTACAGTTGGGATGTGTCGAGTCACACAGCAGGCACTGATGAGTATTATGCGGCGTATCACCGGTCTTTTCATGTTCTGTTAGAGTTGAGCGAACCGCCGTCTGATCCTGTGGATTATTCTGATTATGAGTCTGAGGATAGTCCTTTTGGTGCCTTGGCGTACGATAGGTACATAACGTGGTTGAGGGAAGCTCCTTATGTTCGGTTTGATGGTACTGACGGCTACTATTATGGTATCACGATTATGGTGGCTCCAGATTTAGAGGATGCGACCGCTAGGGATTCGTGGGGTTTTGTTTTCGCTGGGGATACTGGTGAGGTTGTTAGTTGTCGCAGAGTGTTCAGCACTGCTGGAGCTCTGCTGGTGAAACCCGAGGGCTGGTCGGATCTTGTCGACCGTTTCGTGTTGCCTGAAGCCTTTTCAGGCTCGGATTGTGTGGGTACCGGAGAACTGCATAACCTGTCATCGGGTGAGGTGTCATGACCATACAGCTGTTCTGTTAGCACTGTATTTGGTTATGTGGCTGTTTGGTATCTGAACACGAGCACGAACAGTACAGGCTGGACTACGGTTGCTATAACCACCTTTTGGTTAAGGCTGATTGAGACACGGAGGTAAACGTATGGAAGAATGCAGCTATGATGATGCTCCAAGCTACGCGGACAGGTATCGGCGAGTTGGAAGTGTCTACCGTCATAGTAATGGTTCTATTTTAAGTCAAATCTTCTCTTTAGGGAATAAAAACCTAACGGTAGACGTTCGGCCAGTAGTAGATTGGGCGGACACAAGAATTAATGACAAAATAACTTCAAAGCCGGAATGCAATCTTGATCTGGGGCAATTGGGGCAGGATATAACAAAGGCTAAGAGGAAAGGCAGAAATCCGTATTTGTTCGGTGGCCCATATAATGCGAACTATAAGTTCGATATTCATCCTGATATGGTGGCACCGTTGAATAGTGCTGTTGTGACTATCGATTATTTTGCTCGGGTTTATGGTGACAACTATGGAAGACTCAAGGTGATCGGTCAGGGTGGCACGATAAGAAATCGTACGGGCTCTGATAGTTTTCATTATCATGGTAAGGCTATTGATATTTGGTGGTTGGGTTGGGAGAACCAGCAACAAGGCGGCACTGTGGTGCATACCGCGTCTCGTCCGTGTAATGGTGCAGGTGAGGTGTCTTCAAGTTTAACAGCCCACCGTCGCCTAGTAGCGGTAGAAGCTGGACTGCGTAAATGGTTCGGCTACGTTCTGAATCGGAATATCGCTGGACATCACAATCATTTTCATGTTGACAATGGCTGTCTTGTGGCGTTGAGGGTTGATAATGAGCCTGAGGGATTGCCAATCCTGAAACACCAGATCGACCGGTTCGTTCGTGCCACTATTTTTTGCAGGACTGCATAAACGCATTTACGGATGTGGAAATAGACTATGATGGGATATGGGGGTCTCAGTCGGATCGGGGTTATAAAGCACTGCTGTCTGATTTTGGTATGGAGTGCTTGCACCCTGCTAAGTATGTGAGTCATTACATGCTGTTTTTGGATTATGTTATGATGCATGGTTTCGCTGACGCTCCTGCTGGTACGTATCGTTGGGGTGACGGTGCGCTGGTATTGTAACGGGTCAAGTTCTGTTAGTAGATGAATCGGTGGTAGTGGTGGGTAGTTATTTCGCAGCTGTATCTGTTGTTGTGGTATTTTCTGTTGGTGTAAGTGGTGCTGGGTTGGGAGACGTAGAAGATGTTGAGGACGGTGTGTCTGTAATATCAGCGGGTAGTGCTGTGGGGAACTTGTAGTACAGGGTGGTTCTGGGGTTACGGTTGGTCGGACTCCGGTTTGGCCGTTTCGTGGTATCGTGAAGTATGGTCTTGATGATGAGGGTGAGTCCGAGTATCCCGATTATTATGAGTGGAGACCTTTGGATTTGTTGTTTAGTGGTGAGCATAATGTGTTGCAGTATTGGCATACTGACACGGGTGAGATCACTGAGGTGCGGTTGGGGCCATTGCTCGGTTGTGAGCTGCAGATAGTGCCATTTGGTAGTGCTGTCGTGGTGTACGATAGTAGTGGCATGCTTGATCCGTCGCCTTTTTTTGGGTTCGTGCAGTATGGAGTGCCGTGGGGTGATGAGGCGTACCCGTTGGTTCGTGGGGTTGGTGTTGGTAGTGGCATGGATTCTGATGAGCGTTCGGTGCAGCAGTCGTTTCTGTTGGGCAAGTTGGCTGTATCGTCTGTCGGGGAACTTCTTCGTGTGTCAACACCACAACAGGATGCGTACTACGACACTTATGTCAATGCTAGGATCGGGTTGATGCTGGCGGATGCTCCGCATATTAGTGAGCTTGAACCTGAAAATGATGGTGAGTCGTGGTTTTGGCCTAGTGCTGACGTTATTGGTACTGATGGTTTTTACTACGGTGTTGGTGAGATTTATAACGAACCGGCGTGGTGTCCGGGTGCGTATGGTTTTGTTGTGGCTGGTGATACTGGTGAGGTGGTGGCTTGCGGTAGTTTTAGGGGTTTGGATTCTGTTGGTTTGGGGGGTGTGGCGTTTGTGTTGCCTGAGGGTTCGCCGGGTTTTGTTGATAGTTTTGCTGTGCCTCAGGGGGTTCCACCTGGTGGTTGCAAGAATTTAGATTTGGAAACGTTGCGGGTGCCACAGACTGCTGGTGTGGATGTGACCCGGTGATGTTGAGTGTGCTGCGATGGTGGGTGGTGGTGTGGGTGCTGGTGGTGTGTGTTGCTTGTGCCAACAGTGATACCCCAGAGGATGCTCCCCAGTCTTCAGAGGCTGTGACAGGGGTGGCAGGGTCGCAGTCGGTGGAGTCTTCTGCTGATGATCCTGTGAGTGACAGGCGAGACGAAAGTGATGATACCGCATTCACGAACTCGAATTCAAACGGCCAGGACATAGAACAACTCGGAGAGAGATCACCCGAGGAGGAAACATCACTGGTGGGTGAAACATCCCCGGCGACTACGATCCAGACTACGACAACTACAACGTTTGCACCCTTAGATAAAGAATACCCATCTTTCGGTGCAGACGGTGCTGATACCGCACCGCGGTGGCCGTTTCGGGGTTTGGTGCAGCTCTGGTACAACACGTATAGTTTCATGGGTGAACTGGGTTGGTCGTTGCGGTATTGGAGTTGGGACACATCCGCTGAGATATACCCCCAAGTACCGTTACCAGGCCTGGAAATTGAATGTATGGGCAGAATCGGCATGGTCACACACGGTGAGCTTGGCATAGAGATAGGTGGCATAACAGACACTGCTAGTAGCACGTATTGGATCCCTTGGGGTGACACCGCAGCAAAAGTCGACACAGCTTCTGAGATGCTGCTAACACAAATACGTGATAGGTCTTCAAGTGTTGAGGTGGCAACCGAGGGAGACTGGGTGCACCTGACCACCGGCACCCAGCAACAGTCATACGAGATACGCGATCCTATGCGACCCGATGGTGACCGATGGACAGTGCAAGCCCGCCATGATGGTGAACTGTTCCTGCTAACAGTGCACCCGGCGCACTTGCCGTGCTATTCTGGTGTCACTTGGGTGTCACTAGCCGCAACCGGTGAGTTCGTCACGTGTGGTGCTAACACCGCGGCCACACTGTTTGTCTCCCCGGAGCCACCCGCTGGTGAGCTGATACTACCAGATCCTGATACTATGGGCACATACCTGTCATGTGCACCACAACTCGACCTCACCAACCTCCCATTCACACAAGACCGGCAACTCACACCACCACACTGATCATCACACTGAGCAGCCATTCAGACGCTACAGCGGTCGCAGGCAAACCGCGAGTACACAGTAGACTCTAGGCTATTACCTAGGGCATTGAAGAAACCACCCCGTGAGTGTTTGACTTCGGGAATAACGGATACTTGGATTCCGGTGGATTTGGGACTGAGGAACCTGATATGGGTTGGTTCAACTATTGGGAATCTTGAGACCGCTGATGTCTAGTGGAGCCTGGTTGCATTGATCGTTGTCCCAGTCTGTGACCGTCTCAGGAAAAGCGATAGTATCAACCTGTGCTAGCACTTCAGGCTGACTTATCAAGAGTGCTCCACCTCTCGACCAACCGCAGGCTACCAGTTCTCCGGTCTCAATCGCAAAAATAAACCCGTTCTCATCTGGGCATGCTGTTTCACTGGAGACAACCCTAACACCCCAGTGATAGCCATCAGTGCCATCCAACAGAACAATAGGAGTTGGAAAGTCCACAACCCCGTCGGATTCCTGGGGCTTCTCAGGGTCGTGATCAGTTAACGAAAGCCCATACGCACCAACAGAGTAATACTTTTGTAATGTTCCAACCGATACACGAACAACGCTAAAAACACCATCGGAGACAATGGATATCGTTCCCGCCTCACCAAACGAAATAGACTCCGGGCGACCAGCAGTATCTTGTGATCCGACGACTATAGGGTAGGCCTCATCACCCCACGGCACACTATAAATAACCCGAGGCCAGTTATCCAAATTAAACTGTACAGCGTCTTCGTTGGCAACTGGAAGACCAGGACACCCTCCGATCGGCCACGAACTATGTATCAGTCGCACCTCACTGTACCCACCGGTGTCAGCATTCCAGTATTGCAATACACCAAACTCACGCGGCTCCGGTACGCTGCCGTAGCTCACAACACCCGAAAACGGCCATCGCGGTGCCAACCACTCAAGACTCTCAACCTCTCCTGACACGGTAGAGTATACTTCTTCTGACGTGATGCGCATGTCTGGCACCATGTGCGTGTCGCTGTTGTGGATCAACGTAACAGGCCTAGACCAGCTAGGTACAGCATCTCGTCGCGCCATCTGTCCCGAATGTATTCGATTCAGACCCACCACCATCTGTCCTGGACGCACCCCAGTATGTATGGTTGGAGCATTATGCCGCCCATGATGGGAACTGCTTTCTAATTCTCTATCAACGCTTGAACTAGCCGTCAACGGTACAATCAATAACACAATCAACGTACTGGTGGATCGGCGAGCAGCTCCGCTTCTTTCTTTACGCCAACGCCGCGTTTCACAGCACCAGGGCATTGTCACCCCAACGATAAGTACCAGCAGGCGCGTCGGCGAACCCGTGCATCATCATGTAATCTCAAAACAGCATGTAGTGGTTGATGCACCGAACTGGGTCTAGGCATTCCATCCCTAAATCCGATAGCAGGGTCTTGTATCCGTGATCCGACTCGTCATTCCACACGCCGCTGTAAGCTGGTTGCTCATCAGCGTGTGTGTCCATGAGTGCAGCCCTGCCGAACCCACCAACCAGAACCATGAACCGGTTATTAGATCAGGTTTCATGTTACACCAGCTCTTTTGGTTGTTGATTTTGTGATAAAAATCATGGGCTATTCGGTTGTGAAGTTGTTTACCTGGCTGTTCAGTATACACAATACAACTGGTTTAGCGTTACTGGTGTGCTCACCGTTGTCAGGATGTGCACTACGATTGGATTGATGCGGAATGTGTGATGTGGGCGATATTGAACCACCTATCAGTTATCTTGAAGTTACGCTATTGAAGAGAAGATTACCGAAAGGAGAATAGACGTACCATGACTCCTCCTGAAGATGTCACATCCAAAGAATATGACGTGTGCTCTTATAATCCACCCGCACCTCCTCAAGGGACAAACCTAGTGGCGAATTATCCAAGCCATACTTTTCCGTCAGTTGGTAGCGGCTCAGTTGAAGTAAAGTTCCGGTACTCTTCGACATATAATTCGCAAGATTGGGCGGAGCAGAAGAAGATTAATCTAGATGCTTCTATGGAGCCTCTTTTGGATAGTTTTGCTAACAATATGAGTTACTTTTCTAGACTATATGGAAATAATGGTTATGGAAACATATCTTGGATTGGTCATATCGGTGGTGCACCCGGTACTCGCAGGTATACCTATCATAATGTTGGTAGAGCACTTGATGTTACTTGGATTCAATGGACTGGTGGTAATGCGTCTAATCCACAGGTCGCTGAAAGCGAGGTATTTGACTCGAATGGCCACTGGAGGCCAACGACTCATCGACGTTTGGTAGCTGTGGAAGCTGGATTACGGAAATGGTTCGGCTATGTATTGAACCGCTACATCGGTTGTATTCTTCCACCTACGGAATGTAATGGGGAGCCTCTAGAGGGCCCGAGGAGTTCTCATCATAATCATTTTCATGTTGATAACGGGTGTCCTGTAGCTTTGAGAGTGGATCGAGAATCACGAATAAGATTAGATCGGACTATTCGGTCTTGTCATTATTTCATACAAGATTGTATTAACGCCTTCACAGATGTGGACGTGGACTATGACGGGACGTGGGACGCGCAAACAGATAGAGCCTATGAACACTTGTTATCCGATCTAGGGATGGAATGTTTGAATCCGATCAAGTTTATTAACCATTATATGTTGTTTTTGGATTATATCATGATGCATGGATTTGCGGATAAACCTGCTGGCACTTTTCGTTGGGGTGACAAAGCAATTTTATAAACGTAACCGGATTCGTGAGGGTGGAAACCCCGATGTCACACCACCAAAGTACATGTAGGATTGTAAGCTGGTTCGTATGGGTAGACGTCGATACCGTATCGCACATCTCATTACTAGTGTCGTTGTCTACGTTGTGGTTGTAGTTTCTAGTGTAGTTGTTACATATGCAGCTGATTCGTCTTATACGCACAAATCGACATTGCAAGCACCGAGTTTGCCTTTTAGGGGGGTAATCGGCTACTACGATGGCACCGCCCCCGTCGCCTCCTACGACGTGGTCCCGTCAGTGGATCCGTATCCCCATCCAGGATTCGGTTTGCAATACTGGAATGCTAATGACCTATCTAGCACTTATGTCCCTCTAGGTGTTGATCATATGATTTGTGGTGGACATATCGAGGCCAGTTTCGATAGGCTCAAAGTCACATTCGTTGATTACAGATCTCTGGGTTATGTGATATTCCAGGTTCCGTGGGGCGATGACGCATATCCAATGTTCATTTCTGATCCCCCTGGTTGGCTCCCACCACCTACCGTACTTGGAGCAAGGGTGTCTGGCACGGACGGACACCACTACGGCTTTCATTATATTCCCGAAGAACCGGCATGCTCTGCGCACAAAACCTACGTGGTAGACGGCATTACCGGAAAGTTAATCACTTGCGGCTGGAACCGTTTAGGCCCCATTTTAGTGAACTTTGATGAATCCTACGAACCCTCTAGCAGTATCAAGGACCCAGAGTTTCTGGTAACAAACCTACCCGAAGTCTACGATGATTCTTGCGATCGGTTCTTAGATTTGCGAGACTTGCCGCATAACACGACGGGCGACTCCGCAGAATAACACCTTCAAATATGCCAAGGGAAGGCTTGAACAACATAGCGTCTATAGCGGATTCTCAACACAGCAACCACAGATCGGATGTGCTCCCCCCCCCCCACTGATTGTAGGGCGAAGAAACAGTCACTGGAGGCTCCGAACAGTTCACATAAAAATCATTTTCATGTTGACGATGGGTGTCCAATTGCTTTGAGGGTGAAGCGGCGATCGAGAACGTTGCTAGAGTGTCAGGTGGGTTATGATACGCTGTGGGAGAATATTAGTTGCTGTATTGTTGATGATCCTTGCAACTATCAGTGCAGTCGGCTCTGAGGTTGGCTTAGAGGTTAACTCAGCAGCCAACATTAGCGTAGACGGCAAGCTAGTTCGTGGTATGCTTCTAGCTTCTGTGTCGACAACTGGCACGAGTGTAGACGGCAATGCGCAAGAACTAGAAGCTCTCAATGCGGTACAGGCGACGATCTCGTCTTTCGCGCCGGGCTTGACGAAGAACGTATCAATCGAAAGAAATGGACAAGCACCAGATTGGCCTTTCAGTGGTGTGATCAACTACGGACATTCTCTACAGTACTGGAACATCGAAACAGGTCTTTTCAGTGAAGTGTCGCTAGGTAACAGCTCACTTTCATCAGGATGCAGTCCTGCATTATACGCGAACGATCGCTACTCTGAGGTTCACTTTACAGGCGCACCAGATACGGTATTTCGAATACAGTCTTCAACAACCACCACAAACACATAATACCTGAGAAATCCTAAGTCGTCGCCAAACGAGGAGCCGGGATAGGTTGGTTCAACTCTTGGTAATCTTGAGGCTACCGCGGATTTAGAACTGAGGAACCTAGGTGTGGTTGGTTCAACCCTGGGGAATCTTTAGAGCACTGATGTCCAGCGGAGCCTGTTCGCAGTGATCGTTGATCCGGTCTGTGGCCGTCTCAGGAACTGAATTGATTGGGCAGCACCTTCGTTGCAACCGGACCAACAGAACACTCCCCAATTGGCTATGAGTCGTGCTTCAATCGCATCACTTATTGCAGGATTGTGGTGCACGGGCTTGCCGGTAGAGTAAGTTATATGGTAAGCAAGAGTTATGAGTCTAGCCCGTTGTGGTGTGGTGGGTGGTTCTGGGTTTGCGTATAGGTTATTTGCTGGTTGTCATTGTAGGGTTTGTTGCAGTTATAGGTGGCGCAGTCCTTGACATTGATGCAATACTGCAACCATCAGGAAGTTCTGGGGTTGATATTAGCGTACTACCACAGTCGCTGGGAGAACCTGAAGTTAGTCTGAACGCACCGCCGCAATTACTTTTGGGTAGTTCTAGGGTTGACTCGCAAGCGGGTTTGGGAGTTGTGGTGGGGTTCTCGGATAGCACCGATAGCGGGATTTCTGCCGAGGAGAACGATCCCGCGGTTGCGAGTGAAGGTTTGGCACCGGTTTGGCCTTTTCGTGGGATCATAGATTTCGGAAGGGCCGAAGATGGTGAGTTTGTGTTACGGTTTTGGAACACTGAATCTGGTAGGATACATGATGTGCAGCTAGGGGCTGTGTTGGAGGGCGAACCGTGCTGGCATTCTACTTCTGCTTATTCTTCGCACTACGATTTTCGTGATCACGGCTCCGATATTTATGGTTATGCTTTGTATGCTACTGAGGAGTTCGTGCTGACACAGTTCGGTGATAGCAGCTTACCAGTAGATAGTCATACTAGGTGGTCGGTTGTTGTTCCATGGGACGATCAGGCTTACCCGGTTGCGTGGCCTGAGGTTCTAGTGGGGTCTGAGTTTGGGTTAGGACAGCTACCACTGAGTGAGAACAACCCATCAAGCGGTAGACAGCGCGGGTTTGGATTGGGACAGTTGCCACTGGGTGAGGGTTTTGAGATGTCTTATATAGCCAACGGGCATTTCAACCCTAAAGGTGTGATAAGTGTTACCACACCAGATGGGCAGGCCTACTACGACTGGGATGCAGAGTTCTTGGATTATGATCTTTATACGGATGAATATCCTAAGGAGATCGATGCGGAAGTTAATTCTGAGTGTGAAAGAATCTACGTGGAAACCCTTATTGGTATTGAGTTGGAGTTGGGTGAACCGCCTCCTAATCCTGTTGATTATTCTCAGTTCTCGTCTAGTGATGATCCCTACGAACACGATGATTACAATGAGTGGTTGAGAGGTGCTCCTAAGGCTCGGTTTGACGGCACTGATGGCTATCATTACGGCTTCACGATCATTTTTCCAAGTTGGGAGGCTGGTCCAGGCGTTTCGCAGCCGTGGAGTTTTGTTGTTGCTGGTGATACTGGTGAAGTTATCGCCTGCCGTAAAATGGACGGTGCTGCTGGGCCTTTGCTGGTGAAACCTGAGGACTGGCCGGGTCTTATTGATCGTTTTGTGCCTCCTGAAGTGTTTTCAGGTTCGGTGTTTTCAGGTTCAACGCTTTCTGGTTCAGGCTGTGCTAGTGCTGGCGAGTTGCTCAATCTGCCATCTGGGTGAAGGGTGATGGTACGCTTAATTCTGCTGGTGGTGCCTTCTCAGGTGCTGTTTGATGTCTAGTATTGTTGCATCGGAAGATGCGCAGTTCTTAATGTTTCTTAATGTTGGCATTGCCAGCACATTTGGGATTTGAACGTTGATGTAAACAGCGCGGGGTTGGATCTTGGTTGCCGTGTTCACCGGTTTGCAAAGATTGGCTAAGACAGAAAGGGATGATATTTTGGCAGGATGTTTGGATACTCCAAGTTATGAAGAACGCTATCAGTCAGACCATCCCAGCTTGACCAGTATATTCTCTGCGGGAAACGACAATCTGACAGTCAACTTTCGACGGGTGAAAGACTGGGGCGACACGAATCCCTGCAATCTTGAGAGAACAGATCTGACACCTGCTCAGGAGCAAGATATAACACTTGCCCGCAGGGAAGGAAGACAGGTGTCTTTGTTCGGTAGGCTATACCATGCGGGTTATAAGTTTACGATTCATCGTGATATGGTGGTGCCGCTGAATGGTGCTGTTGTGACTATCGACTATTTTGCTCGGGTTTATGGTGACAACTATGGAAGACTCAAAGTGATCGGCCAGGGTGGAACATTACGAGACATTATGACCGGTCCTAGTTTTCATTATCATGGTAAGGCTATCGATATTTGGTGGGTGGGTTGGGAGAACCAGCAGCAGGGTGGGTCTGTGGTGCATACTGCTGCGCGTCCGTGTAATGGTGCGGATGAGGTGTCTTCAGGTTTGACAGCTCACCGTCGTCTTGTTGCGGTGGAAGCGGGCTTGCGCAAATAGTTCGGCATTGTGCTCAACCGAAACATCAGAGATCACGGTGATCATTTTCATGTCGATATTGGCTGTCCTGTAGCGTTGAGAGTCAAAACCGCAGACAACCCAGGTGGTCACACAGCAGCCAATTTTTTCCTACAGGATTGCATTAACGCGTTCACGGATATGGAAGTAGACTATAACGGTAAATGGAACAGTAAGTCGAAACGTGGTTTTAAGACTTTGTTGTCTGATTTGGGTATGGAGTGCTTGGACCCGACTACATGCATCAACCACTATATGCTGTTCCTTGATTATATTATGATGCACGGTTTTGCTGACAAACCCGCGGGTAAATACCGGTGGGGTGACAGTGCGCTGGCACTGTGATGGTATAAGCTCCAGTGGTGTTTACATGGGAGGATCCTTTTACACGGAGCATCATGATGGATGGTTGGTTATACCACTTGAAGTGACGGGGTTGGTGGTTTGTAATGCGCTTAGGTGTTTTATTGGTTGTTGTGTGCTTGTCGGCCGGTTTAGCTTCGGTTAGCACCTGGACTTACAGCGGTGCTGCTGTTTCTGCCTTGTATGGTGGTTTGATCTTGGTGACTTCCGGTGATAGTGCTAACGGAGATTTCCCGGAGGGGGTGGAGGTGCTACCCGCACCGGATTTACTTTGGGAGGCAGCTCCGGTCTGGCCGTTCCGGGGTATGGTTGGATTCTACGGCGGTGCTGTCGGTTTTGATTGGGTGTACGATCGTGGTGGTGGGTTCGGTTTGCAGTATAGGGACACTGATGGTGCTTCAATCACAGCTGTAAAGATGGGTCCTGGAGACAGTCACGGTATGTGTGGGCCCGGGCAGATGTACGCTGGCGAGGATGGAGTAGAGATTGAATACATAAGATATCACGTGTTCGGGGGAGTTGATCGTGTTCGTTTTATGGTGCCGTGGGGTGACTATGCGTACCCGCAGTTCTTACCCACTGAGAATGTTCGTCGGGTATCATCTACCAAAGCTGGCACTGATGGAACCCACTACGGCTTCCGCTTCATACCAGATGAACCAGCATGTGGGCCGCAAATAACCTATATCGTTTTTGCTGAAACAGGAGATTTGCGTGACTGTGGCTGGGCCAATTTGGGGCCAGTGCTGGTAACACCAGAGGATATCTCGAACACAGAGTCAGAACCCGAACTCTCTCCAACAGTGTTAGAAGATAATCTATCGCACTGTAGCGACAAGGCCCTAGACCTACGTGACCTATCCAAACATAAAAAACAATAATGAGCACACTCGCTGGCATCAGTACACCAACACCGCATGTCGCGCGAATGCTGCCACAACTACCTGAAGACACCAAAGAGGTCGGTGGTGGTATCGCATGCCGCGCGAATGCTGCCACAACATGACAACGCTCGTTCTTAGCTGTAAGGTTGCATTTGCCGGTCACTCCATCGGTTCCAGGCAGGACTCTGTGGTGAACAGAACAAAACCGCGGGCGGAATTGTGATAGGCAAAACCGTGGAGAACAGAAGTAGGTATTGGAGGTGAGTGGATTGTTGTTTGAAAGCCAGATAATGCGCTGGTGTGTGCTGGTTGTGTGTGTGCTATTGGTGTGTGTTAGTTGTGGGGGTGGTGAAGAAACCTCCGAAGAGGATCACGACCGCTCAGAGGCCACGCTCCCTCACACCCCCTCAGACGGGTCTGAAACATCGGCTACAACAACCGCAAACACTGAGAAGCGAGACGCTGGTTTGGGGTTGACAGGTCCGGCGCGGGAGGCTACTACTTCTACGACTGAGCCACCGAGGGTTACCACGACTACGACTACTCCCAAGTTAGAGCAAGAGTACCCACTTTTTGTGGAGGGACCGGCTCCGCAGTGGCCGTTCCGGGGCATCGTGCAACTGTGGTCCTCGTCGGATTACCCTTTGGGATGGGACGATTGGGTGCTGCGGTATTGGAGCTGGGACGAATCAGCAGAGTCCTATCCTAAGGAGCTGTTACCCGCAGAAGCTCGAGAATACCTCGATCGGCGAGAAGCCCACAAAGCTGAAGCCTACTCTGAGGTACCGGTAACCGGCTTGGAGATCGAATGCTTAGGCCGGATAATCATGGTCGTCGACACTGAGCGCGGCATTGAAATCGGTGGTATTGATGGTGCCGCGAATAGTGCGTTCCGAATCCCGTGGGGTGGTACCGCACAAAGAATTGACACACCGTCGGAGGAACTCATAGAATGGGAGCGTGAACGTCCCTCGAATGTGGCTGTGCGCGTCGAAGGTGATCAGATCCACATCGATACCGGCACTCAGCAGCACTCTTATGCAATGCATGACCCTATCAGATCAAACGGCCCGCGCTGGGCGGCTCAAGCCCGCTATGATGGTGAACTCTTCCTGCTCATGGTGTATCCAGCGCACCTGCCCTGTTACACTGGTGTCACTTGGATATCACTAGCCGAAACCGGTGAGTTCGTCACGTGTGGTGCCAACACCGCGGCCACACTGTTTGTCGCTCCAGAACCACCCGCCGGTGAGCTGATACTACCGGATCCTGACACTATGGGAACTTATCTGTCATGCGCGCCTCAACTAAACCTCACCCACCTTCCATTCACGCAAGACCGACAACTTGTCACTGGTTTGTCTCGTTGAGGTTCATGGGGGCTTCGTCGCAGCGTGTGTTCGGTTCCGTGTCGGGGAATGCGACGGCCTCAACTTGGGTTGAAGTCTCTGAGGGAGCGATCAGGAATGCGCCGCCTCTTGTCCATCCGCAGGCTACCATCTCACCTGTTTCAATGTCGAAGATGAAGTTCCACTCCAGCGGGCATGCTGCTTCACCAACGATTCTAAGGCCCCAGTGGTATCCGTCGGTGCCGTCCAAAATAATGAAACTATCACCCTCATCTGTAGCCTCGGGCGCGGTTTCAGGATTCGTGGGGGACAGACCGAGCGTGCTCGCAAGGTAGTACTTCTCTGAGGAACCCGATACAACCTTCACCTTGCTGGACACAATGGATATCTCGCCTGCTTGACCGAACTGCAAACGTGTCGACCGAGTATCGATTGTGTCGGTTGATCTGACAAACTGCGGGTAGGCATGATCTCCCCAAGGAACCCTAAGAATCGTCAAGTACGCACCTTCGAAGCTGAATTCCACAGCGTTGTGATCCGCGACAGGCCAACTGGGGCATCCGCCACCTCTTGAGTTGGGAGAGGCCAGCTGCACCTCACTGTAAGCGTTCGTCTCGATGTTCCAATACTGCATGACTGGGAACCCAGCATCGCTTGTCGCATAGTTCACCACACCCCGGAACGGCCATGGTGGTGCCGCCCCTTCAACAGAAGCCTCTAGCCCAGTTCCCTGATCCTCCATCGTTGACGCTTGATCGTTTACTGAGATATGCGCGACAGACTCGGATCTGCTTGGTGCGGCGTATCTCATGAGCGGGTGAGACTTCATACCGGCATGGGCAGAAGTAGTACGATGAAGAGCAACACCATCGGGCACGCCACCATCCGGGGGCCGGTCCAACGGTTGCGCGTTCTGCTGTAAGAGCTGATCATACCAGCGGTCGGTGTTGACTCCGGTATTGTATGAGAATTGGCTTGTATCGGTACCAGTGTCCGCTCCGTTGGCCAGCATGAAGATCAGCAAGCACAGAAATCCCAACAACCCAAACGGAAGCCCCAATCTAGTAGAGCGACTAGGGCGACATGCTCTATACTCTCTCTTTTGGTTTGATGGCATGACGTATTTTTGATGGCATGAGGTGTTTTAGAAACTAATCCCTATGAGTCGAGAACGAATGAGTGGTAACAGGCCCATCGCGGTAGCGTGGATGCCGACCTCCGCTAGCTCGTGATAGCCGTGCTCTAATAGCGTCTCTGGAGTAGGAGTGGTCGACACGCTAGCTGACTTCGCGTGTAGCTCATGACAATGGGAGATGACTTATATCCAAAGGTCCGTTTGTGCATTGTTCGCTTGTAGCTAACTTGGGCACGACGAAGTTGTCGACTAGGGATGGTGAACCTTCAGGGTTTATCAGCAGTGCGCCTCCCCTGGCCCATCCGCATGCCACTACCTCGCCAGTATCACCAGCAACTATGAAACCATCCTCCCATGGACAGGTTGGCTCGGCATGAATAATCCGCCAACCATAATGAAAACCGTCGGTACCATCTAACACGACAACAGGGTTCATTATGCCATCAGTATCCCAGTCAGGCGCAACTGGTAGTTCTTGAGGCGTGCTGACTAAAGGAGCGAACTCTTGAAGATTATCTCTGTAATATCTTTCCTGTTGTGATGTAGCGATATGGAGCCAACCATTGACAAAATCTGCTGATATCGTCTCATCACCGACCGACACTTGCCGCGACCGTGTATCCTCAATCTCCGGCCAACCAAAATAGGGGTACGCCTCATCACCCCAAGGCACCCGCAAAATAGTTTCAAACAGGTTCGCCCAAATACCTATTTCCACGTACTCTTCATTGGCATTGGGTTGTCCAGTACACGCCTCCCATTCTAATCGCACTGTGCGAAGATTACCTGTTTCGGTATTCCAGTACTGTAATTGTCCTCTGTGGTAGCTCACTATACCACGGAATGGCCATACTGGTGCCAGATTGTCATCATCCTTCGTGTTGTAATTATCATTTGATGTTTGCTGTGTGTCTGATGCTTCCTGCGCACTATTCCATGCAGATGACACATTGACAAGCTGTCCGTCAATCGTCGCATCAAGAGTTGTCGGACTATGTACAATTTGGGTGGTTTTCGAACTATCAGCTACCCAAAAAAAGGTCGCAACCACCACAGAAGTAAACAAACCAACAACATATTTCATTGCTGTTTTCCTGTTGGATAAGCATGAACAGCACTACACATCACTTCACACAACCAGTGCATGGTCACCCCCACCGGAAAGTGCCAGCAGGCTTATCGGCAAAACCGTGCATCATAATATAATCCAAAAACAGCATATAATGATTTATACATTTATGTGGAGACAAGCATTCCATCCCCAAATCCGACAGCAATGTCTTATACCCCTTCTTCGATTTAGGACCCCAGTCCCCATCGTATGGAACTTCCTTATCAGTAAAATCTGTGAACGCCACAATACAATCCTGCAGGAAATAGTGACATGTTGTATAGGTCGTGCCAGTGCTACTGGTTTTAAGTCTTAGTGCCACTGGACAGCCATTGTCAACATGAAAATGATTGTGATGTCTATCAATGTTCCGGTTGACAACATAGCCGAACCACTTACGCAATCCCGCCTCCACTGCTACTAACCTACGATGTCTCGTAAGACTACGGCCCACTTCACCTGCAGCGTTGCACGGACGTGATGCCACATTACCACTCCACTGCACCCATGCAATGTCAAGTGCCCGAGCATCACAATGATAGCTAAGGTCCCCAGACGCACACCCACTTGCAGGCCTTTGAGCACCTAGGTGCCCAATGACTTCCATATTTCCATATCCATGGCCATAAGTACGAGAAAAATAATCGGTATTGACAACAAACGAATCCAAAGGCTTCTGCATCGAAAGGTCGCATTCGAAGCTGCCTGGTTGATCGAATATCAAATCCCCGTCGTCATCACGCAATTCATCCATCGTTGCATCTAGATCGCATGTTGTCCAGTGCCATCCACTTGTCCTAGGCTGCCCAGTTAAGCCAGGTTGAACCGTCCGGAATTGGACTCTGAGGTTGTTATTCCCTGCGTCTGTAATGCGAGTGCCAGGAGGATTATATCTTGTGGGACGGTGCCTGTCATATGAGCATGTCGGTATGGTATCTATGGGTTGTTGTGGCATGTGATGATTGTTGACTACTATAGACATTAAAGGTGTGCTTTCTAGTGGCATCGGCTGTTTGTTTGACATCAGATGGGTTACATGAACCCGGGGTTATGGTTGTCTGGGGTTTATGATTGCGGTGATATAAGGGTTCGTTCTTTCGTGAACGGTAATGTCATCAGATTAAGTTTCGGAGCGCATGACAGGTAGGGGTAAAATGCTTCTGCATCGGGTAACACCAAAGGTTGCAGCTCAGCTTCTGGTGGTAGTACAAAAGTGGTGGCAGCAGAGTTGGCACCGCAGGTAACGAACTCCCCGGTTGCCGCTAATGACACCCAGGTCACACCCGAATAGCACGGAAGGTGCGCAGGGTGCACTGTGAGCAAGAACAGTTCGCCGTTGTGCTGTGCCTGGGATGTCCAGCGGATACCATCAGATCTTATTGGATCACGCATCGCATAAGACCGCATCTGCGAGCCCGTGTCTATATGCACCCAGTCCCCTTCGGTGTGTACGGATATGTTAGATGAACCTGTGCGTGCAACTTCTAACAGTTCTTGTGACGGTGCATCGGTTCGTTGTGCTACACCACCCCAAGGAACCCAATACGTACCATTGGCAACACCTTCAACACCACCGATTTCGATACCACGGTCATCGTGCACCACCATAGCGATTTGGCCTAAGCAATCAATCCGCAAACCAGACAACTCCAACTGTGGATATTCCTTATCGGCAGGTGGATCCCAACTCCAAAAACGCAATAACCAAACCGACTTTTTGTGGCTGGGCCACAGTTGCACAAGCCCGTGGAACGGCCACTGTGGTGCGGTGCCATCAACAAATCTTATGAACTCAGGCTTCTTTAGCGCAGGAGCTGTTGTAGTTGACGGGACTTGCGGTTGAGAAGTCGTTGTGGGTATAGTCTGTGGTGCGTTTGTAGGCGGTTTCGATGTTGAATCTTCTGGTTGTGGTATAGTCGTACCATCTAGAGACTCCAATGGTGTCAGAGTTTGACTATCCGCTGATTCTTGTTCGCTATCCGATGTGCTCTCATCCTTATTTCCGGAAGCTGGCAGTTCTGTCGTGAAGTTACCATCTATCGTGCTAGAGACTTGTGAATCTTTCTGTGGGGTTCTGTTACTGGCGCAAGCGGCGCACACCATCAGCACCGATGCTACTAATACCGCCAGAGCTTGCCCGTTTATCACTCAGTCCCCTCATCAGTTGTGATCTTTGACAGTAATACTACCCACTCGGGGAATTGGTTACTGCTCGTTTGTTCGTCATGACTGGCATAGCACTCCTGCCGGTGGGTTGAACAACACCTCTACAGAGAAAACCTGATCGTTGGTCAAACGAAAAGCTTGAAGCCTCGTATCAACCAAGGCAAGTGCGACGATCTCATCGCCGGGATTCGTTTCAACTCCCTGAACCAGAAGTTCTTCACCCTTTCGAATCATCGGCACATCATCATCAGTCCACCCAGCCGCTGTGGCGCACCCAGAAACGAACGCCACACCGAACTGCTCGCCAACGTCGCCGTCGTCATCATCACCAGGCCGATCCCGACCGCAACCGTTGTACGACCCCACAACCTGCTCTCAATGCACCTGCTAGGATGGTAACTACAAAGTTGATAACACGTTTAACAGGGTTTAGAGTTATAAGGTATGCATCCTATAGGCTACGGCAAGCTCATCGGGTTTGTTGCGATGATGCTTTTGGTGGTCGGTGTGTTCGTCGGTTCTTTCCCATTACTAGCAAGTTCTGACAGCACGCCTTCTGACAGTATGGTATTGACAATGCTATTGGCGGCGTCTGAAACCCCACTACCGCAATCGTCAGGAAGTTCTGGGGTTGGTGTTGGTGTCGCACAGCAGATGTTGGCGGGTTCTGAGGTTGCTTTGCGGACGGGTGTGGGTGCTGCGGTGGAGTTTTCTGATAGTGCTGATGATGATGGTTTGGCACCGGTTTGGCCTTTCCGTGGGATTGTGGATTTCGGGAAGGACGAGGATGGGGAGTTTGTGTTGCGGTTTTGGGACACTGAGTCTGGTGTGGTGCATGATGTGCCGCTGGGAGCTATGTCGGAGGGCGAACCGTGCTGGTTTTCTGTTAATCTTGGTTCTCTTGATCATTATTCTGATATTTATGCTACTGAGGAGTTCGTGTTAGCCAGATTCGCTGACGATATTTCTTTTTGGCGTAGCCGGGATAGGTGGCATGTTGTTGTTCCGTGGGGTGATGAGGCGTATCCTGTTGTGTGGCCTGAGATTCTTGTGGAGTCTGGGTTGGACGGGTTGTCGTTGGGTGAGGGTTTTGAAGCGGCTGGCTTTAATGGGTTTTCGCCCGCGTCTGGGTTAGACCCGTTGCCGTTGGGTGAGGGTTTTGAAGTGTCTTTTGCGTATAATGACTATCCTGATCATAAGGGTGTGTTACATCTTGTTGCTCCGCGTGATGAGGCTTATTACGACTGGGAGTTGGATGGCCTGGATTACGATTACATGGATGAGTATCCTCAGGAGGTCGCTGATGAGGTGATTAGTTCTGAGTGTGACCGGATTTCTTATGAGTTTGCTATTGGTGTTGGGTTGATGTTGGGTGAGCCTCCATCTGATCCTGTTGATTTTTTTGAGTTTTCGTCTGTGGATCATCCCCGCTTTTATGATTACAATGAGTGGGTGAGGGGTGCTCTTCAGGCTCGATTTGATGGCACTGATGGCTATCATTATGGTTTCACTATTATTATTCCAGCATTGGAGGGCGGCGGTATTTCAGACTTGTGGAGTTTTGTTGTTGCGGGTGATACTGGTGAGGTTGTCGCCTGTCGTAGAGTGTCTGAGACTGCGGTTGGGCCTTTGCTGGTGAAACCTGAGGGTTGGCCTGATCTTGTTGACCGTTTTGTGCTGCCGGAGGCTTTTTCTGGTTCTGTGTTTTCTGGTTCTGTGTTTTCTGGTTCGGATTGTACTGTCACCGGCGAGTTGCTCAACCTGCCATTTGGTGGAGGGTCATGATGGGTGTGGTTCTGCTATGTGGTGACCTTTTCAGGCTCTGCTCGATGTTGGTATTGGTGTATCGGAAAACGTGTGAGGTGTGTGCTCAGTGTTAATGCTGGCTAGCATATTTGGGGTCTGGATGATAGCGTGAACGGCGTGGGATTGGATATTGATTATCACGCTTACTTGTTTATTTATGAGAGTGGTTAGGATTTGGAGGTAGTGTTGTGACTGGTTGTTTGGATTCTCCTAGCTATGCAGATAGGTATCAGTCGGTTGGAGGTGTTTACCGTTATAGGGGCCGAGTGAACGGTGATGCTTTGGAGCAGATTTTCACTTTGGGGAATGAAAATTTGACTGTAGATGTTCGGAGGGTGGTCAATTGGCCGGGAATGGGTGAGCCTAGGCTTTGTAAGCTTGATCAGCAGGATGTAACACTTGCTGAATGGGAAGGGAGAGAAGTGTCTGTGTTTGGTGATCCGTATGATGAGAGTAGCGGTTCCGGGTGTGATGTTCATCGTGATTTGGTGGCACCGTTGAATAGTGCTGCTGTGAATATTGATTATTTTTCTCGGGTTTTTGGTGATTATGGGAGGCTTAAAGTGATCGGGCAGGGTGGCACTATAAGAACTGAAGAGAGATCCACTCCTAGTTTCCACTATCATGCTAAGGCTATGGATATTTGGTGGGTGGGTTGGGAGGATCAGCAACAGGATGGGACTGTGGTGCATACTGCTTCGCGTCCGTGTAAAGGTGGGGGTGAGGTGTCTTCGGGTTTGACGGCTCATCGTCGGCTTGTCGCGGTGGAGGCGGGTTTGCGCAAGTGGTTTGGCACTGTTTTGAACCGGAACATCGACGGTCATGATAATCATTTTCATGTGGATATCGGGTGTCCTGTGGCTTTGAGGGTTAAAACCGCAAGCTCACGTGGCAAGGATTCGGCTCATTTTTTCTTGCAGGATTGTATTGTGGCGTTCACAGATTTTACTGATGAGGAAGTTCCATACGATGGTGATTGGGGTCCGAAATCGAAGAAGGGTTATGAGGCTTTGTTGTCGGATTTGGGGATGGAGTGCTTAGACCCGATTATGTATGTGAGTCATTATATGCTGTTTTTGGATTATATCATGATGCATGGTTTTGCTGATAAACCGGCTGGTACGTACCGTTGGGGCGATAGAGTACTGGTTTTGGATGACGGGTCCAGCAGTGCTTAGTGTTAGTGTGTGTGAGAGCCGCTGGTGTGTGTTTTAGTGGTGTTTAGTGTTAGTGTGGGATCTGGTGGGTGGGGGTTGTTGGGGTAATGGGGTTTGGTGGTTTTGTGATGCGTTTGGTGGGACTGTGTTTGGTGGGGGTGTTGTCAGTGGGGTGTGGTTCTGGTGAGTCGGATGGGGTTGGGGTGGATGAGCTGGTTGATGAGCCTGTTACGACTACGACGGTTGTGGGGGATTCGGGGGAGGATGTGACGACGACGTTGGTGCCTGATCCGACACCTGAGGTGACGGAGCCTGATCCGGTGCCTGTTACGACTACGACGGTTTTGGGGCCAGCTTCGGTTGTGTGGTCGTTGTTGCATAGGCCTGAGTTTGTCGTGGGTGTGGCACCTGAGTGGCCGTTTCGGGGTTTGGTGCAGTTGTGGCGTGGTGTTCATGAGTATCAGGATGTGTCTAGGGGTATGTGGGTGCTGCGTTTTTGGAGTTGGGATCCTACTGTAGAGACACATTCGGAGGTGTTGTTGCCGGATTTTGGGGTTGATTGTTTGGGTGGGTTGGTGTTGGTGTCGCATGGTGAGGTTGGTATCGAGGTTGGGGGTGCTGTTGGAGCTGTTGATGATGCTTTTTGGGTTGATTGGGGTGGTAGCCCGCGAAGAGTGGAGCCTTCTGAGGTGTTGTTGGAGGCTGCGGGATCGCGTCCATCCAATGTTCCTGTTGAAACCGAGGGTGATCTGGTGCGTGTTGGTGAAGGATTACAAGCGCGTTCTTATGCGATGCGTGATCCGTTACGCTCGAATGGTCAGCGTTGGGATGTGCAGGCTCGTCATGATGGTGACTTATTCGTGTTGAGTGTGCATCCTGCACACCTAGAGTGTTTGTCGGGTGTAACCTGGTTGTCGTTGGCTGATACTGGTGAACTCGTAGCCTGCGGTGCTAACACTGCTGCCACCGTGTTCGTCACACCCGAACCACCCGACGATAGAGGCAGTGGTGGTGACCATAGCGGTAATGACGACAATGGTGGTGGTCTTGTGATGCCCGACTCCGAAGTCATTGGTGTTTACTTGTCTTGTCCTGTTCCTTTAGACCTGGAATCGGTCTCCCTTCCCGAACTCAAACGGACAAACTGACAAGCTGCTTCATTGATCGCGAAGGACCACAAAGCGTCCATAATGAGCGAAGTGCTTGAGAAGGCTTCTGAGGTATAGCCTGCAGCAATATCGCCTAAGTATCGCCGTGTCGGTTGAGTCGCTCATTGTGTCCTGTTTTGATCTGTGTTGGGATTATCGAGTCGGTGTCAAACCTCTGAAACGGCACCCAACCAAATGGTTTGACCGATGACTGCAAGGGAGGCCTTATGGGTCTCATAGTCGGGCATCAGACGAGCGACGATCCTCCAGAAGCCGGGAGTGTGGTTGGCTTCACACAGATGGGCTAGCTCGTGGACCAGGACATAATCGATGAGACCGGGCGGAAGCTGGAGGGTGGCCCAGTGTATGTTGATACGCTGACCGTTGCTGGCGGGACGGACTGAGCCCCAACGGTAGCCGAGATCCCGGACTTTGACCTCCACCGTTTCTTCACCTAACCGGGCAGCCCAGGGTCGGATGCGACGCTGGAGCCACCGACCGCCTACTTCGGTGTACCAGCGACGCATCAGGGCAGGGCCTTCATGGACTCGGGCGACAGGCAGGTGGAAACGCCCTGCTTGTAGACGAACGCCAACCGTGCCGTTAGTGTCTGCGTCGCTGCCGCTGTTACCAGAGACGTTGACACCGATGCTGCCTGCACCGCTGCTGTTGCCAGAGACGTTGGTGCTGGTACTGTTCGCGTCGGTGTTGTCGGTACCTGATGTGAGGGTCAGGCGGTAGTTGCGTCCTAGGTAGACGAAACCTTCGCCTTCTACGAACTGTTTGACAACCGGTGGACCGGTGAGGGCGTCTTTGTCGATGAGTTTTCGGTGGATCCACCCGCTTTTGTCTTTCACGAACCGCTGGGCCCGTTCGACTGTCACGGTTGGTGGGGCTTTCAAAGTCAGCGAAGCGTCGCGTTCCACTACTATCTCGATGGTTTTGCGGCCGCTGGAGAGTGAGACCTCCAACATCAAGTCACCCACGACCAGAGATTGCAGATCCCGAAGTAGATCGGAAGGGGAAGCCACAACGGCGTTCATCGCAACTGGCTGACCGTGCAATCCGACGTGGGAGCCACAGCAACAGTCATCGCAGGCGATACCGGTTGGCTTTGGTTAATTCCAGCAGTTCTACGGCTAGCTGGTCGAGGCTGTTGTAGTTGAACAGGTCGCTGGCGTCGAGGGTTCGTTTGATGTGTTTGCGGAGGCCGTCTTGTTTGGTGGGGTTGTCCCAGAAGCCGACCACGCGAACAGTGCGGTGGATCTCGGTGGTGAGGCCTCCGGTGAGGTTGATCAGCCTGCCAGCTGTGTCGGGAGCGGAACTGGCGACCCTTTCGGCCATGACGTTGTGGAAGGGCAGCTCGGTGGTCGGGTCGAGTCCAGTGTGGTTCTCGTCGGAGTGCCCGGCGTTGACTTCTTCGACCAGTTCGTGGAACTCGAGAGCGATCTGTTCCCAGCGGTCTTTGAGCCGTTCCAGGATCTCGTCGACACGTTTGGAGAGCTTCCGGAAGTAGACCGGGTCCTCGTCTAGGTGCTCACGAATGTGGAAGCGTATGGCGTGTTCCATTTCCGACGCTTTGGCACGGGCCGAGCTGATCTCGTTGACGTGGACGGCGAACTCGGGGGCGGTGATGCGTACCGGTTCGATCTTGTGGCTGAGGTCGAGGGCTGTGATATGGCTGTCGAGTAGCCGGCGGACTTTCTCCTTGTACTTGTGGGGGTCGAAGTCACCGTCGGGAGTGTCCCTGTAGCGACGACGAACCCTAATTTGTATCTCACCGAAGAGACCGACGTCATCGACGAAAGGCAATGTCTGCGGTCTGGGTAGCACAGTATCGAACGTACCCAGGAAAACCCGCAGTGCCTCGTCGAACTCCGCTCGGAGTCTCTCGTCGGCCAGCAACTGGACGCAGGCTTCGATATTGTCATCGGCGGCGGCGGGTTCCACACCGTGCTGCACGAAGAGCTGGCGGATTCTCTCCCGCTGCGGGTCGAGTTTGTCGATCTCCGAGGTCAGCGGACGTAACGCTACGTCGACGTCAGGGTCGAGCCAGCCGTCGTCGCGACTGTAAGCTGCCAGGGCCTGAGTGAGTTGGGCGGACACTCCGTAGTAGTCGACGACCAGCCCGTGTCTCTTGCGGGGCGCGGTACGGTTGACTCGTGCGACGGCCTGCAGCAGCTCAGCTTCCTGGATCAGCCGGTCGAGGTAGATCGCCTGAGCCCCGGGGGCGTCGAACCCGGTGAGCAGCATAGATTTCACGATCAGCAACGCGAGCGGACTGTACTTGTCGTCATCAGCGGGCCCTAGCGGCAGCTTGAAGCGAGCGATGCTATCCTGTTGGGACTGTTTGGCAGTCCACTGCGCGTAGCGTGGAGGGTCATTATGGTCACCGGAGATGACGGGAGCGAAGTCCAGGGCACGGATCATGTCGATCCGATCAGCAGCGGCACGCAGAAACGACTCGTCGTGATCGGACGACCCAGCAGGTACTCCACCTGAGGAACGACCCGACAACCCATCGGACAGCCCGCCTGATTCTAAAAACTGTTCCACCTCGGCGACTAGTTCGTCGCGGGCTTCGTTCAAGGCCTCGTGGTATCGTAGACACGCTTCGCGGCTTGTCGCAACGACCATGGCTTTGAAGCCGTCGGGCATCACCGTGGAGACGTAGTGGCGTAGCATGTTTTTGGCTTTGGCTGTGATCAGCTCGGGGGCTTCGAGCACCTGAGCGGCGGTGGCGTAACGCCTCTGGAGTGTGCTGCGCTGGTCGTCGCTGAGTCCGTCGAACCACCGCAGGAACAGGTCGTCCATTCTGGAGGCACCCCTCACGGCTGCGTCGGTGGTGCGGCCCTCGTAGAAGATGGGCACCGTGGAACCGTCGGCTTCGGACTGACGTAGGGTGTAGCGGTCGAGGTAGTTGCCGAAGATTTCCATGGTTTTCTTGCGTGCGCCCATGATGATCGGCGTGCCGGTGAACCCGATCCGAGCCGCGTTCGGTAAAGCGTTCATCAGGTTGGCGTGCAACAGCGAAGCCTGAGAACGGTGGGCCTCGTCGATCAGCACCAGGATCTCACCCGCCTCGTTCAACGTCTCGAACCGTTCGGCATCGCTCAGGCCGCTGCTGCTGGGGCTGGGGTTGCCGGTGTCGCGGTATTTCTGGATCATCGCCATCACCACGCCCGGCCCGGGCCGACTCAGCAGGTCACGTACTTCGGTTGCGTTGCGGGCAACTCTGACAGTCTCACCGGTGAGCGCAGCGGTGTCCCCCAACTGCTTTTCGAGGTCGGTGCGGTCGGTTACCAACACTATCTTGAACCGACGCAGATCGGGATGGCTGCGCATGGCCCGGATCAGAAACACCATGGTGAGGCTCTTGCCCGACCCCTGCGTGTGCCAGATTATCCCACCCCGACGGTCGATGTGGCCGTCAGCCACCCTAGTGTCGCCCTCAATCAGTCGTTTCGATGCCTTGTGCACACCCCGATACTGCTGGTAGCGGCCCACGATCTTGACAGAGCGGCCTGTGACTGATCCCACGAACAGCGTGAAATGCCGGACGATGTCGAGCAGCCGCTCCGGCGTCAGCATCCCCACAACCAGAAGCTCCTGCTGGGTGACTGCCTCAACAGGCTTACCCCGCGAAGCCGCGACCTCGGCGACGGTGGCAGGATACGAATCTTTCCAGGCCATGTAATGCTCCGGCAGAGCCGAAAACGTCGCTGCCTCGGCTCGCTCTCCGGTGGTGGCCACAGTAAACTGGTTCGTCCAGAACAGCTGCTCCGCCCCCTCGACGATCTCACTGTCACGCTGGTTGGCGTAACGACGGAGCTGATCCACGGCGTCGACTATGGCACTATCAGGTCCAGGCGATTTGGCTTCTATCACTACCATCGGGATCCCGTTGACGAACAGCGTCACATCAGGCCGAATGTCGGGTGCCTGCCCCGGTGTCGCCACCGTGAACTGCGACACCGCAAGAAAGTCGTTGGCCTCCCAGTTGTCCCAGTCGACATAGTCAACCGTCTGATCCCGCCCGCCATCCCACCCCTCAAGCCCGGCAACAGTGACCCCACCAAGCAACAACCCTGTAGACCGGCGGTTGGCCTCCAACAGTTTCACCACCCCTGCTGGCATCGACCGAAGCTCCGCCACCGCCGCCTCAACCCGACCCGCATCAAGCCAAGGCTCACCGTCAGGGCCGGGGTTGATTTTCAACAATGCTTCCCTGAGACGCCCCTCCAGCAGCACATCCCGCTCCGACGACCGGAAATCAACACCCCTCGAGTCCCATTCGGACCAGATCAGTGTCTCCCACCCGAGAGAGCGCAAATGTTCCAGAAGCGGCTGTTCCACCTGCTCCCATTCCAGTGAACCGAGGGAGGAGCTGGGAAGACGGTTCGTGAGCCGCTCCACGTGTTCCCGTTCCGGCTGAGAGGTCACAACGGGTACCACCTTACAGGGTGATCGTTGATCTTCCAACAAAGGCCATTTTCTACGCATCCTCCCCGCAGATGTACTATAACACACGAAACACGGCGGGCTCCACGGTGGATGCGACTTTAGACACAAGCGGCTATAAAATGACAAACGTGACAAACGTGACCGAACCGATGGGGTTTACGCCTATGATACGACGTCTACGTTTTGACGAGCGTCGGTGGGATATCGTTGTCGACGGAAGACATCGACATCAGAATAGGCTTCCCATCGGTGTTCAGACCTTTAAGGTTGCATTGCCGGCCATCTGAATGTACGATCTTCATATGATTGAGATGGCAGTGAGCGAGGCACGAAACCGGCTGGCCGAAATGATTGAAGAGTCTCGTCGGTTGGGTGAGCCGATCTCGATAACACGACACGGCCGACGGGTTGCTGTCATCGTGGATTCTGCTGCTTTCGACCGGCTTATTGGCAGCTTGGATGACATCGAGGATCGCCGTGAGCTTGACATCGCGCGAGCCGATGACGACTACGTGCCCTGGGATAAGGTCAAGGCTACGCTGGAACTTGAGTGAGCCGATACACCGTTGTGATCGCCCGGCGGGCAATCAAATCGATTGCCAGGTTGCAACGTAAGGAACAACAACGGATTCGAGTGGCAATAGATCTGCTGGCCACCGAGCCGCGACCCCCTGGTAGTGTCGCTCTCACAGGTGAGGAATCCGTGTACCGAGTGCGCGTCGGTGACTACCGGATCTTGTATGAAATCATTGACACTCGCTTGGTGATTCAGGTGATACGTGTTGGGCATCGCCGTGATGTCTATCGATCCTGACAAAGCTGACCATAACGACACTCATCCATCGTAGCAGGGTCTTGTATGCTCATCATCGGATTTAATAGCAACAGTGTATGTCGCGCCGAGCTTCAATCGACGAGTAGCTCCCGATAAGCCCCACGACTGAGCTAGAAACTCTGGTAGGAAGCGGCTGTTCCACCCGCTCCCATTTCGGCGAACCGAGGGAGGAGCTGGGAAGACAGTTCGTGGGCCGCTCCACGTGTTCCCATTCCGGCTGAGAGATCGCAACGGGTATCACCTTACAGGGTGATCATTGATCTTCCAAAGACCCGGGCCATTTGCAGACCTCTCAGCCGAACTTGTAACAATATATGCTACAATATATTGTATGAAGCAGACAACGATATACCTACCGGACGACCTCAAACGTAGACTGAACCGGATCTCCCGGCAAGACCGCCGAACAGAGGCATCCATTGTGCGCGAAGCACTCGACGACTGGTTGAAACACCGAGAGGTGGAACCCACCACACCTCTGTTCGCACAGGGATGGGGGGATCCCACACTAGCTGAACGTGTGGACGAACTCCTATCCGAGACAGGCTTCGGAGAATGATCCTCGACACTAGCCTATTGTTAGCCGCTTTCGTCCCGGACCAGCAGATGCACGAGGCTTGCGCGCGGATTCTCGTTTCAGCCCGCCCGAGGGTTGTGTCACCGCTGGTGCTCGCAGAACTCGACTATCTGACAGCCCGACTTGCCGGTGTGGACGCTGAACTTCTATTGCTTTCAGAGTTGTGCTCCGGCGCGTACGAGTTGGCGGCATTCACTTTTGACGATCTGGAGCGTGCGAAAGACCTGGTGAAACGCTACCGAGATCTTCCGCTGGGCCTGACCGACGCCTCACTTGTCGTACTCGCAGACCGGTACGGAACAGACACCATCGGATCGCTCGACCAACGACATTTCCGCGTCGTGCAGTCACTCAAAGGCCACCCTCTACGCATCCTCCCCGCAGATGCGCTATAACGCACGAGACACCTTGGAACTGCAATGTAAACAGTGATCTCAACAGACTCACCGGATTGAAGCATTACTCCAGCGTAACGTCACATCTGGGCCATGACGTTTCTGCATGTAACTGCACCGGTCGCTATTCGGTGGTGATTTCCAACAAGTCGTTAACGAGTTGTGCTGTTTCGTCGTGCTGTGATCGTATAACGTTTGTGAAGGTCTCGACTCATCCACACCATCAACCGGGTTGGGCATAGACTTGTGTGCTTCACCCCAGTCGTTCTCGTCAGATGGTCGGCATGCAGGTGTGGAGATTTCAGGATTAGGAGCAGAGGAGCTAATTCAAACCAACGACAAAGCCAAACGCTTTCACCGGACTCTGCTCGAAGAATGGGCCTACATACGAAACCAGGCCTCACAAACACAACGCACAACAGTCCACAAAGGCTTCCTGCACTACTACAATCACCACAGAACCCACAGCGCACTCAAATGAGCCATACCCCCCGCATCCACCATCGGATACAACCTATGCGAAACACACAATTAGATACTCGTTCCCGGCATCCGCAGTCAAGCAGAAATCCTTTATTAAACTATTAAACCTTGTTTTCTTTGAGGAATCTGATCCAGGCTCGGGTTGGTATACCCGCCAGTGGACGGTTGAGCATGTTGTCGACCCAATCGTTCATGAATCCTATCCTTGCAATGCGGCCGAAATTGCCTCCACCATCGTAGGCCGGTCTATCGGACGTATGACTCCGTTGCCGATAGGGTGCATTGATCTCCGGCGAAGCGATACTGCGATCCGATTTTGACTTGCGACGATATTACCACCAATGGTTACGGTGCTCAGCGACATTACGGGCCGACCAGAGGCCTGGGGAATCGACGAGTGGAACACCAGAAAGTACATTCGAGAGATGCCAAGGAACTACCACCAGTAGATCCCAGGACGTGCAAGCCGCTGGTGTTACCGTGTAGCGGAAGCTTGGCTCAGCTTCCTTTGCTAGCACATACCAGCTTTTGAGTTCAATGCCCAACGCCACATCAAAGTCATCGGAGGCTAGTTGCCTTCTCAGCAGCACATCCGGGAAGGTCTGGGCTTGCCGGTCAAACCTATACAGAGGCCACTCGTCGTTGGGATCCCACACGTCTCGAATCCGATTCAGCGTGTTGACGACTTGTACCTCAATAGTAGTTCCCAGCATAGTGTTCAGTGCGAACAGGTCACTAGCGTCAATCCCTTCAATGTTCGTTGACGAGCTAAAGTAGCCTGGAAGAGCCATAAGTGCTTCCCTCACACGATGCATCAAAGGCGTGCGCGGGTCATCAGGATCAGGTGTTCGATCGATGGGCTGAGCAGGAATCTTGGCCACGGAACTACGTTCAGGCGTTTGAGGTTAGCGGGTGTTGTTCGCTGACGGCTTTGAGTCGTTCAACCGCAAGATCCGCGAAGTGTTCAACCAGTTCCGCTGCGTATCCGTCTCGCCCGAGTTCCACCGCTGCGACCAGCGCGCTGCACAGTCCGCCGAAGGGCTCCCACACCATATCACCAGGGACGGTAGCTGCTGAAATGATCCGGCGCATGAATTCCAGAGGCTTCTGATTCAGATGCACAGCGGCGTTGCGTCCCGGCCGATGCACACGAGGGGCAGAACGCACACCGTTGCCTTTGTAACGTTCGCCACCGTTCAGCGGCGGCACCGACCAGACGTTGGTGATCCCATGGCTGTGACTCCACGTGCCGCGCAACTGCGCCCAATCGCTCAAGGTGGCCGGAACTGTCCCATCAAGTGAGTAGTATGGCCTCCCATCGGGTCTTCCATGTTCGTTGGCGTAAGCCACAAGACGCTGCATCATCTCGGGCGGCGGAAGATACCACAGCCAGTCCTGAGTCAGATATTTGCGGGTTGCGGCATTGGCCACCCCACAAGCCGCGTTCGCTCTGTTCAACGGCAGCCCGGTACGCTGCCATTCATAACGTAACCATTGTTTCGCCGACATCGCCCCGCTGGGCGTGTTGAATTCCAATCGACGCCGATAGAACACACACACCTCAGTCACCACGGGAAACTGTCTGATCGTGTCACTGTTCACGTTGCCCGCGATGTGAGCGACACCTTTGTCCCACACAATGGTCTGCACATATTCCCAGCCGTGGCGTATCAACACTGGATGAACAGTCGCCCAACCCAGCTCGGTGTTCCAAAACCACAAGGTCGAAGCCGCTTGAGCGTGTCTACTCCACGATTCCACGTGCGGCTCGTACCAATCGGCCAGGTCATTCGTTGTGCGAGGATCGCCCGGGAAGCCACCAACACCATAGGCACCGTCGGAGATGATGACCGAAGGCGTAGGCCAATGAGAGTAGGCATCAAGAGCATCACCCCGAAACACCGACCACATGCTTCCTCGGGTGTCCTCTTTGGGGGAGTTCGTTTGGCAAGTGTTTTCCTGTTGAGGACGCTTTTTCCACTGAATCGTCTTTTTGGGTATCGACTCGGATGCATTTTTCTTCAGTGTGTTTAAATTACTCGACACCTGTCCTATTTCACTTTGCACAAATGGTAGTCTACGCATCTCACCACCCGTTCACTTTCATTCTTGCCTTTTCAGCGCGACTTACCCGGTGGCGGCGACGTTCGAAGATGAAATCCATATCTGTTCATCCTTATTCTTGCCATTTTACAGCGACCGCTCCGATTGCTTTACCCGTTCCGGCCATGGCGTTGTCATTCCACAATGTATTATAATATTGTAATCGCAAGCACATATATTTACAATACGTGAAAATCACTGTAAAATACTAAAATATTTCTAATCCATTGCATATGCAGGTTGCCAACAGTCTGTGAAACGACAAACAATCCGCAGTCGAAGAATTGGCTGCAAACCAGATGGTGTCGGTGAGTTTCACAGCTGTGCGTGGTGAGTGCTTTGCTATAACACGGCGCACGCATGCGCGTCCAGGGTATTTTCAACTCTGTTGGGCCGGTCCAGCGTGTCAGGGTTTCACGTAGGCCCTCGTTGTTGGTGAGCCTGTCACTCACGGTTCGTTCCAAGACTGGGTGATACTGCTAGCAGCGCATCTCGTAGGCGGTTGGCTGTCTTGGTGGCGTCAGCAGCGAGGTCGGTGTCACGGGCGTTGAGTATGCGCAGGTGTGTAAGCATCTCATCTGATGGTTCATGCCAACTGAGACGATCCGTGTTGCGTCTAGCACAAGATGGAAATCATATGAATAGATATGAAATAGTTGATGACAGCTTCGCCGTTGTGTATACTCCAATCATGTTCACTGAAATAGCTCAACAAGAAGTGGGTCTGCTAGCTACAAATAGTATCAAGAAGAGGGAAAAGAAACTGTGAATCACAGATCGCTCAAGATAATACGAGGTAGGAACACCAAACCAGCAGCTACAGAGATGCTGATAAATGAAGTGGAGCGCACGGATATTCGAGGAGAGCTTATTATCGGTTTTCCTATTGTAAAGTCATCGGATGGCCCTCACCTCATTGATGCGACCCTGATATCACCAGACTTGGGTGTCGTATGCCTCGACATAATCGAAGGGAGCGATCCGCGAGGACACAGAGAACGTCAAGATGATATGTACACCTCAATGCACTCTCAGTTGTTCATGCATAGATCTCTGATCAAACGGCGTTCGCTAACTGTTCCTATCGTCACAGCTTCATATGCTCCCGCTGTTTCCCGCACGAACACCCCGGACATCAACCGCACATCCGGAGACAAGAATGACTCACCGCCTGGGGTTGAAGAATATCCACTATTAGAGGAGGGACGTCTATATTCATGGATATCTGGTATCACTGATCGTGACAAGATCACAGATGACATATACAGGCAAACTCTTTCTGTCTTGCAGAATATAGCCACCATCCGATCTTCCACGAATAAACGCCATATCAAGAAACCGGACTCAAGAGGAGCACGGCTTCAGGAACTAGAAAAATCCATAGCAACATTAGACCATCAACAGAGCCGAGCTGTGATTGAAACCACCGACGGTGTTCAGAGAATCAGAGGTTTGGCAGGTTCAGGCAAAACAATAGTGCTAGCCCTGAAAGCGGCATACTTGCATGCACGTTATCCAGAATGGAAAATAGCTGTCACATACCACACTAGATCCCTTAAAGCGTATCTCACTCAACTCATAGAAGGCTTTTTCATCAGCAAAATGCAGGAACACCCCAACTGGGATAATCTTCGTATACTCAACGCATGGGGAGCACCAGGGGCATCCGACCGCGAAGGCATATACCACGAATTCTGTAATCGCAACAATGTCGATTATCTGAATTTCAGGCTAGCCAGGCAACAATTCGGGCAGGAACAAGCATTCCAGAGGGCTGTGGATTTGGCTCTCAGTAAGACTGACCAGCCGGATGCGGTGTACAACGCTGTTCTCGTAGATGAAGCTCAGGATCTGCCGCCTGCTTTTCTGAGGCTCTGCTATGAGATCCTCCGTGAGCCGAAAAATCTTGTGTATGCCTATGATGAGCTGCAGAAACTCACTGATACTAGAATGCAACCACCTGAAGAGATATTCGGTTCAAAAAACGGCGAACCCCGCGTTGTTCTCGAAACCGGTCACGATGGTTCTGAAAGCAAGAAGGACATCATCCTCAACAAATGCTACAGAAACTCTCGTCCTATCCTAGTTGCGGCACACAGTCTCGGATTCGGTGTGTACCGTGAAGACTCTCACAACACGGAATCGCTGTTTGGCACGAACATGGAACGTGCTGTTGAAAACAGTAAATCAGGTTTGATCCAAATGTTTGATTACCCGGAATTATGGGAAGATATCGGCTATGAATGTACAAGCGGAAGCCTTTCACTCGGTAGTGATGTGACCCTCATAAGAACTTCCGGGACAAGCCCTAAATTCTTGGAAGAACATTCGCCGATCGACGATATTGTCAAGTTTCAATTGTGTTCCAATGAAGACGAGCAAGCTGAGTGGGTTGCCAACGAAATAGAATCCAACCTCACGCTTGATGAACTCAACTACAACGACATCATGATCATACATACTAATCCCAGACTGTCACGCGCCAAACTCGCCAAAGTCCGCAAAGCTCTCTTGGACAGGAAAATACAAAACCATCATGCTGGTGTTGACACGAAACCGGACTATTTCAACAAGCCGAATTCCATTACATGCACAGGTATTCACAGAGCAAAAGGCAATGAAGCTGCGATGGTGTACGTCATAAATGCTGAAGACTGCTATTACAGCTCAAATAGCCTGTCTAGTATACGCAACAGGTTATTCACCGCGATCACTCGCAGTAAAGCCTGGGTCAGAGTTGTTGGTATCGGGCGTGGAATGCGTGAGCTCACGAAAGAATACAACCGGCTGAAAGAAGCCGATTTTGAGCTTAGGTTCCGTTATCCCACAAGCGAAGAACTCAAGAAGCTCACGATTGTCCACCGTGATATGCCGGACACTGAGCGCAGGAACCTTGAGCAACGCCAGCAACATGTGGAGGCTCTGATCAATGATTTCAAAGAAAACCGCATCTACCTCGAAGATTTCGATGAACACCAGATAGAAGCTCTGCGTGCTTTTCTTGGCAGCAGGTGATCTGTAGGCATGGCTGCACCCCGACATCGAATGGTTCTACGCGAGATCGAATCCATTACAACACACTTGGTGGGCACTGGACTGGTTGACGACCAGAACTCATCGTATGAAAATCGAATAGGTTCATCAAGATATGCGATTCAGTATCACAACTCTGGTTCGGCTGCGTCAGTCCTTGAAGACGCCAGTTATTCAGAGATGTATAAGAATCAGCAAGCGAGTAGGGCTTTCAACTGAGAATACCCGACAGAGTCTTGACCTTGATGGGACTATGACGAGGGATGACTTCGTGATGTTCGTCGTTGAGTTGTGTTGTCATCCGTACATGGGAGCCGCGCTGCCGGGTGGGACGATATCCGAGTTTGCGAAGTGCTCTCTGGAGATCGGTTCCGCTTAGATCTCGGGGGAGTCTCACAGAGCCAACACTTCGTCACGGACAAAATGTAGACGAATCAAATCGGGACACTCAGCAGTGTCATCAAAATAACACTCGACGGCCTCTCTGACGTTTTCACGAACCTCCTGTATCGTGTCGCCTTCGGTGTGTATACCATACCCCAGGGCACTAGCCGAGTACCCGCCATCAACCTCGTCTTCGGTTACCTCAAAAATAATCTCAGACACGGTCGAGTTCACAGTTTTCTCCTTTCGCACCCACTGGGGTGCACACTACATCCGATGTTCTATCATACCTACGATAGTGTACAGAGGGCATTTTGTTTTGTAGCAGCGATTATCACCAAGTCCCACACGGCACGCCGAGACATGCGAGCTGTTACCGTTCATCGAATCAGTCCATTCCACTGGCACAGAGAAGGCCCGGAAAACAGGGAAGCTGCGATCAACACAACTAACCGCTGAACCTCTGCTATGGTATCCGGGCACGCTCGCTGGTGTCGTGCGAGAGTATCTCACCAAAGAAACACTCGCATACTACGACCGCTTACTGCGACAACCGCGGCCGTTGTATCCGGGTGGAGGGGGGTAGTGGTTCAGGATTTGGCGGCTCCAGAGGTGCTCCTTTTCGACTGTGGTCAGAGTTGCGGTTTCGCAGATTTCGTTCCAGTGATATCTACAGGCAGCGCAACAAAGACCGAAGGTCAAAAAACACATCAAAACCTTATACCGCGAACGTCGGCCCATGGTTGGCAGAAGCATCGCGTGGGTTAAAAAGGGTAAAGCCAAACGGGTGCACTACCGGGGTGTCAAAGCCAACCACCAACGACCGCTTCCCGCGCGTTGTCTGCGGTGGAAGCTGCAACGACAGTAGGACGCAGATAAGTCTTACGCTCGGATCATGCCGCCAGTGTCTGAGGGGTGGCAGCATGCGCAGGATCCTTTCGCTTATGTGTGATGAACTTGAACACCTCGAGCGTGGGTGGCTAGTGCTTTGAGGTCTTTGATGTCGCCGTTGAGGACGGTACCGTCTGGTTCTGCCATCGCTATTACGACAGCGTCTACGGCAGAGCCGCGGCCTGCTCGGTCACGCAGGATTCCGGCTCGTCGTGCTACTGGTTCGGGTAGCTCATCAACGATGTCGCAGGCTTTGAGAAAACGGTTCACTGTAGCATCCGTGTGCTGTCGGCCGGAGAGGCATTCTACGAGTACAACAGTCGGTACTACCGGAGGCCAGAGCCCGTCAGCTCGAAAGGTGCTGATCTTCTCGACCGAGGCGATCCGCTGGATCGAGAGGTCGGTCACCCCGCCCGAGTCAAGGACCAGTAGTGTCACAATGATACCTTGCCGGTGCTGCGGTTGAGAATGCGAAGTGCGAGCGCTTGGGAGCGTGCTAGTCCTTCGGGTGTGGGGTCACCGACTCTCTGGGTTATTTCTTCAAGATACCGGTCGGTTTCGTCTAGTAGTGAGCGGCGACGGATCTCGGCTCTAGCCGCGTCTGTTAGCAGTTCCGAAGTAGAGATGCCTAGTTCTTTCAAGGCGTTATGGAGTTCATCGGAAAGTTCGATTTCAATTCTAGCCATCTAGTGATTATACATGTAAATTATTATATTACACTATATTATCTACTTAGTTTGTCATTTTGGGTTGTCCGTCTAAGCTCTTGGAGGAGGCTGGTAAGCTTTACGAGCGGATCATGCCACCAGCCTCTGCATGGGTTGTATCCGATGGTGGATGCGGGGGCGGCCCTTTTGAGCGCGCTGTGGGTTCTGTGGTGATTGTAGTAGTGTAGGAAGCCTTTGTGGGCTGTTGTGCGTTGTGTTTGTGAGGCTTGGTTTCGTATGTAGCCCATTCTTCGAGCGTTGACGGTGATCGTAGCTGACGAAGCCTGCGAGGGCGTCGTCGAGTTGTTCAGCGCAGGCCACGTAGACAGCATCCAGGGATCTCAGTCTCCGGTCGGGGATGCGGCCAGCCCGGTCGAGCACCGCCGACGTGAGACGGGCCAGATGCACCGCGTTCAGGAGTTCATCACAACGCCTGCGCGTCGACCCCAGCAAGTGAGCACCGCGCGGCGGCGGGCTTCAGTGCGCAGCAAGTCAGACGGGACGAACGACCGTCCCCGCATCCACCGCTTCAGCTCTTCCGATTCCAGTTCGGCTGTGATCAACTTCACGAAAGCGGACGCGTCCAAGAACCACAACTCAGCGTTCTTCACGGCGTAGCTCTGTCAGCCGCTCGCTGGGAGACGACACCTCAGATGACATCACGATCAGCGGTCCCAGTCTCTCGAAGGCCTCATCAAAACTCTCCGTGGCCAGGGTTCACGAGTCTTTCGTCTGTCAGCCGCTCCAGAGCACCGCTCAGAGGCACTACGGGACTCAGACGTGCCACAGTCCCCTAACGGTGATCTCATAGGTCTCTCCTTCCGCCACCCGACGAAGCCACCGACTGGCATGCTGCCGCAACTCCCGAACCCCGATCGTCTTCATGTGCCACATGATAACACAAAACTCCCGCATTACCGTATTGCAGGGCTCATCCCACTACCCCCTCGGGCCGGGTACAGCGTCCACGGTTGTCGCCTAGACTAAATTGAAATCCACTAAAGAAGACGCTTGGGATGCTACTAATGCGGGCAGTTATAGTTAGATCAGACCTCGGCGCGAAATATGTAAGTCACAGTCTAAACCGTGAGACCCAACTACAGGTAGTTCCTCTTTTCGCCGTGGATGCAACGTTTGTGGTTGCCTCGGCTGGTCGGGGAATGCGGTTCGTGTGTGTCTTTCCGTCTGTTCCGGTGGGCCGGTTACGAGGTTGTGGTGCTGAGGGATTTCGTACGGTGTGGGTAACGTTCGGGTTCGCTGGTTGTCTGGTCGGCGGCGTCGGAGTTGTCCGATTCGTAGCATTCATTCTGTCCGATTCGTACTCTGGGAACTGTCCGATTCGTAGCATTCGTTCTGTCTGGGTGGTAGTATCGGGTTGTGGGTTTATATGTTCCCAGGATCGTTGACGCGGAGTTGGACGAATTGACGGCGGGATTGGCGGCGGTCTCCATTGAGGGGCCGAGAGCGGTGGGCAAGACCGAGACCGCGTTGCGTCGAGTTGGAACCGCTCACCGTCTCGACGATCCGGTGCAACTCGAGTTGGCTGCAGCCGATCCGAAGCGGCTTACATCCGGTGAACCGCCGATACTGATCGACGAGTGGCAACGGGTTCCCTACTCATGGGATCTGGTGCGACGCGCTGTCGACGAAGGGGTAGAGGCGGGCCGGTTCATCCTCACCGGCTCAGCCGCTCCCATGCAAGCTCCAAGCCATTCCGGAGCGGGACGCATAGTGACCGTACGGATGCGGCCACTGTCGCTGTCCGAACGCGGTCTGAGTGACCCCACAGTCAGCCTAGCCGGGCTGCTCGGCGGCACACGGCCCAACCTGTCGGGCGGCACCCACATCGGTTTACAAGACTACACCGAAGAGGTAGTCAGGTCGGGTTTCCCCGCCATCAGAACCCTTCCCCCGAGATTACAGCGCGCCCAACTCGACGGGTACATCGACCGCATCATCGACCACGACTTCACACAACAGGGCCGCAGAGTACGCGACCGCAGATCGCTGCGATCCTGGATGACCGCCTACGCGGCAGCGGGATCCACCACAGCGTCGTTCGACACGATTCGAGACGCCGCGACACCCGGCGAGACGAACAAACCGGCTAAATCCACAATTCACGCATACCGTCGCATCCTCGAACGGCTGTGGGCGATCGAAGAAGTACCCGCCTGGCTGCCCACCAGAAACCGCCTGCGTCGCCTAGCCGCTTCGCCATCGCACCAACTCGCCGACCCCGCCCTGTCGGCACGCCTGCTCGGAGTCGGAGCAGACGCCCTCATAGCAGGCGACGATCCCGGCCCCCGCATACCCCGTGACGGCACCCTGCTGGGAGTGCTGTTCCAGTCGCTCGTCACACTGTCGGTGAGAACATACGCCCAAGCCAACGAAGCCCGCGTGTCACATCTGCGCACCCGAGCAGGCGAACACGAGATCGACCTGATAGTCGAACGTGCCGACGGCCGAGTGGTCGCCTTGGAAGTGAAACTCTCAGCTACCATCAACAACGAAGACACCAGACACATACACTGGCTCGCCAAACAGATCGGCACCGACCTTCTCGACGCCGCGATCATCACCACAGGCCCCGAAGCCTACAGACGAAAAGACGGCATAGGCGTCATACCAGCAGCCCTACTAACCGCCTGACCCACACACTGGCACTAACCCCCCCTGTTTCCGCGGTTGCAGTTGTTGAGGTGACAGGCTCCAACACTCGACAAGGCGTTCCCGGGAATTCACGGACACGTGCGAGACGTCGTGGCCAGTGCGCAACACCCTCCGAGTTCTGCTCCAACCAAATCGTTGACGGTGATCGTAGCTGACGAAACCCGCGAGAGCGTCGGTGTTCGCCAAACCCGAAAATTATCCACCATTCTCTGGACTGCTAGCACTGCCGCTGTTAGGAGAATCGACGTTCGAGCTCGAAGGTGATGATTCCAGACTGCTATACATCGTCAAGGCGAAAACACTGGGAGGCAGATGTGTTCTCCCCGTCAAGTCATATCTTAATTTTGAATTGCTTGATCTTGTTCGTTGAAGTTGATGGTCAATTACGTCTCCCCACTGGCTGTCTCGAGATGGGTGACGGGATGGATCTCATAAACAAAGTCGATGATTTGGTCTGCGACCTGAGCTACTGGCATTTGCTTCAGGTTTTCAGCGGAGAGTTTCTTTTTGAGCATGGGCCATGTCTCCTCGGCTAACTCAATCTTTGAAAACTCGCAGTCCCACCGTCTCCATACAGTCTTTATGTCCTTCTTCTGTTTTCTGGCTTTCGCTAACTGTTTCTCGATTGCCTCAATCTCTGGTATGCAGTTGCTAATATGATCTGGTTTTCGTTTCGCCACTCTCTGGATTCCCAAGGCTAACTCCTCATCTGTGAAGTTGGCGAACTCAAAGCATCCACCATCTCCCCAAGTCCTTATAACGACTAGATGCTCGATGTCGGAGCGGCGCACTCTTGTTCGGAACTCATCTGGCAGAGACTCTATAATACTGTCTACTACCTGTTTGTGCTGCTTTTCCACTTTCTGTGGCGTACTATAACGGCTTTCGGGATCGACCACGACCACGAATGCGGTCAAGGGTCGCAGCAATAGAAAAGCATCCCCATGGTCAGGATGCACTTCAGGGATGGCTATTGACCGAGCAACAAGTTTTGGGTCACCGGATACACTCTTGAGATTTACGAACTTCACCAATCTAGAGCTTGATCCAGGAGCGACCAACTTAAGCACACGAGGCACTATCATCATTTCGGTGTCCCCTTCAACAGCCACTACGACAGTAGGCGTATTCTCAAGTCGATAGTCCCGTAAGGTTTTTGCCCGTTCAACGTAATCAACTTTTAGTCGATCGGGTAGCAATGGAAAACCCTGAGCAGAATACTCCTGTAGCGGCTCTGCATAGCCGTCTGCCGCCAGATCCTCGTAGTATTGGAGGATCATCTCAGCAGCTATTCGTAGTTCCATAGCATTTAAGGCATCGTATCGGAGATCTTCCCAACGACGTGGAGTGGCTGCTTTAACGACTCGGTGCCAATCACCGAGTGGGTCGAAGGAACGCGCGTTAGCAAGCCAGAATTCCGCTTGCTCGCGGAGCGTAGTAGGCTTAATACTCGATAAGAGTTGTCGCTCCACATTAGGACTGGAAAGTACATAGTCACGTATTTGTTCAACCGAACCAATACATGAGATTCTTCCAAGCACCCTGGGCGTGTATCTCGGAGCGAGAACCTCAAGTACTATAGAAAGAGCTCTCATCTTGCGAGTCATATCCACATAACTAGGCCGTAGGCGAGGGTGATCGTACACCATCCGGTCATCGAGTATCTGCACATTCCTGTGCAATCGTTCAATGACCGATGATATGCCCCGTAAGGCTAGAAGCTGAAACCATGAGTAGCGGACCCCAATGTGAAGGGTAAGGGTATGACGGGAGTATGATTTTGGCCATGGTCGAAAACGGGTTTGTAGAGGATCACGTAACTGACCGTGGAGACTAGCCTCATATAGTATAGATCTGTACATGGAGTACTGCTTAGGAGGATAGAGATCCACACCTGGCTCTACCTTACGTGCATATATACGAAATAAAGGTATCAGTACACGGATCTTATGTAAATACATAAGTAGATCCCTGTTGACATTGAAACCACGTTTCTTCGCTTCTTGAATGAATCCATTCACATCTAGTAGAGGTCTCTGGGAAAACGCGAACGGCATAGGCAGCAGATCAAGACTAGAAGGAACGACACCAGGTTTAATCTTGTGCATCTAATACAAATCATCCTCCCTCGAATCTCACACATCCAACGCTACAAATCTGGCGACCCAGATACGCCCCAGTACATCTGATCGAAACAGGTGTGATAACTGTAGGCGTTATATCGGGATTGAAAGATCGGAAAATGCTAGGGCCTGGTGGATATATTGCTCAAACAGAACATAACATTCTGTATCCGAAAGGCTTCATTCCTGGACGCTGCTCACTCTAGGTCAGCGTCTCTTAAACTGACGGAACAACGGTTTCAGGGTTGTTCCACTCGCTCCCACTCAGGGCATAAGGTGTCATGCCGCGACTGCCCTAACTCGCTCCGATAGAAGGTCCTCAGCGAGGCTAGTACGCAACTTCGGATGACATCACGATCGGCGGTCCCAGCCTCTCGAAGGCCTCATCAAAAATCTCCGTAGCCAGGTTCACGAGCCCTTCGTCTATCAGCTGCTCCAGAGCACCGCCCGGAGGCACTACGGGACTCAGACGCGCCACAGGCACTCCCCTAACGGTGATCTCATAGGTCTCTCCTTCCGCCACCCGGCGAAGCCACCGACTGGCATGCTGCCGCAACTCCCGAACCCCGATCGTCTTCATGTGCTATCATGATAGCACAAAACGCCCACAACTCCGCTAGCGCGGACGACGAACAGAGCCCCAACGTGGGGAGTGTCGGGTCGTTAACACGACACCGGCGCAGCATAAGAGGGCCTCACTCTGGCAACTCTCCTGAAGAGCTTCCCGCGCTCTATGTCCAACAGAGTCGCACCCGCCAGAACAATCCTGAACTCTACAACGAGGAAGTCTTGTATGCTGATTAGGCATCCCTGTTGACCAGTAACGGCGGACGCAGAAGTATGCGAGTCGTGGCCTGTTGGTATCCGACTGGTCAAGTAACGGACACAGAAGCACCATGCGGTTTCATAGCGAGTTGTAACATCGCAACTGGGTTTTTATGTCTTGCGATGTTTCGGTGGCGAGGTGGGTGAACTCAGGCCAGGCGATTACGAAGTCGTTGCACGACAGGGCGTCGGTGTGCAACAAGTCCGCAAATTACCCACCATTCTCAGGACTACTCGCACTGCCGCTGTCAGGAGAATCAACATTCGAGCTCGAAGGTGATGATTCCGGACTGCTGGACATCGTCGAGGTGAAAACACTTGGAGGTAGAGTCTGATTATTAGTAGGTCTAGGCGAATATCCAGCTGCATTTCCGCAGTATCGTTTGCCGATCCTTTGTGATTCACCCTTCGTCTTTGAACCTCGGCTTTTGTTTTTTGATCCTGTTCGGGCTTTCTTTCGCATCATCTGTGTTCTCCCCGTCAAGTCATATCTTATTTTGAGTCGCTTGATCTCGTTGACCGTTGGCGAGTCCTTGAAACTGGGAATTCAAGAAACTCAACCTCAGACCATTTATCAGTATACCTGCACCAGTCGGATGCAACTGGACGCCAGTCTCCTGGTCGAAATTGAAGGCATAGCTGATATACAAGTCCCGATCTCAAAACCACCACCCGCAGCGCACGAAGCAAGTCCTGATCGGAAGGTAGAAAGCTCTAGCGAAGGTATTATTCAAGCAGAACACCACATTCTATATCTGACAAGCCTAATTTCTGGGATACTGTTCACGCGAGACCAACATCTCAGTTTATTAGCATTGATGTTATTAGCATTGATGAAGGATGGTCAACAGCATCTGTACAGTTCAAAGTGGAGTGTAGAGATATCGCCACCAAGATTAACATTAAGTGGGATCAGTCGCTATGACCAGCAGAGTGTATAAGGTTGGAAAGGTCAGGATTGTCTGGATAGTCATCAAGCATTGCCTCTATTAGTCGCGACAATGTAATGTTTGCACCACCACCGCCACGATTGAGGTCTTGCAATGCTGACCACCAGATTGAGTGTCCGTCGCCTGTGACTTGGAGTCTTGAGGGATCGCCTCCGGCACGTTCCCAGATCGAACGATCTGTTGGACCCTGGGGGTATAGTTTCGTCACGAGATTGTGGAGCGTGTGGTCGCCTCCAACGGGAGAGACGTGTGAGAGTTTCGCGAGCAGTTCGAATGCGAAGGCCGCGGCATTGGAGGCGGCGATAGTCTGACTACCGCTTGCATCAGCTGCTGTCTTGTTGTCAAGTAGATCCGAGATCGCTCGGATCGCCAATCCATCAGCTCCCACGGTTGCGGCGGCTTTTGTGACGCCCACATCCTCCATGGCAACTGCCACAGCGTCACTGAATGTAGATCGGATGCGGTTGGCGTCAGCAGACTGACTTGAGGCGATGACGCGTTCACCGACGACGATCGGAGCTACGATCGCTTTTGGTGTCAAAACGTCAACAGCATCGCAGCGTCGGCGGGATAGCCATGAGCCGTCCGTTGCGATCATCCTCGCGACCTGCACGAGCCTAGTCGAGACAGGGCCTACGTCGGGCCTTGATACAACGTGATCGCCTTCGCTTCTCCCAGATTCGGCCCAATAGATTTTGCTAGACGCTACAACATCGCCCATCCGTACGTCTTTCACTCCACCAGCTACGCCAACCATGAGCACGATCTTTGACCGTAGGTTTATTGCAGTTTTGGTCGTCAGTGTAGCAGCGTCAATATTGCCCGGCCCGCATTCAATGATGCCCACGCTTATTGTTGTTGTGTCAGTGGCGAATCGGCCGATATCGACAACCGTTGCTCCTATACTACGAGTGCGGAGGCTGTCAAGATGTTCCCGTACGGCGCGGTGCTCTAGTTGCAACGCTGTCACGATCAATGCATCAAGGCGATCGGAGGTCATGTTGCTTTTCGTATGATCTTGAGGTCAGAGTTTTTAGGGTAGTCGCGCAACATCTCCTTGATGAGACTCGCAAGAGTTGGTGCACCTACGGCACCGGTTGTGACTGCTGCGAGTGCTCTTTCCCAGCACTGCCTACCAGTGCCACACAGCTCTATGTCCGCTTCGTTGCCCCCAGCTCGAGTCCAGATGCCTTTTTGACTAGGCCCTTTCGGATACAACTTGACTGCTATCTCGTGGATACCAGCACTGAGTTCGTGAGTTGAAGCTGATCCCAACGAACCGAGCACCTTGGTCTTCAAGACTTCAAGTGGCGACAGGATTCGTTGACACGCAACCTTGGCGGCCACGAGGTCGGGACGTTGTGGAGCGTGAGTGATAATATACTGCGCAGCATTTTTCCATTTCTCACGAGCGACGAGTTCGCCGAGCCGCTTTGCATCAGTCCCAAGATCAGCTGCAGCCATTATTGCTTTGGCACTGCCCGAATCTGCATAGGAAGCAAGCATCTCAATGGCATCGACTGCCTTGGATACGTCGATCACCGCGATGGCTTTCATAACTTTCTGACTCACGACTGCCCTGCTTAGGGTCGACTCAAGGCTGGATGCTGTAAATCCTTCAAGGGTGACTACTCTGGCAGTTCGGTTGAGAAGACGGGAACGCGCTGGCTCATCAACGATACTCCAGGCCTCGGCACGTCGAGGGTAGGATGCCAGATTGATCTCATCGCATGCACCGAGTTCGGCTACCAACGACCTCACGTTGCTATCGCCGTTTATGAGGGCGTTGAGAACCGGTTCCAACGCGTCCCATGGTTCCAACCATGTCCACGGATCAGCACCGTCTTCGACCGCTCGTGCCCAAATAGCCAGCCAACTTGGTGACCCCGTCCGCACCGGTAGAAGAGCGTCAGCGTCTTGGTGGACGACTTCGGCTGCTAGTTTGATGAGACCTCGCTCATTGAGAGCGACTGCGGCTTTGACCACGCCACGCGGCTCACACCGCGATGCGAGTTGTGAGCGTGACTCAGATGTGTGCCCTGGGATGGCAAGATGATCTTGGAATGCTTCAATGGGCTCGCTGGTTGGGCATGACAGGCTGTGGGTCATCGGGAGTTGTGCCTGTTGAGCGATTTCGTGCACCCACTCTTGGTTTCCTACGCCATCCACTGAAGCCAGTGCTGTGTCGATCCGTTCTGGAGCGGCCCGATGTGCAAGTGCTGCGAAGACGGTGCGACGGTTGGCGGCGATGGCTGCTTTGAGGTAGTCTACGAGTGCTTTCCCACGCTCCTTGATCTGTTTGTCAAGTGCTGTATTTATCGAGACGCATAGCTGATCGCGCGGTTTGGCTGCGATTTCATCCAACGCAGCCTGGAGATCATCTATGCGGCTCGAATCACCGATTACAGCCGCTGCCCACGGCTCGACTAACGCGCAGAGATTCGATTCAAGATCTGCGAGATCGAGGGTTCGCAGCCCCCGAACGTGCGAGAACGAAGCGTTAGTGGATGATTCTGCAAGCAAAGCGACCACTCGTGCTTTGACGACACGTCCGCGCTGTGGTCCCGGGGCTAGGTGGCTGAGTAGATGTGCACATGCGCGGAGTCCGTCGGGGTTTGAGCTACAGGCTTCGTTGAGGTGCAGGTTCACCTGAGCGAGGTGATACCACTCGCGCAGCGAAGGTGCCACAAAATCTAGTTCAACCGCTATATCCAAGTTGCCATCAAGGACAGCCCGACCGGTTTCTCTGGCCATCGGTGGATCATCGCCATTGATTATTGACGTTGAGTCGAAGCGCGCTCGGGACTGTTCCGGGACCAGGTAGACCCCGAACGTGGTATCGCGTTTGGGGTAGGGCACACTTGTGGGTGTGAACAGCAGACCGAAGACCAGATCAGCGCGATCTGCCGTGCTAAGTACGTCCCACAACTGGTCAAGAAGCACATCATAAGTCGAGGTGCCCAGCCAATAGACAGGCCGAGATTCCGCCAACAGATCCAGGACAGCACCTAGACCCTCGAGGCGGCCACAACTAACGGGAGGAACGGCAGCGGCGTTAGCAGACGTAGCGTGGATACGGAGATCGGCGAGTTCCATCTCGCCCAATCGATCAATCTCGACAGCGGCTAGCGTTGTTTTGACCATGCCCGACCGATCTGCTTCTGCGTCGGGTTCGGTGAACTGCACCACATAGTAGTCGCGGATCGCATAGCCAGCATAGAAGTTGGGCCATGTCGTCGGTGCGTCTGGCGGCAAATCAGTGTGCCAACGGATGGCGTCGAGCATCTCGGTGTCAATGCCTGCTGCGTCAATCAAGCCGTGTCTACCGCCCGCATCGCCGAAGCGTGCCCACCCGAGCATGTCACTCACAGCGTCAGGAGTTCGCTGAGATCTCCCGTCTTGGACCCATTGCTTCTGATGAGATACCCCATCGATTCGGGGCCGTGATCAACGAACTCGGGATCTGGTTTGTCATCGGCTAATGTCCGTCCTTGGGCCGACAAGCCCATTACATGATGTCGTGACGGCTCCCAGTTGCCAGCAACATAGGAGTAAAACAGGGGCATGCGCTGCTTGAGGATCATCACGGGAATGACTCCATCGGTGATATCAGATATTTCGTCCCAACAGGACAGCACGACTGTGAGATCGGGCGGGAAAGCGTCCGTCAACATATGTCGCTGGCGTTCATGGCGCAATATCTGGAGGAGTTCCACGAGGCGGATGTCCAAGGGAAGCCCGCGAGACTTTGCTGTTGCTTCCGACATGGGCTCTTCAAACTCTGGGAGGCTAGGCAGGCTAGACATCCGCTCCACACGGATGAATAGATTCCAGCGGGTCGACCGCACGACGAGGTCGCGCCAGTGTGGGGAGATATTGCGGGTGTTCACAAGTTCATCGATTGCTTCACCTGGATAATCAGGGATCGACAACCGCAGCATTTCGCCATCCTGTCGTCTCATGGTCAGTTCTTGGATTACCTTTACCCCGGCCGAAGTATGACGAACTGGAAGACCTTGAGATAGGCGATCTAAGCCGTCGTGCACGGCAGCGAGGCTCTCTGGTGCACCGACAAGTGAAAGCGTGCTCAATCCGTGCCGTAGTCGCCCGTATAGCTGCACGAGAAAAGTTGATTTTCCGCTATCCGGCCCACCGACAAGCAGCACTAGTTCTGTTGACGAAGCCGCCCGGCTGACCGTGGTCATGTCGGCCTCAGCCGTTCGCGGAACCCCAGAAAGGGGTCCAGCTGCCTCGGGTCGTCATGCTCAAGGCGACGGGGTGCAGTTGCCTTTCGGATCGCCTCGTCGAGTGGAAAGATGGGATCAGGTATTGGGGATCTCCGAATAACAGACAACGGAGTAGCTGCCATCCCGAAGAGTTCGGTGTCGGTATGCTCAAGTGCTTTATCAATCGTATCGGGTACAGGGAGATCAGCCTTCGCTCTCACCGGGTAGACCTCACGACCGTTAGCGACCGAAGACACTCGCATGGCCAGATTCTGGTAGGAACTTCGAGCGCGTCCTTGATCTGGGCCTGAGAGCGCGTCGGAGTCGGAGAGTAGTACGAATAGATCAGCCCGGTCAGCGATCCATTGTGCTCCAGGTGCAGCGTCGGCTTCAATGGCCCATTCCTCGAACCACTCGCCTGGAACATCGGTAAAAAACACGTTATATAAGTTTCGCAGGTTCGAAGCGAGCCGGACGTGAAGCAGTGCTGGCGAGCGGCCGCTCGTAGTGTGTGGAGGGAAACCTCGTGATCCGTTAGGCGGAAACTCGGCATAGTGAGCGATCTGGTCCCATCCCAGAATAGTGTAGGACCCGGCAAAGCTCAGACCGTTGCTTTCATAGTCGCGGCGTAGACGGATGAAGTATGCTGCAAGTGCAGATGTTTTGCCCGCGTTGGGTGCTCCGATCAGTGCCACAACCCGTGGGCGACCGGTACCAGCAATTGCGTTCAAGTCCACGCTGCCGAGAGCGAGCCCAGACCACGGTGGTCGGTCACCCTCTGTGTATAAGCCACTGCTCTCCGCTCCGTTGGTTTGCCAGTTCTCACACTCCGTTAGCTTAAGATCGCCAAGATGGCAGGGTGTTTTGGGAGCGTAACAGTGTGCGTTTTTGCATTTGTTTCCGCTGGCAGAGTGACCGCTCGTCAGGCCGTCACTACGATCCGGCTGAGCCGAGTCGACTCCCACCGCAGGCTCTTCGTGTGCTGGCTCTATAGGTGGGGCATCTACAGCCCCCGGTGCATTATTGTCTGGTGTCACGATTCCGGCTCCGGCAGATCAACGGCGCATGCGCTGAGCAAACCGATAACTTGAAGGTCTCTGAACACCGATTTGGCAGCATCGCCGGGCGTCAGTGTCTCTGGAAGGGTCAGTATTGACATGTCGGGGTCGTTGGCAGCAATCGCTGAAACCACAAGACCGTATCCGTCGACGCTGACTTCGCGCTTCGGCCCGATTCGTTCCCAAGCTGTTGCCAAGTCTTTGAACGTGATCGACAGCTCCGTGCCGATACTGCTGGCTATGGCCTCATCTAGCAGGTGCTCGACCGCTGTCGGTGCTGTTAGAGGAGTCAATCGGCGTATGTCTAGTGCTGTGGCGATCGCGCAAAGTGCAGGGTCGCTGACGTCGGCATACCGCTCACCGAGCACATCCGAATAGGCTGCAAGATGCCACCAAAGCAGACTCTCTCGAAGCAGTGAAGCCTCGACAACAGCCCACCGGGCTTTGAGTTGCGCTCGAAGTGCACCTCCCAGCTTCTGGGCGAAGGTTTTCAGTTCGCTATCATCCAGTGAGTCGCTGGTTACAACCGGCGGCATCCGCAATTCGTCAATGTCGGTTGACGGTAGCCACACGAGGTCGAGACGCTCCGACACGACCGCATCAATCCGCGATATCTCATCTCTGACTACTTCCTCCCACCGGCCTACCGACACTCCCAACGCCCTAATGGTTCGAAGTACGTACCAGTTGGCTGTTTCGAGGTCCTCGTCATCTGCCGCTGCCGTGACCGCTGCTTGGAACGTAATAGCCCGCAGCAGTTCGGTAGGAGTCTCAGGGAAGGCGTTGCGCGCTGAGGGCCACTTGTCCAGCAGACAATTATAGGCGTAGTTCAAGACTGGATCATCGACCGGTGCTGTCGACTCGTCGATGGCACGAAGCAGAGCCGCAGCCAGCTTTGATCGACCTTCGCCCGCTAGCCACTCAGCCATGTTCTGGGCTGCTTCCCCGGCGTGTTTTAGTCGTTGATCATCTTCACCGAGATCACTTAGCAGTCCCGCCCGAAGCAGGTTCAACAGCAAATGGTTGGTCATCTGATTCCCTTGATTATAAAGCTGTGACTCGGCCACCGCCGAAGTCGCAGTCTGTTTGTGTACATTGTCCAAGTATATGTAGTCGTGTTAGCATGTCCGCAGTCTATCCTGGATTCATCATGGGGATGCTCAGGTGTGAGGTTCACGGACACGTCCTGTCAGCTCGGTTCTCAGGTGTACCGCGATCTTCGGCAGGATGAAGCGGGACTTCTTTGGCCGCACGATTGTGTTCCTGTGCGAAACCTCTAATCCTGTGCTTGGCGAAACCTGTACCTGGTTACGACGTAAAGGCTGGATACAATGCAGCGGTCCGCCTCACGGCCATGATCAAGCACTTGACTTGAACCATGTCAGCGCAGCCGTAGCCAACGAAGCGAGCCTGGCAGTGGCTGTTCCGAGACGCCGAGCGGTTGTGCTCCCTATGTCATTTACCATGCAATTCATCAATCTTCATCTATATCCACTCATTAAGATCGCGATCTGCTAGCATGATCACTCCTTCCAGATAAACCATGTCTTTTCTAAGAGATTCATATGTATATAGTACATTCAATGGAAGATCGGATGTGCATTGAAGTACTTCTTGAAGAATCAAATACGCTGGTTGAAATTCTTGACATAATCGTAGAAGACATGTCCGATCCACGTCTACAGGCGATAGCTGACTCAGCCTGGTACCGCCTCGGATCAGTCAATGTTCTCATCCGAGATCAAGGTGGAGATGCGGTAGCAGCGTGCCTAGCTCGGGGACTTATAGAGCAAGCAGCATATTGGGATTGGACACTAGCGACAGGAGTTGGTGTTGATCACCTTGATCGGTGGGCGGTGCTTGAACTGGAGAACTTGTCGCGTCTTGCTGCTGAAATGGATGATGAGGTGTGGCTTGGGTGGTTAGTACCACCCAGTCTGACTTTAACAGTATCTTCAGGGCCAGCTATTCCGAAGAATCCTGGAGATGCAGTTCGACGACTCGGATCGGGTTTAGACGGGGCTGTTCTCGGGCCGTTGCAATTTGAGGGCCTGCTGTCAGCGTACCGGATCCTTGATGTGCTTGCACATGGCAACTATATTGGTGCCACAATCCTCTCAGGGCATCCAGATTCCAAATTGCCTGACTGTCTTGCCGCTATAGCTACGCATTTAGCGGCTGCTAGTGCTACTGCTGTGATGTTCGCTCTCGTCAATGAAGAATCGTGTCTGGACGCGGTAGCAGCACAATTCAAGCTCGTGGCCACAACAGCATCTGCGATCCATGGTCTTAAATCGCAATTGTCATTTGTGACGCGGCGACTGCCTCATGCAAAACGAACACAGCCAGTTGACACAACTTCATCTATATCGCGAATGCCCACAGCTACCGAAGACATGACGAGACTAGGTATTGAGTTTGTAGATGCAGCTGATCATCTTGTCCAAAGCGTTTTAAATAGTGCTAACCACACAGAATATTGCTGGTGCATGGCTTCCACTGTATAACTTTGAGATGGCACAGTCAAATCTGTTAGTTATTCGTAATAGTTTAGAAGGAAGCCTGGGTAAAGCACTTATGCCAATTGCTGCACGCATGCTGCTTGAGGACGGTGCTAGATGGAGCTGGTTCAGACACAGTGCGGGGAATGAGATGAGAGGCGAGTCTCTAAAAGCGTTGGTCAATGATGGGATAGACTATCGAGATCGAATAGCTGCGAATCTTAAATCGGACGGAGTACCTCAGTATATCATTGACCAACTCCTCGGCACTGCCCTCGAAGTTTCTCGCCCCGAATCGGCGACAATACCAACAGCAAAATTAGATGACATGCTGCGCGGTGCTTACCCTAACCTATCATACATTGATACAACACGAGCTATGTACAGCATATTATCACAATTTGTGCATGCTACACCTATCTCAAATTGGCATATTCATCGAGATATATTTCCTTCACTCTCAGCACCCATTTATGCTGTATCATTAGAATCAGCTGTTAGAGGATTCGAGCGCATAGCATCAATTACTCTCCCAATGATGGGTATCGATCTTGAATCCCTAGAGCAACCGTTGAAGAAGATGCGGAAACAGTGTGCTATGATAATTCAGCAGGCAATCCTCTATCATTTCCTAGGATAGATGGGGGATTATAGGGTTAGGTTGACGGAAGCTCGTATGCTGGGTATGTTCATTGTATGGGCAATTCACCAGGAAAATCGTATAGGGGTGGGATCAGTCTGTTACGGTTGGCGGTCATGTTTCCCGATGAGCGAGCCGCTCGGAATGGTTTGAAGGTAGTATCTGGCCGGATGGTAGAATCTGCCCACGTTGTGGTAGTGGCAAGACTTGCGAGGCGAGTCACGCTAAGATGCCTTACTGGTGCGGTGCTTGCCGTTCCTATTTCAGTGTCAGGACGAACACGGTGCTGGAATCGTCGAGGCTGCCCCTGCTGAAATGGGTGTATGCCGTGTATTTAGAGGTGACTAGCCTCAAAGGTGTGAGCTCCATGAAGCTACACCGCGACATCGATGTGGCCCAGAGCACTGCTTGGCATATGCTGCACAGGATACGCAAGGCCTTCAAAAACGACGACCCCCTGTTCAGTGGTATAGTCGAAGTCGACGAGACGCACTTCGGTGGGAGAGAACGCAACAAGCACCAGTCGCAGCGCAGCGGTAAGCGCGGCCCGAGTGGCAAGGCAACCGTAGTCGGAGCGAGAGAACGCAGCACGGGACGTGTGGCTGCTGCTAGTGTGCCCGATACCACGGCTTCCACGCTATGCGGGTTCGTGGACACCCACGTCGGGAGCAGGGCATTGTTGATGACGGATGGGACGCACGCTTACAGCGGTTATAATCGCGTTGTCGTGAACCACAGCGTAGGAGAATACGTGAGAGGAATGGCGCACACCAACGGTATCGAGAGCTTCTGGGCTATGCTCAAGCGCGCTTACCAGGGAGTGTACCATCACATCAGCCGCAAGCACCTGCACAGGTACGTGGGCGAGTTCGCCAGCCGCCACAACCTGCGGCCGCCGGATACGGTGGATCAAATGTCAACATTAGCTCGGGGCATGATCGGTAAACGCCTCACGTACGCGGAGCTGGTAGCATGAAACGACTATACCGTTCTGATTGCAAAGCCACAACAGACGAACTGTCCGATGAAAGGGGTGAAAGCGGACTTGAACCATCTGGAACCGCCATTCAACGACTCAGGTAGCGTGTATCCGATGATATTCGACACCGAGACCGTCACAACGCAGCAGAAAACACCACCGCGCATCCAGGAGTCGAAAAATACACGAAACCACAACCCGCAAACCCAAACACGCAACCCCCACAACACCCCGTCAACCTAACCCTATAATCCCCGATAGATGGCTCTCATATCTTTATGGAGGACTCTGTGACTGCGGTGAACTTCTTCTATGAGCTCCTACGTCACATTCTCGCACTGGATGGCTCACCCTACTACAACCCAGATACAATGTCCACGGTTATCACAGCGAGCAACGTCTTCCTAATCCAGCAGAGCAACTGCTCCACAACGGCTGCTCCGCCCGCCCCTTCTCAGGGTCTGATGTCATGCCGCGACCGTCCTCACCCGGCCGGAAAGGAGGTCGTCTGCGAGGCCAGCGCGGAGTTTCTGGAGCTTGTCTAGTTGCTGCTGGGTGGCCTGGATTGCATCGTCAGCTGTGTCGAGGATCTCTGCACTACGTTGTTGTTCTTCTAGTGATGGGAGATGGAGCTTAAGCTCCCCAATTAGCTTTTGATTCACGGATGGTAATGCTCCGATTTGGACAAAGTTCTTGAAATCAACAAGCTGCAACCAGCGATATAACCATTCAGTCGAGACAAGCGACGTTGGAATGGCCGCCATCATGTTATTGTCTACGATTGAGTCAACTGTCAATATTCTACGTTTGTTGCCGAGTAAAGCAGCACCAACTTTCGCGAATATGACCGAACCGGGTGGAAGAAGTCTCCATCCATATCTTACAGCGACCTCACGTTCGACATAGTTGTTCGCGTCTCGCATGAACTTTCTGTTGCCAGATGCATTCATATCGCTTACCTTATAAAATGGGACGGATCCTGTCTGGTTCCCTTGCATATCCTCGGGAAATCCATGTCCACCCTTAAGAATTGCGACAGCTGCCAGATCAATTGCTGGGCCAGTTGAGCTCAGCACAAGCTGTTCCTGGACGGCACTTGAGACGACTTGCAGTTTGGTGATGACATACTCAGTAGTCCGAATGGTTTCGTCAAACGTGTCGAGAATTTCTGCGATACGTTGCTGTTCGTCTAGGGGTGGTACTGGTACGTGCCAGCGTACTAAGTTCGCTCTAGGTAGATGACCGATACTTGTCTGCCCCGTTAAGGCTCGGAGCAGACCGCGACGTGCGGCATATTCAAAATAATATCGCATGAAGAGCGCGCTCACCTTGGCAATAGGACGCAGACGATGGATAGCATTCTGAAAATAACAATTAGACAACTCACCAGACCACAAGGCTGCTCTTCCTACCTCGCCTCCTTCACAGATAAGCAAGTCTCCCGGTTGTAACCTATAGCACTTGCGTTCTATACCACTAAAGTTCATTGTTCCAAGGTCATCAATGACTATTTTTCCCCATTGAACGTTCCGGTTTGCGAGGTACTGATATTGTGGCCCATTATTGGAACCATTACTAAGCATCTTGCCGAGTTGAACCTCAAACAGCTGACCCAAAGGCTGTTGTTCCCACTCACCCATAACCCAGCCTCTCGAGATGTTCCTGGAGTCGGGCAGTAGCAGCATCTCGTTCAGCTTCGAATTCTCCCAGAGTTGTGCCGTACTTGTCGATTAGGTTGTTGTACCAAGCGTCGGTTTTGCGTTGGATCTCTGCGAAGTGATCGTCTACGAGCTTTTCGATACGGCCTCTGAGCACGCCGATCGCCTCTGTCGGGGCATCTGCTTCTTCCATGGCACCGAGAGCATCACGAGCTGCGTCGAGAAGTGAGATATCCAACGTTCGGACTCTCGTCTTGAGTAAACGGGACTCTGACTTCATCTGTTTGATCTTGGTAGGGCTCAGAACGTTAGTGTCAGCAGCACCGTCGTCGTTGTTCACTGCTGTGGCTGCTTTGATTCTGGTGTTGAGGTCGGCTAGTGTGGCGGCCAACTCCGACCTGGATGCGAGCTGCGGACCGGCTAGGAGTTTCACAACAGCCTGATCGGCTAGGGCCGGAGCGTTCTTGTCGTCTTGGCTGGTTTCAGCGGTGGTCAGCCAGGCTTCAATCACTGCTTTCCATCCTCTACTGACCGCCGTTTTGAGTTCGTAGAAGCTTTCTTGCCACCAGGTAGCGGATATGCCAGCGGCTTCGAAGCGGTCCATGCCATCTGCCGTCATGCGGTCTGTGAACTTTTCTACGAGCTCCTGGCGTACTCCGGCGAGGCTGTCGCGTCCGGGCAGGTTTTGCAGCATCGGCTCTACCGTATCGTTCCACCATTGGGGCCAGGGGCTGACCGCGGCCCGCTGGGACACTGCATCGCTTATGATGCTGTGTGCGGCTTCACGTTCTTGTGGTGATGTGACGTTATGGTGGCACCAGTCGGCGTAGCCGTCACCCCGGTCAGTGAACAGGAGAGCGGCATCGAGGCCTGCCTGGTCGTGGAGCTCCTTGGCGGCGTTGATTTCGGCTACTGGCACGCCGCCGTGGAGGTGGGCTCGCACGTCGTGGGGTTCGGGTGGTGGCGAGTTGTCGGCGTAGCGTCGGATGTTGCAGTTGAAATCGTTTTCGGCTAGCTCTTCTATGGTGACGACTCTGGCGAAGCTGTCTACGTCGGTGAAGCTGTGGTAGGCGGCGGTGATCTTCTCTTCGTCACGGGGGCGTAGGTGGTTCTGAGCCCGGCCTGCGTAGTAGTCACGGTCGGCGTTGATGAACAGCACTCTGCCCCGACGACTGGGCGGTTTGGAGCCGGGTGCCCGCAGGATCAGGATGGCAGCGGGGATGCCGGTGCCGTAGAACAGGTTCGGAGCTAGACCGATCACGGTGTCGAGCAGATCAGCCTCGATGATCTTACGGCGGATCTCACCTTCCGTGCCGCCACGGAACAGCACGCCGTGGGGCATGACAGTGGCGACGATGCCGCCGGGTTTGTCGCCGTCTTCGGGTTTGAGCACGGCCAGCATGTGCTGCAGGAACATCAGATCGGCCTTCTTGCCGCCTTCGGGGGTGTAGCCGTAACGGAACCGCTCGGGGTGGGTGAGCGACGCCTTGTCGTAGTTCTGACTGAACGGCGGATTGGTGATCACCCGGTCGAAACGCTTCAGCTCGCCACCGCTGACGTGCTCGGGACTGGCGAGGGTGTCATTGTTGCGCAGGTCGGCATCGTATATGCCGTGCAACAGCATGTTCATCTTCGAAATCGACCAGGTAGTACCATTGTTCTCCTGCCCGGCCAGTTCCAGATTGTTCGGGTCGCCGCCGTTGTCGGCCACATGGTTACGGGCGTAGATCAGCATACCGCCCGACCCCGAACATGGGTCGTAGATACTCATACCCTCCTGCGGGTCGAGCAGGCGCACCATCAGCTGCACCACCGGCCTAGGAGTGTAAAACTCGCCGCCCTTCTTACCCGCAGAATCCGCGAAGTCGCGGATCAGATACTCGTAGGCCGCGCCCAATAGGTCAGGGAACTCGAAATCGGAGTTGCGCAGCCGGTAGCGCGAGAAATGGTCGATAAGGTTGCGCCACTTCTTGTCCGACACGGTGGTGGTGCCGACCCGCCGGTTGAAGTCTATATGCTGCAACACCCCCTCCAACGGCGGGTTCTCCTGCTCCAACCCACTAAGAGCCTTATTGAGTCCATCCCCTACTTGTCTGTGCAGCTCGTTCTGCAGATACTCCCACCGGGCCTGCTCGGGCACGAAAAACGCCTCATTGTAGAAGTCCCGGTCGCAGGCCCGTCGCTCGGCCTGCTCACGCGAACGTCCTCTGGCCATCTCACGCTCTATGAGCCGCTGACGTTCCTCATCGAACACGTCGCTGGCTCTCTTCAAGAACAGCACTCCGAAAATGTACTCCTTGAACTCGGAGGCGTCCATTTTACCCCGCAGAATATCCGCCGCCGTAAACAGATGCCGCTCAAGCTGTCGTAACGTAAGCACATCAGCAGTCTAGACGATAGGTGCGACACAACGTTCCACACAACGGAAACTATCCTCGCAATCCTATCCACCCAGATACAACGTCTACGGTTATCACACTTAGCACTACGAGTGCTCCGCGTCGAAGCTATCCTGTGATCAGTCAACACAGGCAACGTCAACAATACTGGTCACACCAATTCCAGCAGAGCTCCACCCACACTCACACCCCATACCCATCATCAATCCCACGTTTTCGCTAAGAGCCGCTTTGTGTGTCCGGTTCCCTGTGTCATAGGAAGCCGGTACAGTAGCATCATTGATTAAGTGGATAATAGATGCAAGCTCATAATAGGTAGTCAATGTCGTATTCGCTGTTGTTGACTTATCGAGTAATGTTTAAAGGTATAATGTGATTTAATATGAAAGTTGATATTGTTACTTTCAAAGAACTGTTCCAAAAAGATGTGCAGTATCAAGTTCCAATCTTTCAGCGTGAGTATGTTTGGACGCTTGAGAACCAGTGGGAAGTACTCTGGGAGGACATTCAGGAAACTGCTGAAGAATACCTTAAAAAGCTCAAAAAGTTAGATAATGATAGAGCCAAGGCACAGCAGCGCACGCGAAGGCATTTCATGGGTGCTGTAGTGCTCCAGCAGAAGCAGGGGACCATAGCGGATACGCAGAAGTGCGACATCATCGACGGTCAGCAGCGCATTACCACAGCTCAACTCATCTTGGATGCAGCGCGAGATGTCATCGGAGGAACCTTGGGAGACAGAAGAGCGAAGAATCTGGAACAACTGGTGGGCAATCGGTTCGTGGAAGGCACGGATCGATTCAAGCTTTGGCCAGCACGCAGTGACAGGGATGCCTTCCGGTATGCCATGACCAAAGGTGATGAAGGATCCGATAGCACACCCTCTGGGATATGCGTTGCACACGGTTACTTCCGCGATCGAATAGAAGAGTGGTTGAACTCTGATTTTGATGCGGACGACACTGTGACCGTTGAAAAGAAGGCTCACGCTCTTGAGACGACTCTGCTCGGACTATTCGAATTCGTGACGATCGATCTGGCGGTTGATGATGACTCCAATATCATATTCGAAGTGTTGAACGCGCGCGGTACGCCTCTGTCGCCTGCTGATCTGATCAAGAATTACATACTCTACACAGCGGAGAAGGAAGGACGGCAGGGCAGCGCGGAGGAGCTTCACGATAAGGTTTGGGGACAGTTTCTTGATCCATGGTGGAGCTTGGAAGTACGGCAGGGTGCTCTGATCCGTACTCAACTGGATATCTTCCTCAACTACTGGTTGGCATCAGCCTTAACAAAAGAAATAAGATCAAGCCGCGTGTATCCCGAATTTGTGGAATACGTGAGAGAACAGAGCCAGTCCTCTGCTGAATACTCAATACAAACGATAGCTGGTGAAATCAATCGATACAGTAAGATCTATCACGGGTGGTATGAGTATGCACAGGACGGTCATCCAGCTTTCGGTGGTTTCTTCCGGCGCAGTTGGAGATGCGGGCTGGGTGGAATGAGTCCTCTAGTGCTATGGCTGTTTGCACAACGTGATCACGGACTGCCTGAAGAGGAACTTGTGCGCATTGTCGGTCACATAGAGAGTTTTCTCGTGCGAAGGGCGATGTGTCGGATTAATACCGCTGGTTTGAATCGCCTGAGCGTTACACTCCTGGGGCGTGTTCGTGAAGTTGACGATAAGCAGATACTTCATACACTCACAAGTACACTCACAGATATGCAAGGTACTCTACGTTGGCCGACTGATGATGAAGTTGAACAGGCAGTACTCGAACAGCCGATGTATGGTCGTGTGGGTGTTGACAAGATCCGGATGATTCTCGCTGCCTTGGAAGAACAGGAACGTCGGAAAGATCCATACTCCCAATCCGTTGCAGAAGACCTGGAGAAACGGACTGTCGAACACGTAATGCCCCGAGCATGGCATGATAATTGGCCACCACCAGATGGCACGAATCACGAAAATGGGCTTGCACGACGCAATCTCCTAGTCGATACGCTGGGCAATCTCACTCTGCTGACTGGAAAACTCAATGCCTTTATCTCGAATGGCCCGTGGCACGTGAAACGTGAAGCATTCAGTGAACACCCAGGCTTGTACATAACTCAAGATGTGCAGAAAACACAGGAATGGTCAGACGACGCCATCCAAAATCGCGGGCGAAATCTGCTTTATGAAATACTGAAAACATGGCCGCGCCCCAGTAGCGAGCCCTTATGAAGTCGCAGTCGCAGGCCCGTCGCTCGGCCTGCTCACGCGAACGTCCTCTGGTCATCTCACGCTCTATGAGCCGCTGACGTTCCTCATCGAACACGTCGCTGGCTCTCTTCAAGAACAGCACTCCGAAAATGTACTCCTTGAACTCGGAGGCGTCCATTTTACCCCGCAGAATATCCGCCGCCGTAAACAGATGCCGCTCAAGCTGTCGTAACGTAAGCACATCAGCAGTCTAGACGATAGGTGCGACACGACGTTCCACACAATGGAAACTATCCCACTACCTCTCGGTTTTGCGGTTAGTATTTGCACAACCCGTGGGACTGTGTCGTGAAACTCATGATATGATGATATCATGATACTATGAGCAAGCAGACGACTGTGCGTCTTCCAGACGATTTAGCCCGAGAAGCTGAGGCGGTAGCCCGCGTGCAAGATTCGAGCATGAACCAGCTCATCATTGATTCGCTGCGTGCAGAGATCGACCGGGTGAGAGCCGACGACGATTTCACATCCAGAGCAACGAGGCTGATACAACGCGACCGGGAGCTGTTGGAACGCCTGGCTCGGTGACGAGATACCTCGGCTTAGCCGAGTACCTGTGGCTTGCCGAACAAGTCACAGGCATCCCTGCCGATATCCTGTCAGAGTCCAAGCCGCATAGAACTCGCGGACTCTGCCCTTCACGCTCCTATGGCCTCTTTTGGTGGTGATGATTTCTACCCCGACATCGTCGACAAAGCAGCCGTCTTGTGTTGGTGTTTAGCCCGCAACCACCCACTTCCTGATGGTAACAAACGCGCCGCGTGGGTTTCTCTCGTGATGTTCATCGATCTTAACCGAGGCCGCTGGGATCCAGATCCTCCTGATATCGATGATGCGGAAAAGACGATGATCGCAGTCGCGGCTGGTGAAATCAACGAACAAACACTCGCAGCTTGGATACGCGAGAGAGTCGTCTTCGACTGAGCTGACTACTCTACATCGGAAGCTAAGCAACCCATCCGCCAGGGATAGGCTCGAGCGTGAGGGATCGAACACCAAGCCGAAGTCCACTCCAACGACAGCGACTTCGCCCGTTTTCCAGGTTGCGTTGGCACAACCCGCTTTGACTTAACACCGTCCCTGTGCAACCGGCCAATCAACGATCTTGGCAGCCCAGGATTCAACTGTGACAGCTCATCGGTGTTTCGTCGGTATGCACACTGTTCAACTTGGTGGTTTCAACGTGGTCTGTGTCCCCCGTGACGAGGTCTATATTCCTGTGATGAGATCAAGATTCCTGTGATGAGATCAAGGAAACGGGAGGGTTGTGTGGGTCGGGGCCTAATCTCGTGTCCCGAATTGTTGAACGGCTGATCATCAGCATACGGGATGGGCGTGAAACAGCTACGTAGAAAGTTCGTATTCTTCTGCCAAGGCTTCGGAGTCATATGCCCTGAAGTCGGGGAACTGGCCGTCGTTGCATGCTACCACGGCGACACTCTTGAACTCACTACCCTGCGCCTTGTGAACTGTTAGAAGACGAACACCAAGATCAAGGGGATTCCCTCTCTGATACCTTACTATGTGATACCTGAACTCGGTGAAAGACCTCGCGCTCTGCGGTGTTCGATCTATGAACGATCTCCAAGCATCGCTGATCTGTTGCAAATCACCAGCCCAGTCCAGATCATCGATTTCAAGTGCTTCAAGCGATTCAACCAGTTGCTGTGGTGATGATGCATCACACAACCTGGTGAGTGTTTGGCTAGGCAACTGTCCAACTCCTCATTGAAGTGGGCAATCGGCCACTCCTTGAAATGGTTGGGGTTGCCATAGACATGATAGTGGTAGGGCTAGGATCCGGTCTGAGGGTTTGAGGCGGTGCGATCCGGCGTGGAGGATGAGACCCGTGTCGAACCGGTCTCCGATGAGGTCTCTCAGCCATACCAGCCACTTGGCGTCAGCGGGACGTACAGTGAGGGAGGCTTTGACTTCAACCGCGATGATACGCCCGTCGGGGCGTTCGATCAGCAGATCGATCTCACGACCGCGGGAATCGTGGTAGTGGTAGAAGCGCAAACCCGTGGTGAGGGCTGATGCCTGACGGCGTAATTCGTTGACCACGAACGATTCGAACAACGGCCCACGGGTAGCTGATTCGGGGGTATTGAGCGACTCGGCGGTGACTCCGAGTATTGCTGTGGCTAAACCGGTGTCGGTGACATGAAGCTTAGCCCGGCGTTTGGCGCGGGTCGCGGTACCGGTTGCCCAGCCTGGTAGCAGGGCTATGAGGTAGGTCATCTCCAGGTATGACAGGTAGTCGTTGGTGGTGTCGATGCTACCGAACTCAAGATCGCGGTGCAGTTCCTGTTTTATCAACTCACTTGAAGTGCGCGCTGCTGCTGCTCGCAGTAAGCGTGGTAGTTCGGTGTAACGCCGCGCTCCGGTGAGTTCAACGATGTCGCGGGTCACAGTGGTGTGGACGTATGAGTTGAACCACAACCACCGGTCGGTGTTGTTCAAGCCGACCGCTTCGGGGTATCCACCCCGGCAGACCCGCTGCGCATACTGGTTTCTGGTCAGCTCGATTTTCGGTGTTCGCGGCAAACCGGCATGGTCTTCATGGGTCATGCTGAGCAGGCGTTTCAAAAGCCCATCGGCTGTGTCTTCGATCTCTACCTGTGAGAAGGGAGCGAGCTCGAAGAACACTGCCCGTCCTGCGAGAGATTCCGATAGCACGGGCACGGTAAGGAAACTAGTCGAACCTGTCAACAAGAACGCCCCAGACGAGGGATCCGAATCGACAGCGAGTTTAACAGCCCGCACCAGTTCATCGCCGCCACGTTGCACTTCATCGATCACCACGGGCCGCGGCCGGTCGTGCAGAAAACCGACCGGATCGTCAAGAGCCAATGCCAGCAACGTCGGCTCGTCAAGACTCAAAAACGTGCCACCACCCACCATCCGCCGCGCCAGTGTTGTCTTACCCGACTGCCGTGGACCTTGCAGAACCACAACCCGGAACGTACCGAGAGCACGACGCAGAACCGGCTCGATCTTTCGCTTCACGACCACATGCTCGACCATGCAAACATCCTCTAATGAAAAAAGCTGTTCACAAGAGTCTATCATCAGCTACTGGTAATTTTACCACCCGTCTATTAGTAATTTTACCATATATCTGCCAGTAGTTTCACCACCTACTTACCGGCGATTCCACCGCATAGCTTCATCCAGGTGAATCTCCACGGTGTCGGTGCCTACTCTGCGGAAGTGTAGGATGGGAGTACCGGCGACTGGTGGGAACCGCAAGAAAGTAGCTACTCTGGTTGCTTTATGCCGGATCGCAGAACGTGATTACCACATCAACGGTATCGCTGGTTGGCTTGAAACACCGCTGCATTCGAACGCTCTGATCACAGGGTTGGGCATGATCTCAGTAAACCGTTACGACCTAGTACTACGGTTAATTGGCAACACACTGCGGTCCGTGGCCATGCGCTGTGCACCCGACGATAGAGTCGGAGCTTTGACGTGATTAATGGCCGAACACCTGATTAAGTGTTGTTATCCCCACAATGCGGGATCAGGACAGCGATCCAGGAGAATTCACTGTATACTATATTGATAGTAATCATTAATATAGGGATTGGGATACGGAAATGTCTGAGCATAAAATCCTAAGTCTGAAGATTCCGGCTTATATCTGCTTACTTGCTGGTGTTTTGCTACTGTCAGCCAGTACAGGATGCAGCGATGAGCCATCCGATCCCGAATCCGAGCCGAGATCAACCGAACCGGCATCGGCAGTTGAGCCATCCGATCCCGAGCCGTTAGAACAGGACGATGAAATCACTCTTGATGACCTTATGGATCTGGCTGTTATCGTTGAGTTCACCGACGATAGCCCACCTGGCCCTATCCAGCTTCAAAACGGTAAAGCCACAAGAACCTATGGTGAGGCATCGCAAGATCTCTACGAACTGCAAGACCGGATGGCACAGGGCGATCTAGACGGGGACGGTGACAACGACGCCGTGGCTTATATTATTGCGCGGACGGCTGGCACCGGGACATTCCACCTGCTCGTACCTGTATACAACACCAACGGCAAGCTGGAGTCAGGAGCTGCTTTAGTCGTTGGTGACCGTGTTGTCATAGAGCAGATCTCCGTACGAGATGGCCTAGTCGAGGTATCACGGTTGGATCGCACAGAAGATGCATCCATGCTCACTATCAATCAGCGTTCGATCCTGGAGATAGATTTTTCCCAACCCGAGCAACCGAAAATGCGGGTGATATCCACTGAGCCACTCGACCCAACCGCAAACCCTGATATTCCATTCGATGAATTGTTGAAGGAGTAACTGTCCTCATTGAGTTTCGATGCAGGTTCAGCCTGATCCTGCTGGATGGATTCGTCGGAATCCTGTACAGCAGCAGTGGCTTCGGTGAGACTCTGAGCGAACGTGAATTGCGGGCTGAGATCATCATGGTTTTGAGCGATTTAGCGATTGATAGTTCTTATCGTCCAAGGGTCCCACCAGTGGCTGTCGCGTGGACATCCCATGAAAGATGAATACTACGACGGTCTTGATCCACAAGACACGCCTGACCGATGTGCCGCGAATTAGCTGTGGCGAAAAACTGCCCATGTGCCGTATGGAATTCGGGATAGAAATGACCGAAGACGAAGTCCAGAAAACGAAGCACATGCAGCGGTGCGACACACGCTATGCGGCAGTCCACACTGTTCATGGTCATATGACTAGCGGGATGCCCTGGTCTTGCAGTATCTAGGTCGAAATCGAAACGAACCGGTGAACGCAATATCGGCATATTTCCTGCGTTACGGCAATCATCGACAACATCGGCTGGCGGTTTATTGCGCTTGAACAGGATGAGGTCTATCTCGTAGGGGCAAGGAAAATAGTTGAGCCGATGTCCTACGACCTCACCGTTCCGCAAATCATATGTGACTTGGATGAGGCTGCCATCAAACAGCAAACTCAAGTAGTTGTTTGACTTCAACCACGTTATGTACTGTTCGATGTTGGGGTGCTGAGAGTTATCAAGAAAGTCTTCGTCCTGTGGGCCATGCCATGTCACTCTTGCGTTGTTCCGAGAAATCCCGTTGGTGAATATGGTCAGTTTCGCATCATCAAGATAAGTAAACGCGTTTTGTATCTGATCGCAAATGTTCCTAACGGTAGGCATCGCGATATGCTCTCTGCACGCTTTGTACGAGCTTTGTTCGTATAGCTGGAGGAAGGTCGTCCAAGCTGAGTTCACCACGCTCGTAAGCTTCGAAGAATGCTGACAGACCTTGAGTGGCCTGTTGGAGAGATGCCTCAATCTCGTCAGAGCGATCGTAGCGTAAATTGCGTAGCTCTGCTAGTTCATCTGCTGTCGGAATCGTGAATTTGAGTCGAAATCCGGATCTGTGAATCGTTGCGATTTCTTTCTCGATCAATCTCATCCGATCACCCCAGCCCACTACACGCACCCATGCACGGCTGCGTGTTATGGCTGTGAACAAACTGTTTCTGCGTGTGACGGCATTTGAGCCCCCGGCTGCTTGCTGACTGTCTATTGCGTAGACCATTGGGGCTTCATTACCTTTTGCCCGAAAGATATGAGTTATTACTACGGAATCTTTTTTGAATACCTCATCCACGCTTGTGTTGACACCAACAAGATGGAAATCGATATCATGGCATCTCAGATGCTGTCCAAGAGACATAGCACGTGACCGAGCCTGATAAGGATCAGGAAGTACAATCAGGATGTCGTCGTGTTCAAGTTCCTCATCAGCGAGATTCTTGCGGATCTCATCGGCTACCCAAGCATCCTGTTGGGCTTGCTCCTCGAAGCATTTGACGATAACCGCATCGTTAGGATCAAGGAGTTCCGAGAGGTACTGCGGGTAACTGCTATCTGATCGCTCTAACGTTACATTTGAGCCTTGAATAAGGTCACCGTCCACCTTGCTATAGCCGACATCGCGCCAAAGTTCTGGGTTGTCGGGATGTTGGAGCAAACCTTCCTCGCGATAAACACCGATACCAATAGCATGTGCAGTAGCAAGAGCCCAAGGCGTGTTGCGATAACAAACCGGCAATGTAATATCTCGGCGAGGCTCATCCCCAGAATTGTTGAGGTTGATGCTACCCATATCGCCAGAGACAGTCCCAAAGAGTTCCTTTGTTGTGGGCATAGCCGATTCTGATAGTCTCTGAAGCTCGTCATAGGCCCAGACTATACGCTTGGGATGTTTCGTGAATAGGCTTATCAGTTGAAAGAACTCGGACGGCAGATCCTGCGCTTCATCAATTAGAACTGCATCAAAAACTGGTTCGACTTGCCTCACTTGGGCTATTGGCAGAAGTTCTCGACATATGCCGGCAAACGCTTTATCTGTGCCGTATTTGCCCCTGGCGTATGACCAGTCTCGCGGTGTTGCTCCGAGAATGTCAGCGATGGTGCTATAAACTCCCGGGCGATTTCGTGATCCCCAAGAATGCATGATCTTGAGCTGGTCATAATCTGGTGTGTCGTTTGTGTGCTCAAAAGCGAATCGGGTTATCAGGTCCTCCATTTGTTGGTAGAGCGAACGAGAGTGAAATGTCACAGCGATTTGCCAGTCGGGATGCTGTGAATGCCAATAGGCGGCTTTTAGTGCGAGCACGATCGTTTTGCCTGAACCTGCAAGACCACGGATTCTCTGATGACCTTCAGGGCTTTCAATAGCTGCAGCTTTCTGCCAATGATCGAGGTTGGCGATCTCGCGCTCAATCTTCTTCAAGATAGCACCCCGTGAGTTGTTTTGGGTGACGGATATCCGTTTCTTTGCTGGTTTGATGGTCGCCACTCTTTGAAGAGCAGCTTGAAGACTGAACTGGACAGAGGAATCGATTGAACGAAGGCTCTTAATCCAGCTGCCGATTTCATCGAAGGTCCCATAGAAGCCATCTGAATTCTCTAGCCGCTCGCTTGTTGGTGGTGCCGGGAACACAGTTGCAGTCGCTGGAGTGACAGCCAGTTTCCTCCCTATCCGGAGGCCTTGATGTCGGCTCAGATAGCTGTCGAGAACGTTGAATAAACGGTCTTGTTCGCCAATGACTTCTTGCCACTTATCATTGCAGTTTGGTGTTGAGTCTGCGAGTAAGAATGCGACGAGACCGTGACTTTGGCTCGCAAGTAGGGCGTCGATCTCAACACGCTCGTCAGCAGTAGCAAGAATAGGATATCCCAAGTACAGGGTGCCCTCTTCCACACATGCTTCAACTTGTGTGACTAGCTTCTGAGCGACAAGCCGGTTTCGGCTCTCTCCACGAATCACTTCTAACGGCATGATCCACCTCTTACCAAACTCATTGAATCCCCCCCCCTCAATTCTACATCCTTGCCTGCAAGGAACACACGACGAGGTTCCCGCGAGCAAAAGTGTACCTCTACATCCTTGCCTGCGCGAAATGCACCGATTTCCCGCAAAGGCGGTGATGCGTCAAATGTTCCAATATCTGCCATAAGCATATATATTGAAAATAATTTGAACACAATAAGACTTATTATAAAGCATTGGTAGCTAGCTGTCAACTTCGAGAACACAATTACATAGTGGAGCCCTTCAGTGTTTTTACCTTTCCGTATGGACTTATATCGAATGGTGCTCAACCGTTGAGCGACTAGCGGTGCGGCTTGGATGGTTGGAACGCTAACGAGGCGCGGGCTAGCTCACTACCAACAAACGATCCGAACACGTCCCAAGACCGAACCCCACCGCCAACACTACCACTGCGCAACCACCGACAAAAAGTGCTGTCCCGGTGATCCTACGCTACGTGGAAGTTGAGAGATTGCCAACGCAGTGAGTTGTGTCCGACTTGGGTGCGACGATCATGCTTACATCCACTGAACAAAGTCCGGTGATGCAGCAAAGTCAGGACCCCAGCATGTGATGGTGCCGTCAGTGCGCAATCCGCAGGCATAGCTGTAACCGGCGGAGACTGCTGTGAAAGTTCCCTCAGGAGTGTCACTCAGCCCGTTGTTTTCACCCCAGCATGTGATGGTGCCGTCAGTGCGCAATCCGCAGGCATAGCTGTAACCGGCGGAGACTGCTGTGAAAGTTCCCTCAGCTGCAATCATGTCGATCATGTCGATCTCTTTACTGGAAGAATAGGAATAGTAGGTACCCCAGCATGTGGCGGTGCCGTCGGGCCGTAATCCGCACGAATAGTCTTCACCGGCGGTGATTGCGGTGAAGGTTCCCTCGGGAGGATCAGTCGCTTTTCCAGAATAGTAGGTACCCCAGCATGTGGCGGTGCCGTCGGGCCGTAATCCGCACGCATGATCTCTGCCGCTGGTGATTGCGGTGAAGGTTCCCTCGGGAGGATCAGCCATTTTATTTTTGTCGTCTCCCAGTACTCCCATTGCTTCCAAGTCGCCCCAGCATGTGATGGTGGAGTCGGTGCGTAACCCACAAGAGTGCCGACCACCGGCGGTTATTGCTGTGAAAGTCCCTTCGGGAGCGGTGGCTTGCCCGTAGACATCGTTGTCGCCCCAACATGCGATGGTCTTGTCGATATGCAACCCACAAGCATGCTCGCCACCGGTGGCGATTGCGGTGAAGGTTCCCTCGGGAGTATCACCCAACCCGTCGTTTTCACCCCAACATGCGATAGTGGCATCAGTGTGTAACCCACAAGCATGCGCGACACCGGCGGTTATTGCTGTGAAGGTTCCCTCGGGAGCGGTGGCTTTTCCCCAATCGTTGTCGCCCCAGCATGTGATGGTGGAGTCGGTGCGTAACCCACAAGAGTGCCGACCACCGGCGGTTATTGCTGTGAAAGTCCCTTCGGGAGCGGTGGCTTGCCCGTAGACATCGTTGTCGCCCCAACATGCGATGGTCTTGTCGATATGCAACCCACAAGCATGCTCGCCACCGGTGGCGATTGCGGTGAAGGTTCCCTCGGGAGTATCACCCAACCCGTCGTTGTTGCCCCAACAAGTGATAGTGTGATCCGGGTGTAGCCTGCATGAATGTTCATAACCGGCGGACAGTACTTCTGTAAGAGGAATTCCTGTTTCTTTGTTCGGAATAGATGTATGACCGGATTCAGCGGAGACTTCGTTGGCTTCACCGTTGATACCGGCAGTGCTTCCGTTGATATCGGACTGCTCATCTTGTTCGTTTGAAGTGTTGTCAGACCCGCAGCTGCTTGCGATGACTATCATCACCACAACAATCGCAGCACCTCCGCCAAACAAAATACTCGTGCGCAGAAATTTCAATGCAAAAACTCATCCTGATACATTTTCAAACTACTTTCACATACTATAGCCAGAATAAACAATCAATAGCCAGTATAAACAATCACTGAACCATTCCTGCAACCCGCCTTGTCGGACGGTTCAAGCAGATCAATGGCATCCGGCTTGGACGATCACTCGACTCCGGTTGGCAGCTTCATGTGTGGAGATAGCAGATAACATTTGAATGCATGAACATTGAACTGTCAGAAGTCTCAAAACTGAATGAACACAAACCTGGGAGCCGCAAGAAGCTGAAACGCGGACACTACGCGCGGGAATTAGCACGCTTGCAGGAGGAGCTAGCACGTTTGCAACGTTGGATTAAACATAAGGGTCTTAAAGTCGTGGTGATTTTCGAAGGCCGTGATGCCGCCGGGAAAGGTGGAGTGATCAAGAGGATCACTGAACGGCTCAATCCACGGGTGGTGCGGGTGGTGGCACTGGGAACTCCAAGCGACCGCGAAAAAACCCAATGGTGGTTCCAACGATATGTCAAAGAACTTCCCGCGGCCGGTGAGATGGTACTATTCGACCGCAGCTGGTACAACCGGGGTCTCGTTGAACCTGTGATGGGTTTTTGCACCCGCGAAGAGTATCAGGAGTTCTTGAGGTCGTGCCCGGAGTTCGAGCGTATGCTGGTGAGATCGGGGATCATTCTGATCAAATACTGGTTCTCGGTGAGCGACACCGAGCAAGAACGGCGATTCCAAAGCCGGATCACAGATCCTGTGAAGCGTTGGAAACTATCCCCCATGGATCTGGAGGCTCGAGCTCGCTGGGTGGAGTTCTCCAAAGCCAAGGACATACTCTTAGAAGCTGTCGTGAATGTTTTTGCTGTTGGTGTGGTTGTGGTTGTTTTG